>DASYCK010000039.1:0-22488 GCA_036500205.1 Polyangia bacterium | reverse complement strand
CCGGCCGGTGCAGTTCCTGGCCCAGGAGCGCACCGTCATCGACGAGGCGTACTCGGGCGACATCATCGGCATCTGGGACCCGGGCGTGCTGCGCATCGGCGATACGCTGTGCGAGGGAGAGCCGCTGGAGTTCGAGGGGATCCCCCGCTTCTCGCCCGAACACTTCGTGCGGGTCCGCCTGGAGGATCCCCTGAAGCGCAAGCAGCTGAAGAAGGGGCTCGACCAGCTCTCGGAGGAAGGGGCCGTGCAGCTGTTCTTCGATCGCAAGCGCCTCGAGCGCGAGCCGATCCTGGGGGCCGTCGGCGTCCTGCAGTTCGAGGTCATCCAGGCCCGCCTGAAGTCCGAGTACCGGGTCTCCGTCGGGTTCGATCGCCTCCCCTTCCGGCAGGCGCGCTGGATCGAGGGGGACGAGCTGAACCTCGACAAGTTCGAGCTGAGCGGCCGCACCACCTGCGTCCTCGACGTCGAGGACCGGCCGCTGGTGCTGTTCGACTCGGAGTGGCTGCTGCAGATGGCGGAGAAGGACAACCCCAAGGTCCGCTTCGTTGCCGCGGTGCAGCCGGGGCGCAGCGCCCGCGCCGGCTCGTGATCCCGGCCGCGCCATTGCTTTACGGCTGATCCGGATCCTAAGCTGCGCTCGTGAAAGCGCGCACCGCAGGGATCCTGGCAGCCCTCTTCGTTTGCTCCTTCATCGTCGTCGCGCGCCGGCCCGCCCTGGCGGCCGACAAGGACGCCGTGGCCGAGAAGGTCACCGTGCTGAACCGAGCGGCGGTCGCCGCCTACGGCGACGGCGACTTCAAGAAGATGAAGAGCAAGCTGATGGAGGCGTTGAAGCTCGGCAAGGACGTGCTGGGCGATCACCCCATGCTGGCCCGCACCTACCTGCACCTCGGTGTCCTCTACGTCGACGGGCTCGACGATCGCGCGGCGGGCATCAAGTACTTCTCGCAGGCGCTGAAGCTCAATCCCGACATCCAGATCACGAGCGGCATGGTGACGAAGACGGTCACGGCGGCGTTCGACGAGGCCAAGGCCGGACCGAAGGGTGGCGCCGGAAAAGCCGCGGCCGCCGCCGCATCCGATGACGACGAGGAAGAGGACGAAGCTCCCAAGGCGAAGGCGGCTCCGGCGCCCAAGGGGCGGCAGGCCCGGGAGTCCGCCAGCGACGGTGACGACGGACGGAGCGCCAAGGCCCTGGAGGCCGAGAAGCGCCGCAACGCCGCCGAGGTGAAGGAGGTGGAGAGCCAGAGCCGGACCGAGCGTGACAGGCTGCAGAAGGAGCTGGCCCAGGCCAAGGAGAATGCCGCCACCGAGCGCGCCGAGAAGGAGCGGCTGCAGGGGCAGCTGAAGCAGATCGTCGCCGAGGCCAAGAAGCAGATGCAAGACTCCGACGCCGAGTCCCGGAGAGAGAAGCAGCAGGCCGAGGTGGAGGCGAAGAAGCAGGCCCAGCAGGCCGACGTCGACGCGAAGAAGCAGGCTCTGGAGGTCGACAAGGAGCGGGCCGAAAAGGACAAGACCATCGCCGACGGCCTGGCTCGCGAGAAGAAGGAACGCGACGCCAAGGAGAAGCTCGAGAAGCAGCTGCAGGACAAGGACAAGCTGCTGGCCGAGGCCAAGCAGGCCCTCGCGGACGCCAAGCAACGGATCCAGCAGGCCGACAAGGACAAGGCGGACAAGGACAAGACCATCGCCGACGGCCTGGCCCGCGAGAAGAAAGAGCGCGACGCCAAGGACAAGCTCGAGAAGGTCAAGGAGGCGACGGAGGCGCGCGACAGCGACCGCAAGGCGCGGGAAGAGAAGGAGCGCGCCGAGCGCGAGACCCTGGCGGCCGGCCCCGAGCTGCCTTCTCATTTCTCGGAGTCGGTGTACTGCGACGTGCCCGAGACCGCGCCGACCGGCACCGATTTGTACGTCCATTGCCTCGCGCAGCCGAAGGCGAAGGCGAAGTCGATCTCGTTCCTCTACCGCGCGACCGGCAGCGCCGTTTACAGCGCGCTGGTCATGGAGAAGAACAAGAAGGGATGGTACATGGCCATGATCCCGGGCGACCGTATCTCGGGAAAGCTGCTGCAGTACTACGCCGAGGCGCGCGACGGGAAGGGCGGCATGGTCGCGGCCAGCGGCAAGCAGTCGTCGCCGAACATTTTGACGCTCAAGTCGAAATGAGCGTGAGGGGGCTCGCCCCCTCACGGACTCCCCCGCAGACTAGGCCGTCGACGCCGGCGCGGCTAAGCCGCGCCTGCCGGGTGCTTGGACTCGCTCGCTCCGCTCGCTCTGACGTCGTGGTCGCCTGGAGAATCAACCGATCGACTGTTCGAACGATCGACTGTTCGAGCGCGTTTGATTCTGGTCTCAAAACAGGGCGCACCGCAGGAGTTGGCCGTCCGCGGCCAACTCCGAGGAGCGCATCGCGCAGCCCTGGCTGTTCGCTTTCAGATGGCCTCCGTGCCGCGCGACCCTGGGATCCGCTCGCCAGTGCCACGCTCAGGTCCGGGCTAGGTCCGCGGTCAGCTACGCGACGGCAGGAACCGTCCGCGCTGAGTCGGGGGCGCCCCCGGCGCGGGCATCGGCTTCGTCAACACGATCTCGCGGCCGGCGCGCCGCCCGTCTTCGTAGCTCTCCGTCGCGCGCACGCCGATGCCGGCGCCGCCCGTGCGGCGCGGGTAGCGGCGCCCCAGGTAGTCGGTGAGCGCCGGATCGCCGACCCAGATCAGCCCTTCGCGGCGGTTCTCCGCCGAGGCGGCGGCCAGCTTGTCGTCGAAGCCCATCATCACGCCCAGCAAAAATCGCCGCCGTTCGCGGTTGCCGTCGAGCCCCCGGCTCTCACGGTGTTGCCGCCAGAGCCGCTCGCCGGTCTCGAGCAGGAAACCGTGCACATAGCCGGCGACGTCGAGGTTGGAGACGGTCCCGCACAGCTCCAGCACCCGCCCCTGCTTGCCGGCGAGCGGCAGATACGACGGGACCCAGATCGCCTCGACGAAGAAGTGGCGCGCCAGGATCCCAGCCAGCACGTGCTCGGCGCCCGAGACGCGCCCACTCGGCGTGCCCACCTGGCGAAACGTGAACCCCTCGCGCGTGGCGGCCGCCGCCACGTCGATGTTGTGGGTCAACATCAGGCGCTGCGCCGCCCGCATGGCCGCCTCCGCCTCGTGCGCGTTCGGGCTGTCGGCGAGGGCGAGCAGTCGCGCGATGCGCCGCAGGATGGGGCTGCCGCCGCCGAGACCGGCCGCCCCTTCGGCCAGCTCGGGCAGCCCCACCGCCGAGGCGTCGAAGCCATGCTGCCGGCACACGTTGTCGAACGCGGGGCCGTGGGCCGTCTGATCGCGCACCCCCAGCACCTCGTCGACGAACTGGTGGGCCATCTCGTGCTTCAGCACCTCGCGCACCACCATCCACGAGCGATCGAGCACCAGCACGCGGGCCAGCGACAGCGTGCGCGTCCCGCCGTTCCAGGCCCCCAGTCGCCGCTCGGTGTCCGACAGCGCGATCACCGGCCGGCGCAGCCGGCCGCGGAAATGGTTCTGGTTCAGCTCGCTCCAGGTGTGACCGAGCTGCACGACGAGCGCCCGCTCCAGCGCCGCGGACAGCGGCGCGGACCCGGCCGCATTCTCGAAGGGCGACACGACGGGTGAATCCTACCAGTGCGCGTTCTTCGCCAGCTCGAGCGCCTTCTGCGGCCACCAGTTGCCGGCGGCGGGCCCCTTGTTGCACATGCCATCCGACTCGCCGGGCGGCTTCAGCCAGAAGAACGCGTCGCACAGCGGCTCGCCGGTGCTGGTGGTGGGGGGAATTCCCAGCGCGCGCCCGTCCGGGTTGCACCAGCTCCGCTCGTCGTCGGGGCCGGCGCCGACCGGCGCGCCGTTGCCGTTGCGGCTGGTGTCGACGATGAAGTGCTTGCCCCCCAGCAGCGCGGAGACCTGCTTGCCGTAGGCGAGGCTGTCGGGCGTGGACTGGTAGTTCGACACGTTCAGCGAGAACCCGTCGGCGTGGTCGATGCCGGCGGCCTGCAGGCGCGGCGCGATCTCGGCGGCGCTGACCCACCGCGAATGGCCCGCGTCGAGGTAGACGGCCGCGCCAGGCAGCGCCGTCAGCGTGTCGACGGCGAAGCGAATCAGATCGATCCGCTCTTGCTGCCGGCGCGCGTCCAGGCACTTCGTCAGCATCGGCAACCCATCGGGCTCGAGCACCACGACGGCGCGCCGCGAGCCGATGCCGTCGGCCACCTTGAGGATCCACTTCCGGTACTTGTCGGGCGAGCCAGCGCCGCCCGCCGAGTACGAGCCGCAGTCGCGGAACGGAAGGTTGTAGAGGATCATCACCGGCAGACCGCCCGCCCCCGTCTTCGCCCAGACCAGCCTCTTCACCTCGACGTCGACCGGGTTGCTCCAGTTGCCGATCCAGGCCGCCGCCGGCTGACCGGCGATCTTCTCCATGGCCGCCGCGTCCACGGGACGATCGGCGCGCCACTTGTCGGCCGTGCGCCGCGCATTCGACTCGGGCTCGACCACCCAGTACGCGTCCTTGAACGGGTTCTCCCCCTTCACGTGGGCCGCCTTCATCGAAGCCCGCGGCTGCCCCATCACCCCCGAAGCAGGGATCGTCGCCGGCGCCGGCGGAATGATGCACCCGACGACAACCAAGGCGCTCACGGCACAGCCATGCAAGCAAAGCGACATGGCTCTCCCTGACACACCCACCGCCAGAGGTAAAGCCTCGTCCTCCCTCCTCGGGCGACGAGACCGCCAGAGCGGGCGCGCAAGAGCACGCTTCGCCGCGCCGGGATCGCCGGGCTACGCGGGGGAGATCATGAGAAGGCGAGCCCCCTCATGCGGACCCGGTGCCGCGTCGGCTGCGCCGTCTTCACCACGCCGCGAAAGTGCGAGCGTCGGCAGGCGCTGCGCACGGCGCGGCGGGTGCGGGCGGCCTTCTGCGGATCTTCGTCGCACGCGAACAGCAGCGCGCGGGCCGCCTCGCGAAACTCGGTGCGGTTCGCCGACATCCCCAGCTCGCCGCCGTAGCTCGCGCCCCAGCGTCGGGCGGGCGGGCCGAACATTCCGTCCAGATCCTTGGCGCGCCAGCGATCTACGGTCGCGCTCATCGAGCGGCTCGCCACCTGGGCATTCCGCGCCGAGCGACGGGCGACCCCACGCACCAGCAGGAAGACCCCTGCTCCACAGATCGTCAGTCCCACGAAGAAGGCGACCGAGGTCCCCTCGTTCGCCATGCTGGCGGCTGACTCGATCGACCGGGCGGACAGCGCGAGACCGCTCGACAACATCACGACGGCGAACACCAACGAACCCATGCAAAGGGCATCGACACACCCCCGGCGGACCTGAAGCGTCCGCGCGCACGACGCGCGCGCGAAGGTCGAAATCGGGGTCTCCATGTAGGCGCGCGCCGCAGATTTCAGCCGCGTGGCCCACGGTCGCCCACGCGCCCCCGCTTCAGCCGCGGGCCTTCGTCAGGTCGCGCAGGACAGCCGCCGCGGCGGCGAGATCGCGCGCCGTGAGCTTCTGCCGCGTCTTCAGATAGTCGCCCCAGGGATCGCCGCGCCGCCTGGTGAGCCAGCCGGCGCGGTCGGTCACGTGAAAGGCATCGGAGCGCGTGCTCGTCCCCAGCGCTTGCCACGAGACCGGCACGGAGACCGACGCCGTGGGGCGCCCGCGCGTCGAGTAGACGCTGACCGAGGTGGCCCCCCGCCGGTTCCGCAGGTAGTCGACGAAGATCTTGTCTTCCCGCCCCGCCTTGGCGAGTCCGGCCGAGAACCGCTGCGGCTCTGCGCGCGCGATCGCCTGCGCGATGGCGCGCGAGAACTCCAGGGTGTCCGTCCAGCTGGCGTGCGGGACGAGCGGCACCACGACGTGCAGCCCCTTGCTGCCCGTGGTCTTCACGAAGCTGGCCAGCTCGAAGTGCTCGAGGATGCCGCGGATCTTCAGCGCCCCCTCGACGATCTCGGGCCACGCCACCTGCGGCCCCGGATCGAGGTCGAACACCATGCGATCGGGGAGCTCCAGGCGCGACACGCGGGCGTTCCAGGCGTGAATCTCCAGCACGTTCATCTGCGCCAGCGCCACCAGCCCCGCCTCGTCGTCGGCGATCATGGTGACCCCCGCGCCCGTTCCCGTCTTGATGTCGAACTGGCGCAGCTCGGCCGGCGCCCAGGGTCCCGCGTGCCGAACGTAAAATGGCTTTCCCGCCACCCCTTCCGGGGATCGCACGAGCGTCAGCGGCCGATCTTCGAGGTGCGGCAGCATGAACGCGGCGACGTCGGCGTAGTAGCGGGCCAGCTCCAGCTTGGTGACGCCCGCCTCGGGGTAGAGCATCCGCTCGGGATGCGTCAGCTTGACGTCGGCGACGCGCACCTCGGCCGGCCCCTTCGCGGCGCGCGGCGCCGCCGGGCGACGGGCCGGCGCCGCCTTCGACGGCTGCCCCGGGCAACGCACCACCCGCCAGTCGGCCCCGTTCTTGACCGCGTCCTTGTAAGGCCCCGTGATCCGCTTCGACACCAGGCCCGACGCCCCCAGCCCACAGGCGGCGGCGAAGGTCTCGGGGCCGTTGCCGACGACGTGGTCGGCGAAGCGCAGCCCCGCTTGCGCGCCCGCCGAGGCGACCAGCGTCGCGAGGCTCTTCTTCCGCTCGCCGAGCGGCGTGTGCGTCAGGTCGTGCCCGTCGAGATACGGCAGATCGATCACGTAGAGCACGGTGGGCGGCAGGTCGGCGCGCGTGTGGCCGTCGGGCCCCAGCGCCGTCGCGATGGCGTCGACGATGGCGTCGTGCAGCGGCAGCGACTTCGCCGCCTGGGCCAGCGCTGCGAGCTCGTCCGTCACCTCGCGCCCCACCCCATCGAACAGCCGCACGGTCCCGGAGCTCGCCCGCACCGTCACCCGCCTGCCGGCGAGCTCGATCTCGTGGAGCCAGTCGTCCCCCTTCGGCACGACACGCGCCCGCTTGGCCCGCACCAGCTTCGACGTCCCGGGCATTGCCTGGGCGCGCGCCTGGGGAATGCCGGCGGCGGCGGACAGCCTCGTCTTCGAGTGCCACACCCGATCCGACGCCGCCGCGATGGCGGGGAGGTCGCGGCCGCTGGCGACGCTCTCCGGACGCGCTGTCGTCACGTCCCACTCGGACTCGGGGCGCGCGTGGGGATCGCGGTCCTTGACGAGCAACCAGTTCCGGTCGCCGTCATCGCCGCGTCCCCGCCGGTTGGGACGCCCCTTCAGACGGATCAGCGCCCAGCGCCCCTGCAGCTTCTCGCCGAACAGATCGAACTTCAGGTGCCCGGCGGCCAGCCCCGCCGCCGGGTCCCCCACCGGCTTCCAGGTGCCGCGATCCCACAGCAGGACGGTGCCGCCGCCGTACTGCCCCTGCGGGATGATCCCCTCGAAGCCGCCGTAGTCGATGGGGTGATCCTCGACGGCGACGGCCAGCCGCTTCGCCGCCGGATCGAAGCTGGGCCCCTTGGGGACTGACCAGCTCTTCAGGGCGCCGTCGAGCTCGAGCCGAAAATCGTAGTGCAGCCGTCGCGCGGCGTGCTTCTGGATGACGAAGCTGTGCCCCGTCTCCGTCGACCCCACGCGGCCCGGAGGCTCGGCCGTGACGTCGAAGTTGCGCTTGCGGTTGTAGTCGCCGAGGCTCATCTCGCGCTTCCGTCCAGGCCCAAGGTCAGGCGAGGAGGTCGCCCTTTCCAGGATATCAGCCGGCAAACCTCGCCGATCGAGTCAACGCGTGTAACATTCCCGGTATGGCCGACGTGGATTCGTCCTCCCCATTCGGGTCGGAAGCCGGGGTGGTGCAGGACCTGGCCGAGGGCGAGGACGACGGGACCGACGGCTGGCCCGAAGGGCTGGTGGCGGTCGGAGGCGATCTGAACCCCGACACGTTGCTGCGCGCCTACCGTTCGGGGATCTTCCCCTGGTCCTCCGATCCCGCCGTCACCTGGTGGTCGCCCGATCCCCGCGCCATCTTCGACCTCGAGACGTTTCACTCCCATCGCAGCGTGGGCAAGGCGATCCGCCGCCACGGCTGGCGCTTCACCACCGATCAGGACTTCGTCGGGGTGATGCGCGCCTGCGCGGCGCCCACGCCCGATCGCCCCGAGACCTGGATCAGCGAGGAGTTCGTGACCTCCTACGCCGAGCTGCACCGGCGCGGGCGCGCCCACAGCCTCGAGGTGTGGGAGGGGACCGAGATGATCGGCGGCCTGTATGGCGTGACCCTGGGCGGCTTCTTCGGCGGTGAGTCGATGTTCCGCCGCCGCACCGACGCCTCGAAGGCGGCGGTGGGCTTCCTGGTCGAGCATCTGCGCGCCCAGGGCTTCGTGCTGCTCGACGCGCAGGTGCCGACGCCACATCTGCGCGCCATCGGCGCCACCGAGATCCCGCGCCAGGACTACCTGCGCCGCCTGCGCGTCGCCCTCGAGCGCCCCGTCACCTTCTGATTCAGTGACGCTCGAGGATGCCGGTCGGCTCGTCGTCGTCGGCGGCCGGTGACACCCGCACGCAGACGCGATTTCGCCCCGACCGCTTCGCCTCGTACATCGTCTCGTCGGCGACGACGATCAGATCGCCGGCGCTGCGCACCCGCGCGTCGGGGAACGCCGCCACGCCGATGCTGACCGTCACGGGGATGATGCGCTCGCGCGCCTCGAACTTGTGCTCCTCGATCCCCTTGCGAATACGCTCGGCCAGGCTCTGCGCCCGCGCCAGCTCGAGCCCCCGGCAGATCACCGCGAACTCCTCGCCGCCGTAGCGCGCCAGCACGTCCTCGCTGCGCAGCGACTTGGCCATCAGCGCCGCCAGATCCTTCAGCACCTCGTCCCCCACCGGATGGCCGTGGGTGTCGTTGATGTTCTTGAAGCGATCGATGTCGAGGAACAGCAGCGCCAGCGGCAAGTGATGGCGATCGGCGTACACGAACTCGTTCTGCACGCGATCGAGGAAGAACTTCCGGTTGTAGATCTTCGTCAACGGATCGCGCAGCGCCGACTCGGTCAGGTGCTGCTGGAACACCTCGTCCATCTCGTCGTGGTAGGTGAACTTCAGGATCGTGCCGGTCCCGATCATGATCTTGTCCCCCTCGGCCAGCACCTGGCTGGCCAGGCGGATGCCGTTGCAGAAGGTCCCGTTCGTCGAGCCCATGTCCTCGACCAGGATCTTGTCCCCCTTGCGGACGACCCGGGTGTGCTCGCGCGAGATGCCGTCGTCGATGATGCGCAGGTCCGCCTTCTCGCCCCGGCCGATGATCGTCGCCTCGCGCTCGATGTGATACATGACGCCCATCGCGCTGCCGGCCAGCACGATCAGGTACGGCTTGTCGCGCTTGGCGGCCTTGAAGGCGGGCAGGACCGTGTCGGTATCCGTGTCCTCCCGCGAACGCCCGTCCGGGCGCGCCGGGTGCACTGCTCGAACAGATCGCCTTTTAGCCACGCCCTATGATATCCCGGGAGGGCGACAAGGAGCAAAAATGGAAATCCTCTGCGGAACCAGCGGCTTCAGCTACCCAGCCTGGCGGGGCAGTTTTTATCCCGAGAAGCTCCCCACCACGAAGATGCTCGCCTACTACGCCGAACGGCTGCGCACGGTCGAAATCAACAACACTTTCTACCGGATGCCCAAGGAGGAGACGCTGACCGGCTGGGCCGCCCTGACGCCCCCCGGGTTTCGCTTCGCCCCCAAGGCCCCCCAGCAGATCACCCATCGTCAGAAGCTGGCCGGCTCGGCGGACAGCGTGGCCTACTTCTGGAAAACCATCGCCGTGCTGGGCGACAAGCTGGGTCCGGCGCTGTTCCAGCTCCCCCCGTTCCTGAAGAAGGACCTGCCACGCCTGACCGATTTCCTGGCGTTGCTGCCGGCGGGAGCGCGGGCGGCCTTCGAGTTCCGTCACGCCTCCTGGTTCGACGACAGCGTCTACGCCGCCCTGGCGGAGCGGGGCGCCGCCCTGTGCATCGCCGAGGCGGAGGACCTGAAGACCCCCTCGGTCGCCACCACCAGCTGGGGCTATCTGCGCCTGCGCCGCATGGACTACGACGACCCTGCCGTGGCCACCTGGGCGGCCTGGCTACGCGACCAGGCCACGTGGACCGAGGCGTACGTCTACTTCAAGCACGAGGACGCGGGGCGCGGCCCTCAGCTGGCCACCACCCTCGACCGGATCCTGGCGGCGCCGTAGCGGCGCTAGGACGGATTGCCCGATTTGTCGCAGGTGTAGAACGCGCCGTACGACGAGTCGGCGCTGCTGGGGTTGACGTTGTTCGCCCCCGAGTAGGCGCAGGTGGGGCGGCAGCAGTCCTGCATCGTGGTGGTGCCGTACCCGGACATGAAGCCGTTCGTGGCCGACGCCGTGTCCTTCGCGGTGGGATCCGGCATGGGGAGACTCTGGTTGTTCAGCTTGCAGCCGGTCACGCGGGTCAGGCTCGTGGGGCACTCGACCCGCTTGGCCCGCACGTTCCAGTTCAGGTGATACAGGTTCTCGGGCTGGTTCGTCTCGATGCACGAGTCCTGGCTGGTGCTCTGGACGGACGCCGCCGAGCTGGCCTGGATCATCATGCACTGGCTGCTGAGCTGGTCCTGGCACATCGAGGCGGCGATCGACGCCTCGGTGAACTTGTTCATGGTCGCGCACTGCGAGGCGAAGTTGAGGGGCCGGATGCCCCCGTTGTTGGGCTCGCCCGTGGTGGGGAACTGGCTGTACTGCGCGGAGCAGCCGGCGGTGTTGGCGCCCTCGCCTCCCGTCGCCATGAAGATGTCGAAGTTCTTCGCGCCGCCCGCGGCCGTGTTGAACGCCTGCACGATCATCGGCTTCGGCGTGGGCAACCCGGACACGGCGTCCTTCGGCGTGTCGAAGACGAGCTGGTAGCACTGGCAGCAGGTGTTGCCCGACTGGGTGTCGAGCGCCCCCGAATCCTTGTCGTGGCCGACCACGCCATAGACGAACGGCGGATCGCCCGACGACCAGTCGTCCATGGCCGCCTGCTTGAACTCGGGGCTGAACGTCATCGAGCGGGTGCACATGAAGCCCTGACCGCCGTTGCAGCCGCTCTGCGCGTTGTTCTTCAGGTTCGGCGGGTTGATCTTGTAGTTGGGACAGGCCGCGCAGGAGCCGCCGCAATCGACGCCCGTTTCGGTGCCGTTCATCTTGCCGTCGAGGCAAGATGCCGCGGCCGTGGAGGTTCCGCCGGACCCCTGAGCGCCACCCCCGACGCCCGTCACCCCGCCGGCGCCGCCACGCCCACCCCCGCTCGTGGATTGGCCGCCGGCACCGTTCCCGGCGCGTCCCCCCGAGCCGACCACCTGACCACCGCTGCCCGTCACCTGGCGGCCGCCGCCACCGCCGGTTCCGGCGCCGCCCGTACCCGCGCCGTTGCCGCCGCTGCCCGAGCCGCCGCTCCCCGAGCCGCCGCTCCCCGAGCCGCCGCTCCCCGAGCCGCCGCTCCCCGACGACGAGCCGCCCGTCCCCGTCTGACCGTTCCCGCCGCTCCCCGAGCCGCCACTCCCCGACGACGAGCCGCCGGAGCCCCCCTTCGTTCCGCTCGGGCCCGGTGCGCAGCCGAGCAGGCCCAGGCAGACACCGACCGCGAGAAAGACGACGCCGGTCACATTCGATGGAAAACGGACAGAGCGATGGTTCAAGGAGAGACCTCGGTGGGGAGGGACCGAAGCCCGAGGACGCTGGTCGAGACGTGAGACGCTCGGCCAGAGACATCGAGCAGGGGGTTGGCAAGACTAACGGAAAAAACCGTCGGAGAGATAGGGAAGTTCCCCGGCTCATCCCGTCAAACAACTCGCTCAGCTCACTTTTTTGCGCGGAGCGCGTGGCTGTGGTTAAATTCCCTACATGGCACGCGCAATCTCGGGCGGCACGATCTCGTTTGGCCTGGTGTCGATACCCGTGCAGCTGTACTCGGCGACGCAGGCCTCCGCCGGGGTCTCCTTCAACCTGCTGCACGCGAAGTGCGGCACGCGGGTCAAGCAGCAGTACATCTGCCCGCTCGACAACGAGATCGTCCCGCGCGATCAGATGGTGAAGGGGTACGAGTTCGCCAAGGACCAGTACGTCACCTTCACCAACGACGAGCTGAAGTCGATGGAGGAGAAGGCGACCCAGACCATCGACATCGCCCAGTTCGTCCCCGCCGAGCGCATCGATCCGGTCTACTTCGACAAGGCCTACTATCTGGGACCCGAGAAGGGGGGCGAGAAGGCCTATCGCCTGCTGGCCGAGGTGATGCGCGAGACGAAGCGCGTGGCCGTGGCGCGCTACGCCGCCCGCGGCAAGCAGTACATCGTCATGCTTCGCGCGGCGGACGGCGCCCAAGGGGGCACCGGCATCGTCATGCAGACGCTGCTCTACGCCGACGAGGTCCGCTCGTTCTCGGAGGTCCCCATCGGTGACGCCACCGTGCGCGAAGGGGAGCTGAACCTCGCCAAGCAGCTCGTCGACCAGATCGCGTCCGAGACCTTCAACCCCGCCGACTACGAGGACGACGTCCGCAAGCGCATCCAGGCGGACATCGAGCGCAAGGTTCAGGGACAGGAGATCGCCGCCCCCGCGCCCACGCAAGAGCCGGCGCGCGTGATCGATCTGATGGAGGCCTTGAAAGCCAGCCTGGGCGCCAAGGCCAAGACCGCCGCGTCCAATGACGGCGCGGACACCGGCGAGACGCCCGACGCGGGCGGAATCGCCACCCGTCGCCCGGCACGCCGAGCGGGGGCCGCCCCCGCCACCGCTCCCAAGAGCGAGCCGCGGAAGCGGGCTGCCAAGCGCTAGCGCGGACGACCCTCCGACGAACGGCGCCCCATCAAAGGGGATGAGGAATGCGCCAGGGCGCGGCCTTCGGGCTATCATCGGGCGGCATCGTGAGCACCGGGTTCAGCACGCAGGACGTGACGGGGATGTTGGGTGTGACCCCGTCGCGCCTGCGCGCCTACGTCAGGGCGGGGCTGCTCTGTCCGCAGCGCGGACAGAGCGGAGAGCTGAGGTTCTCGTTTCAGGATCTGCTGCTGCTGCGTACCGCGGAGGGGCTGGTCACCGAACGCCTGCCGCCGCGGCGGGTCCGCGATGCCCTGCGAAACCTGCGCCGGATCCTCCCCACGTCGCAGCCACTGACGGGGGTTCATCTGGAGAACGAAGGGGGGCACGTGATCGTTCACGACGGAGAACGAGCGTGGCGCGCCGACTCGGGGCAGTTCCTCATGACGTTCGAGGCCTCGCCCCTTGCGCCGACGGCGGCGTCCCCCGCGACCACCGAGATCTTCGCGCGGCGGCCCACCGCCGACAGCGCTCGACCGCCGCCCGTCGCCAGCGATTTTTTTCAGCTCGCCGGCGATCTTGAGGACAACGCCCCCGAGCAGGCGCGCGTCGCCTACGAGCAGGTGCTGGCGATGGAGCCGAACCACGTCGAGGCGCACGTGAACCTGGGACGCCTGCTGCACAACGATGACGAGCTGCCCGCCGCGGAGGCTCATTACCGCGCCGCGATCGCGCTGCGGCCGGACGACGTGACGGCGCTGTTCAATCTGGGCGTGCTGCTGGAGGACCGCGGGCAGTTCGAGACCGCGATCGCGACGTACGAAGCGGCGACCGCGCTCGATGCGCGACACGCCGATGCCCACTTCAACGCAGCCCGCCTGCACGACGAGGCCGGCCACTACGAGGCCGCGCTCAGGCACCTTCGGGCGTACCGTAACCTCACCCGCCGATGAGGCGCGCACGAGGACTGTCCGGACGGGCGGGCCGTCCGGGGCTCGTCGGCGTCGTCGCGTTGCTCCTCGCCGCGCCCGCGGCCCGCGCCACGCCGAACGGCGGCGGCGCGGGGAGCACGGGAGTCGGCGGCGAGACCGCGCAGGCGGATGCGGGTGCGCCCGTCGACGTGGGCGCGCCGCTCGCCCCCTCCCCCCCCGCCGACGATGCAGGCGACGGCCCGGTCCCGACGACGGCACCACCGGATTCATCCGTGCCTGCCGTCGTCGTCGTCCCCAGCCCCCGCTTTCCCTTCACGCTGCGCGTGCTCGAGAAAGGGACGCGCAAGCCGCTGGGCGGAACGGCGATAGCGGTGGACGCGCGGCCCGCCGGCGAAACAGACGCCGACGGACGGTTGACGGTGTCGCTGCCCGCCGGTCCTCATCAGCTCGAGGCCCAGTATCCCGGACATGCCGTCACCCACGGCCGGCTGAACGTCACGCCGACGCCGAGCGAGGAGCTCGTCCTGCGGCTCGAGCCCGAGTCGACGGGCGAGCGTTACCAGACCGAGGTGCGGGTGAAGCACGACGAGGTGCCTCGGGTCACCTTCGACGCGGTCGAGGCCCGGCAGACGGCGGGAACCTCGGGCGATCCGCTCCGCGTGCTGGCGTCGCTGCCGGGCGTGTCGCAGGTGGTCTGGCCGGCGGCCATCTTCGTGGTCCGCGGCTCGAATCCGGGCAACACCGGCTTCTTCATCGACGGCATCCGGGTCCCGGCGACGTTCCACCTCGCGCTCGGCCCGTCCATCATCGCGCCCAGCCTGATCTCGGGCCTCGATTTCTATCCGGGCGCCTACCCTGACAACTTCGGCCGCTACATCGCCGGGATCGTCTCGATCCGCACCGAGCGCCCGCCGGAAGATCGGGTCCACGTCGCGGCGGACGTGTCGCTGTACGAATCGCGCGCCATCGTGACGGCCCCCCTCGACGACGGCCGCGGCGTCGTGGCGGCGGCCGCCCGCTACTCCTACACCGGGCCCCTGCTTTCCCTCTTCGACAGCCAGACGACGCTCGGCTACTGGGACTACCAGCTTCGCTTCGACCACACGCTCGGACCGGGGCGGCTGACGCTGTTCTCGTTCGGCTCGTACGATCGCCTCGACTGGAACGGCGGCTCGGTGCTCGGGCCGGGGACGCAGACGGCGGCTTTGCAATTTCACCGCCTGGATGTTCGCTGGACCGGTAGCTTCGGGGGCGGTCGGCTGGTGGCCGGCGTGACCGGTGGTTACGACCAGGCGCACTCGACCCTGTCGGAGGCGCTGCTGACGGTGAAGGCGGTCGACCTCGCGCCGCGCATCACCTGGAATCGCCCGCTGGGGCGCGTGTTCGAGCTGGAGGTGGGGGCCGACGCGGAATACCAGCACTTCGCCGCGCAACCGGATCCGAGCGTTCAGGAGGGCGATCTGGGGCGCTCGCGGCCCGCGGTGTCGCAAGGGACCTACGCCAGCTTGCGGCTGCACCCCAATGAGAGCCTGGGCATCTCGGCCGGCATGCGCACCGATCTGTTCGTCGAGGAAGGGACCTCGCGCTTCGTCCCCGAGCCTCGCCTGGACGCGCAGCTGCGGCTGTCCCCCCGGGTCGCCTTGAAGGCGAACGTGGGGCGGTTCTCGCAGATGCCCAGCCTCCCGCTGAACGTGGCGGGGTTCGAATCGTTCGGGTTGGCCAGCATCGGCCTGCAGCGGTCCGACGGCGGCTCGGGCGGCGTCGACGTGCGCGTCGGCGACGACACGACGATCGACGTCACCGGCTTCTATCAACGCATGCAAGTCACCGACGTGACCAACCTGACGACTCAGGGCGTGAACGTCACGGGCGACGACTACCTGGTGCTGCACGATGGCCTGGGCTACGGCGTCGAGACGATGATTCGGCGGCCCCCCACGCACCGTCTGAGCGGATGGATCAGCTACACCCTGTCCTACAGCTACCGGAACGGACCCAACGGCGTCGTGCGGTCGGACTGGGATCAGCGTCACATCCTGAATGTGGTGGGCAACTACCGGGTGGGCAGCCGCACCACGGTGGGCGCGCGCTTTCACTACAACACAGGGCGCGACGCGCCGCTGCCGCCGCGCGGGCGTACGCAGCTCCCCGACTACTACCAGATCGATCTGCGCGTCGAGCGGCGGTTCGTGTTCGACCGTTTCATCTTCGATCTGTACTTCGACTTCGCCAACGCGACGATCAACAGCGAGCTGGTTCAGTACGTGGCCACCAGCGACGGCGTACAGCCGTCCAAGCTGCGCGTGGCGCTGCCCACGCTGGGCATTCACGGCGAATTCTGAACGGGTCTGCCGCGAGGGCCGCCTTGTGGCATGCTGGGCCCGTGCCTTCGTCTGGGTGGGTCGTCTCGATCGTCGTCGCCTGCGCCATGGCGGAGGTCGCCTGCGGGCTGCCCGACACCTCGCAACGGGGCTTCGGCTCGCGGCAGGTGTTGCACGTGCGCGACCCGGCGCTGGGACTGCGCAGCTTTTCGCTAGACACGTCGGGGATCTATCTGGCACGGACGGTTCCTGGCATCACCACGGCGAGCGGGGTCAGCGCGCCCTACGACCGCTCGCTCCTGGATCTCACGACCGGCGTGGAGCTGCCGATCGCCGTCGGCGTGATGTACGCGCAGTTTCTTCCCACGGCGCAGGGCCAAGGAGACGGTCGCTCGCTGGTGATGACGCATTTCGAATCGGACGCGGTGATCCCCGCCAACCTCGACGGGACACCGTTCCTGACCTTGACGTTCCTCGATGAAGTGACGGGGGCCGTGCTCGACATCCCCAATGTCGACATCAACGGCTTCACCTTCGGCGCCACGCGCTCCGATCCGATCCTGGTGGGGAGCCCGGGCAGCGGAACGACCCCGACCCCCGGGCCGTTGGTCGGCCCCCCGGAGAACCTCGTCACCTTCCCCTCCCCCGTAAACCAGATCGTGGGGCGTGACCATCTCGGCTTCATCGGCCTGACGGACTCACCCGGCGGCAAGACGCAAGCTTTCACCCGCTTTCCGTTCGACATCACCGTGGCGCCGATGGAGGTCGAGCCCGGCGTGGTGACGCTGCGCTCCTTCGTCACCGGGGACGACGGCTCCACGCCGAACATGACGGCGGCCTCACTGTCCACGGCCGACGTCGCTCCCGGTCTGGTCTGCCCCGACGCCTCGGCCTCGAATCCGGCCCCTTCCTGCCTGCTGTTTTTCGATCGCCTCTTCACCGACGGTTCGAGCGGAGGCTTCGTGCGGTTCCTCGACGACACCCGCGAGTTTCAGCTGCCCGAGGCGCTGAGCTCGCATCTGCTCGATGCGCTTCACCTCTCCCCCACCAGGCAGGATCTGTTCTGGACCATCCCCCTCACCGGCGCCCAGACACGGATCTATGGCTGGCACCTCGGGGACCCGCAGGCCGCCAGCTGCATCGTGGCGGCCGACGGCAGGAAGTCCGATTTCTCCCAGACGGTCTGGCAGCCGGGCACCGGGCAGTTCGCGAGCATCGTTCAGACCCCCATGCAATCGATGAGCAACCCCGGCGCCTGGAACCTGGTCGAGGGGACGGCGGGGGCGCCCTGTCACGTCGTGGCGTCGGGCGCGAACCTCATCAACCAGGCCGTCTATTCGCCCGACGGCACGAAGCTCGCCCTGCTCGAGAACGACCCCAACGATAGCTCGACGATCTACGTGGCGCCGAGCGACGGCAGCGCACCCACCGTCTCCCTGGCCGGCCAGTACTTTTTTTACATCGAGTACCACGACCCCACTCACCTGCTGCTGTGGCACACGAACACCGACGGGTACTCGGTGTCCTGGCTCGACGTCTCGACGACCCCCGCCACCGAGCACCCCATCACCGATCGGGCGCGCTGGGACATGCGCACCTCCTGGGCCTGGCTGACCCCGCAATGGGTCCTGCTGGCCGACTCCGATCTGACCCAGGACGGCTCGTATTCCCTGCACGTGCTGAACATCGACACCGGCGAGAAGATGCTCGTCTCGCAGGGGGTGATCGACTTCCGCGTCTCCTGGAACACCCCGCCCGTGGGGGCAACGGAGCTGGCCGTCACGTACACGGTGCGCAGCCGCACGGCCTCGTCCCAGGACGGCATCTGGACGGCGCGCATCGCGCTCGACCAGTTCCAACCCTGAGGCTCGTCGGCGTCCCCCTTCGCGACGGGCCCGGTCCGGTTACAATCGCGCGAATGCCCCCTGTCCGCCTGGGCCGCGTGCTGCTGGCGCTCGCGATTGCCCTCACCGTTGCAATGGGGAGCGCGCGCGCAGACGAGGCCGACGACGACGCCCCGACCACCGCCCCCATCGCCTACTGGCGCACCCTGGAGACCCCGCACTTCCGCATTCACTTTTATGAAGCGGAGCGCCCGCTGGCCGAGCGGGCCGCCGTGCTGGCGGAGCACGCGTTCGCCAGCCTCACCCGCTACCTGAAATGGGTGCCGCGGGGGCGCATCGACATCTCGCTGGTCGACGCCACCGACAGCGCGAACGGCTTCGCCAGCTCGTTGCCTGCCAACTACATCTACGCGTTCGGCGTCCCCCCCGAGCCGCTGTTCAGCTTGAACGACTTCGACGACTGGCTGAACGTGCTCATCTCGCACGAGCTGACCCACGTGGTGCACCTGGACACCATCCTGGGGCTGCCCCGCCTGGTCGATACGGTGTTCGGAAAGATCGTCGCCCCGAACCTGGTGCAGCCGAACTGGTTCATCGAAGGGCTGGCGGTCCTCAACGAGTCGCGCGTGACCACCGCCGGCCGCGTGCGCAGCTCGCTCTACGACATGTACCTGCGGGAGGCGATCCTCGGCAATCGCTTCCACGGCCTCGACGCCGTGTCGAACGGCCCGGTCAGCTTTCCCCAGGGGGAGGCGGCGTACCTGTATGGCTCGCACTTTCTCAAGTATCTGGAGGATCGGTTCGGCTCCGAGAAGCTGGCCGAGCTGTCCCACCGCTACGCGCGCCGCCTGCTGCCGTTCGGCCTGAATCGCGTGGCGCGCGAGGTGTACGGCGAGCTCTATGACCAGCTGTGGGAGGACTGGATCGCGTCGATGAAGCGCCGCTACGACGTGCAGGTAGACGAGGTCAGCCGCAAGGGGCTGACCAGCGCCACGCGCCTGACCTTCGACGGCGAGGGGCCGGTGGGGGGCGCGCCCAGCCCCGGGCTATCGCCGCACTATTTCTCCGACGGACGCGGCGTCGTCTACCTGCGGCAGACCAGCTTCGAGCACCCCGCTTACGTGCTGTTCGATCCGCTGACCAAGCAGCATCGCGAGCTGTGGGAGGCGCACTCGGCCGGTGTCTCGTCCCCCACCCCGGATGGCCGGGGGCTGGTGTTCGCCCAGGTGGCGCCGGTGCCGTTGCCGAGGCGCATCGGCGGCAACGACAACGCGACCTGGGAGGATCTGTTTCACCTCGATCTCGAGAGCGGCGAGCTGCGCCAGCTGACCCACGGCCAGCGCGCCCACCAGCCCGACGTCTCCCCCGACGGAAAGCGCATCGCCTGCACGACCGGACGCATCACGGGGACGCAGGAGCTGGCGGTCGTCTCCATCGACGGCGGGGTGCCCGAGGTGCTGTTGCACAACGCAGCCGGCGAGATCGCCTACTCGCCCTCCTGGTCGCCGGACGGAAAGCAGATCGTCTACTCCCGCTTCAAGCGCGGTGGCTTCCACGACATCCACATCTTCGATCTGGCGACGCGCACCGATCGGGCGCTGTGGATCGATCGGGCCCTCGACATCGAGCCCCGGTTCTCGCCCGACGGGCGGTTCGTGCTGTGGTCGTCGGACCGCACCGGCATCTACAACATCTTCGCGTACGAGGTGGCGAGCGGCCGCGTCTTCCAGGTGACGAACGTCATCGGCGGGGCGTTTCAACCGACGGTGTCGCGCGATCTGCGGACGCTCGTTTTCAGCGGGTTTTCGGCGGACGGGTACGACCTCTATTCCATCCCCTACGCGCCGCAGACCTGGCGCCCCGCCGAGCCCTTCGTCAACGTCCGCGACGACGCGCCGGTCATCGCCGCCGACCAGCCGGTGCCGACGCGCGAATACGCCTACCAGCCGTGGCGTTATCTGTATCCCCACCACTGGGGCGTCCCCACCATCTCGCGCAACGACCTGGGTCTGGGCGCGGCGCTGAGCTTCAACCTGTCGATGGCCGACCCGGTGCAGATTCACGCCATCAACCTGAACGCCCAGATCCCCACCGGCGGTGATCCGTCGCTGGCGCTGAACTACACCTACGCGCGCTTCTGGCCGCAGTTCAACTTCGGGCTGTCACGCGCGGCCGCCACACAGAACTACGATCTGATCATCGACGGCCAGTACCGCCCTTATCGGCAGCACGCCATCGTCGCGTCGGGGAGCTTCTCGCTGCCGGTCTTGCGCCGCGCCGACGCCCAGGGCGATCTGTCGTTCTCGTACGTCCGCAGCGACTATGGGCCGGCCGATCCGCTGCCCGTGGCCGATCCCACGGGTGGGATCACCATTCCGCCCAAGACCGGCCCCGACGCGAGCGTGGGCCTGGGCTGGAGCTATTCGAACGCCCACGCCTGGACCCGCTCGATCAGCAACCAGGAGGGGCGCACCCTGGGGCTGAACCTGACCATCGCCGATCCCAGCCTGGGGGGGAAGTATCACACGCTGTCCGCCGACTGGAGCTGGCGCGAGTACGCGACCATGCCGTGGGCGCGACTCCAGGTGCTGGCGCTGCTGTACGCGGGCGGCATCAGCGTGGGCGATCACCAGGGGTACTACGCGCTGGGGGGCTTCCAGCAGCAGGACCTGGTGCGCGCGCTGTTCTACCAGCGGCGACAGTGCTGCCTGTTCTTGCGGGGATATCCGGTGAACGCGGTCCAGGGCAATCAATACCATCTGCTGTCGACCGAGTACCGCCTGCCGCTGCTGCTGATCGAGAAGGGCTATTCGACGTTCCCGCTTTACCTGCGGCAGATGCACGTCGCCTTCTTCACCGACGTCGGCAACGCCTTCAACGGCGACCTCAGCCGTCACGGCTGGCGCACGGGGGTCGGCGGCGAGCTGCGTCTGACGTTCAAGCTGGGCTACTACTACGAGTCCCTTCTCCAGTTCGGTGTCGCCAAAGGGCTGTCGAAGGGCGGCGTCACCGACTACTACTGGGTCACCTCGTTCCCGTTCTTCTAACCGAAGCGGTGAGGTAAGGTCCGGCGTCTACAACGAGGGAGGCCGGTTTGGATAGAAAAGAGCGGGTATTCATCTTTCTGACGGCCGTCTTCGTGGCGGCGCTGATCACCGGCGACTTCGTGGGGGGGAAGTTCTTCGTGTTGTTCGGGCGGAACTTCTCGGCCGGCATCATCCCGTTTCCGCTCACCTTCGTGCTGACCGACGTGGTGAACGAATTTTATGGGACCCACGGCGCGCGTCGCCTGACCTACGCCGGCCTGGGCGCGGCCATCTTCGTCTGGACCGTCATCAACATCGCGCTGGCGCTGCCTACCAGCCCCGATTCGCCCATCCCCGACGCCGTCTTCCGGGGCGCCTTCGGAACGTCGTCGCGCCTCTACGTGGCGTCGTTGACCGCGTACATCATCGGTCAGCTCCTCGACATCTCCGTCTTCCATGCGTTACGCCGGGTGACCGGGCACCGGCTGCTCTGGCTCCGCTCGACCGGATCGACCGTGCTGTCGCAGATCGTCGACAGCATGGCGGTCAGCTTCGTGTTTCTGGTGGGGACGAAGCCGATGGGGTTCATCGTCGGCAACGCCGCCAACAACTACGTCGGCAAGCTGGTGATGGCCGTGTTGCTGACGCCGCTCATCTACCTGGGGCACGGGGTGTTCCGGCGCGTGTTCGCCATCCCCGAGAAGGACACGCCGAGCACGCCGTAGCGTTCGTCGTGCGCGGGCTTTGCGGCCCACCCACGACGGCGACACTCCGATGGCCGACGCTCAGGCCGCCGGAGGCGCGGCCGGAGCCACGGGCGCCGGGGGGGCCGCCGCGCCCAGGCCCAGCTTCGGCATCTCCGTCAACGCGAAGGACAGCAGCTCGTCCATGCGCTTGACGTAGATGATCTCGATCTCCTTGCGCGGCTGCTCGGGGATCTCGATGACGTCCTTGCGGTTCCGTTCGGGCAGGATGACCCGTTTGATGCCGGCCCGGTGGGCCGCCAGGAACTTCTCCTTGATGCCACCCACTGGCAGCACCAGGCCGCGCAGCGTGATCTCGCCCGTCATCGCCACGTCGCTGCGGATCGGCTTGCCGGTCAGCAACGACGCCATGGCCACGAACATGGTCACGCCCGCCGAGGGGCCGTCCTTGGGGATGGCGCCGGCGGGGATGTGCACGTGGATGTCGATCTTCTCGAGGAAGTTGTCCTCGAGACCCAGCCACTTGGCGCGGGCCCGGATGAACGACAGCGCCGCTTGCGCCGACTCCTTCATCACGTCACCCAGCTGCCCCGTCAGCACCAGCTGACCCTTCCCGTTCATCTTCGTCGCCTCGATGAACAAGATGTCCCCGCCCACGGGCGTCCAGGCCAACCCCGTCGCAACCCCTGGCTCGGCGGTGCGATCGGCAACCTCCGACATGTGCTTGGCCGGTCCCAGGAAGTCGGCGATCCGCTGGGTGGTGATGCGCTCGATCTCGGCTGACTTCCCCTCCGCGACCAGCACGGCGATGGCACGAATGACGTTCGCCATCTCGCGCTCGAGGTTGCGGACGCCCGCCTCGCGCGTGTACTCGCGGGCGACCAGCCTGAGCGCGTTGTCGGAGATCGAAA
>DASYCK010000038.1:0-39794 GCA_036500205.1 Polyangia bacterium | reverse complement strand
TGTCCTCCTGCCCGCCGATTTCAAGGCCGCCGCGTAGGCGCCGGGCCCGCGCTACATCAAGTCGCGGGCCGCTGTCAGGACGGGCTGGGGCGAGGCGATACGTTGCACGCGGCGGTCTACGGACTGGTCACGGCGGTTCATGCGTGGACGCGCGCGTGGGATCGTTTGTGCTGACGGCCGCCGCGCGTGCGAGGTGTGCCGCACGAATAGGCGACGACGGCCAGATTCCCCGCGATGATCTTCCGGGCGTGCGCTTCAGACGGCGGTCAAGGTGGCGTCGAGGAACGGGGCGGCGATGGTCATTTCGATGGTGGCGGGTTGCTAGTCGGATCCGGATGACTTCGACACTGGCCCCGCGGGAGCGCCCTTCTAACGAGTGATTTTCGGTCCAACGTACACGACATAGAGGGGCTCGTCGGCTGCCACAGGCCAGGAAAAATGGATGCGAAGTTGCGGAGTCTTCACCTTGCCGTGCCACGGGCAGAAGAGGTTCTCGGGCTTTGCGCCAGGCCGCCTGAACGTGAGTTGTGTCCGAAAGGTCCTCTTTTCGGTGTCCGACGAATCAGAAAACCAGGCCTTATCGCCCGTGAAATGATCTTGATAGAGTCGCTGACCTTCGGCGGTTCGTTCATTCTTCTCGTCGATACACTGGCGGAATCTCTGCAACGTCTTCAAGCGCACTAGAATCTGCTGCGCAGCGCCCTCGACAAATGGATGTCCCCGGAGAGATTCGAAACTGTCAGGCGAAAACGTGAGGTCTGGACACCCGGCCGAAGCTGAGATCGCCAATTGATCCCATGACACTAGAGGGGCGGGGATTTTCTGGAGAGCGACCTCGAGCGCGTCATGATCCCAATGGTTAACTACATCCACGATGTCGCGCACCGCTCGGACCCACTCTACCCGAATGGGTGAGCGCTCCCAGGATGAAGGGGAAAAGCTAATTAGCCAAGAATCCATGCCGCCCAGACAACGAACGGCCGCTTCGCCAACAGCGGTATCGGTCACAACTTCGCCATCATGCTCAAGGTAGTCATCAGGACTATGCGCACGAGTGTCTTCCCAGAAGGGCCCAAACTGAGTGAGCCATGGCATCAGCGCGCGCTTCTCATCGATCCGGAGACTATTGATAGCCTCGGGAAGGGACAGGTCACGGGTGACGCGGGCATTCACAATGTTCCGGTGGCAATAGAGCGACCGGCCAAAAGCCTGGGCCAATCTACGCATTGCAAGGACCCGCCCGACTGCTGATCGAAATCCAGATAGGTCGCCAAACTGCCCATGTAACGAGATATCGTTGACTAGGAGCTGCACATCATTTTCCCCAGCCAGCAAAATAGTTCATGTCCTTATCAAACTGATCAAAGAAGCCATCGGGCCACGAGTCGATGTTCCCCGATTGATCCAATATGGGGCTGAGGACTTGTGGCAAGCCGGGCGACCGTGGCCTGAAGAAGTGAATCACCACTTGCTCTGCTGAAAGTCTACCTGCTTTGACGGCCCTCCGCACCCCATTGAGAAGATGATCGCTGTGCGTCTCCAAAACGACCTGCACTCCAGCTCTTGCAATATCTGCAAGAAAGCCTCCCATTAAGGCTTGTCCAGCCGGGTGTAGATGTACCTCTGGGTTTTCAATCAATAGGACGTCATCCTTCTGAGCCGACAGTGCGGCGACAACAATCGGAAACACCTGTGTGAGGCCAAATCCGACATGAATCGGGCGATGGAAATCAGTCGCGTCTGATGTACGCAAGCCAAGAGTGACTGCGTTTACTTGTGGGACCTGCTGGACCGTTAAGCCACAGCCGGGGAAAAAGGTGCGCATCCGTTCGATCGCCTGATGTAAGCGCGTGGGCGCGGCGCCAGGGAGCACAAGTTCGTCGATTACACTCTCGTCGCGACCCCAGTGGATCACACTGACCGCCTGCTCGCCTCTAGGGCCGACCACACGAGCGATTTGTCGATCTTCGAGTGGATACACTTCGCGCGGCCCGACGCGTTCTGCGGTGAGGTAAGTAAGACCTCGCAGGCGCCTTGTCAACGACTCTGCGGCAGCGCCTGGGTTTGGCGGAAGAAGATGTCTCAAAATCTCCGGCGATTCGAACACTTTTTTTCCAATTACGACCTTGTCGACCGCCATGGACATTTCACCTCGCTCTCCATTCACCGTCCAGCGACAGGAAAGATCGCCGTCGTCAAGGCCGAAGCTAAAAGAACGCCGGCCGTGCTCTTTATCGATAACATCAGCGACCGTTCCAAGACGGAGAGCTCCTCCATTCAGCATAAGTCGCGTCGACCATTCGTGCTCACGGATGGTTTGGTGCAGGAGAACAATTGCCTGCAGAATCGATGACTTTCCCGAAGCATTCGATCCCGACAGCAGTGTCAACGGACTGAGTGGAAGCTTAATTACCTCAAAGCATTTGAAATGATTCAGGTCAACTCTTGTCAACATTAAGTACCTCCGCCATCGTGGCGCGCATCATGTCAAATCGTTGGCGGACTTGGTTTGCGCTGTTCGTACTGTATGTGACCGAACGAACAAATGTCGCATCGTTCATTAGTGCATAGAACCGATTTCGTATCTCATCAGAATGTTCGTCGACCAGTGCCTCTGGGATCCGAGCTAGTTCCGTGGTCATCACATCCCAAATCGATGCATTGAGAATGCTTCGTCGGGCTTGATCCTGATCGTGCTTTCGAAATGCGTGTTCACCAAATAGGGAAAAATTATTGCGCAGTGCATTTCGAAAATCCGCAGACAATGTTTCGAGTTTGGCGAGGCTCATCTTGTTCATTTTTTCGAGGGCATTTGCCAAGAAATCGTCCATTTCGCCTTTGTATTCGTCAAGGGAGAGAAGGTGAAACGCGCAAAAGCGATTGACGAATTCCCGGTCGCGCATCGTCTGCCTGTTAAGACTATTTCCCGTGGCGTCCGCAAAAATGTCTGTGCGCGCCTCGGTTTTCAAAAACTGCGTCGCTTGGCCGACATAGAGGCAATTCCTCATTTGTTGTCTTGTCAGAGGAACGCCGCCGTTGACCCTTTCAAAGATGTCTAATCGTGCCCGTTCCGGAACCTTGGCATCCACAACGTAGAGCATTAGATTGCAGTCCTCCACGCGGTTCTTCAGCTTCGGCGATAAGTCGTTGAACGATTTCTTGTCAAGTTCCCGCTGGCTCGGTAGTTTCAGCCGAAATTCGTTCTTTAAAAACCGCCGAAAGGTAGACAGCCGTTGCAAACCGTCTACAACGATCATGTGTCCCAGATTGTCTTCTGCTAAATACAATACCGGTAACGGTATCCGCATTAGAACCGATTCGATGAGCTTGCTCTGCTTGTCCTCAGGCCAAATAAAGTCCCGTTGAAAGTCTGGGTCCATTATATATGACCCCTGCTCAATCCTTCGGACAACGTCGAACACGGTGCGACTCTCACTGCGGATCAACACCGTGTCGATCGGATAGTCGCCCCATCCGGCATCTTCGTCGAGGCCATCGATCGGTTCCCCCCCTTCTTTAAGGGAGGTGTTGCTGGAGTCAGTGACAGTTTCGCGAGGCGGGGGATCGATAACGTCGATGCCCGATTCGCTCGGCTCAAGTGGTGTGGTGGGCAGATCGTCGGCCTCCCGCCTCCAGGCCGACAGGATTCGGTCGGCAATGACCTGCTTTTCGCGACCTTCTGCGGATTCACCCAATTCCAGGCAGATACCTTTCAGCGCATCTCGGGATAGGATCGGGAGGATCTTCTCCAAAGTCGCCCGCTTGCTAGATGCGATGGCATCGATCAGTTCCTCCGAGCGCATAGCGGTACTCACATGGACCTCGAGAGTCTTGCCAACCTCAAGTAGATCCGCTCGAGTAAGTGTCCCCAGCGCCCTACGTTTAAACGTCATGGAGCAAAAGATACTGGATCGGGATCGAGAGTGGAAATTGTCTCGGGACGGGCAGTCCGGCGGGCATCCGCGGGTCGGCCGCATGTCGATGAAGTCGGTCCTCCTGGTACCACGGTCAGTGCGTCCGCTATTCAACCGAGCGCCTGGGGGGGCCTTCCACTCGCGTCGAGGATGAAACATGGATCCGCGTTTGATCCGCCTCGCCGAACCTCTTGACGTTGAGAGTCCTTTACCCATTCGTCGACGTATCCGTCGAGTCGGGGGACAGGGCCTTCAATCCGGCCGTGCAGCCGCGAAGCTGGCCCGATAGAGCAGTCTTCCGTCAACTTGCCCCTGCCCCGCCCCCCGGACATCCCCCCACGCGGGAAAACAAGGACGGAACCCGTCTTTGCGCAGACGAGTCCCGTTCCCGCCGAGAACTTCATCGCGGGAGTAGCTCGGCCTGGCCCCCGGATCCGGTCAAGCGGCGAAGTCGTCGGGTGCGGGCGGTGGGGCTCGATCCCGCAGTCCTCGAAGGGCAGCTCGGTTTGTGGCGGCGGGCCCGCATTTTGAACGGCGGGCGCTACGCCGGGCAGCCCCATGTGGTCGAGGATTCTGACAATGCCCACCGTCGACCTGACGGCAGCAACGGCCTCCATCCGTCCCGCGCACCGTCAGGAAGACCCGCCAGATCAACGATGCCCACGGATACCTCCCCTGCCGCCGGGGCTCCTTCGCACCCTCCGTGTCGATCGGCGGCGCGAGCTCCTCGACTTCCGACTCAGCCCGGCCCCCCTCCCGGCACGATCTGCGCCCGGGCCGCGAACGCGGGTGCCAGCACGCCGTGGTAGCGTGTCAAATGGGCCCTCCGCCGGGGCACCTGCGCAACGAGCCGCTCTATCAACTCATGCGGCGTGAACATCAGCGCAGTGGTGCCGTCGCGCCAGGGACGTTTCAGTCGTAGCTGAAGCCGCTCATCGTCGAGCTGCGACAATCTCGCCGTCGCAATTGGCGGGCGCGCGAGATACCGGTCCATCCGCTCCAGTCCCAAGCGGTCGCTCGCGCCCACGCGCGTGGCTGCCTGCAGGGCGAAGCCTGCAACCTCCGCGCAGAGCCTGCCTATGACGAACCCGTCCACGTCGCTGTCGGACCGCGCACCCGGACGATGCGGCAGCCGCGACGTGGCCCGGCGGCCACCGCGCCCCGCGCGGCGCCGGACGCGATCGCCACCAAGAGCGCCCGCGGCGGTTCACCCATCCGCCCCGGGTCCTCGCGGTCAGAGCTTCGGGCGACGGCGAACGATATCCCCCGACACCTCCAGCGGGATGCACCCTGGCCAGAAGGGCAACGCGTTCAGAACCGGGAATGCGTTCAGCACGTTGCACCCATCGGAGACCGTGACAGTGAGATACACGACCGCCTCGCCGTGTGCGGCGTCGACCTGGGTGTTGACGGCATCGGAGATGTCGTAAGACGAGCCGGGCGTCAGGCCGGAATAGAGGAAGCCGAGGCGCGTGCCGTCGGCGGATAGGTCGCCGACCTTCACCAGGGACGAGCGAAGGCGCAGCTCGCCGTTGGCGTCGCGAACGCTCCCGGAAAAGGAGATCGGATATCGGGCTCGGTCCGCTGAGACCGTCACTCGGGCCCCCGCGCATCCGGACAGTCCTGCAGCGGCCACGGCCACCAGCGCGGGTACGAAGCGTGCGAGACACGTCTTCATGAGCGGGGCTCCGAGACGATCTGCCCGGCTTGACCCGGGCCAGGCGGCCGCGGCGGCGCCGGCACCAGGGGTGATGTAGCCGCGCAGACGCCGGAGGGTACGTCGGTCGGGTAGGCCTCGAGCACCATCTCCGCCTTGCTCATGCCGAAGAACACCGCAAACACGCCGTACGCCTTCGCGTCCAGTCGCGAGACACGGATGTCGGTGCGGCAAGGATCGGGGACGATGCGCTCGATGTTTCGACCGATCGCGGGGCGGACGTTGGAGAAGGAGGTGGCCGTCATGCCGGTACCGCCACTGGCCATCGTGGTAGAGGCTGCGGGAACCACGATCGGTGGGGGCCCGCTGTATTGGGGAGGAGGCGACGGCGGGCAGCCGATGCAGGTGACCGGACCCAGGAGCATCGGGGCGCGAGTCATTCGAGTGGACATGGTCACGGGGCCGGCGCAACCCGCCGAAAGCGTCACCACGAAGACGGCGACTTCCGCAATGATCGGACGAAGGACGCGTTTGGACACCGGATGGCGCTAACACAACACCGGTTGCTTGAAAAGTCGGCTGGGCGCGCGAGCTCGCCCTGCCCGCTCTCTCACCATCAATTCTTGCTAGTGGCCTGCGGCGCTGGGTCCAGGCCGGACAACAGCTCGTAGATGGCGGTCCTCGCGTTGGCGGGGACTCTCAGATCGTGCCAGGCGTCGGCCCGGACGTTGCACCAGATCATCCGTCCGTCGAACAGGCTCACCAGGCAGGCGACGCCGATCTGCTTCCAATAGGAACGGACGCCTGCCAGGCCGCTGAGAATGACGCGGCCGGTGGACTCGTGCGTGTCGTGAACGGTGACCATCAACGCCGTGTCCGTCTGCCAGGCCGCCCGGAGCGGCGCCAGATCGCCCCGGAATTGCCAGTCGCCGACGGAGTGCAGCCCGAAGTTGCGGTGGCCCGTCTCCTGGGCGGCGATCTCGAGCGACGCGATCCCGGCCCATCGCCAGAGCTCGTTGTAAATGGGCCGAAGGGCCGGATCCATTGCGCCGTAGTCGCGGGGCCGGAAGACAGTCGCGCGTCTGTACTGTGCTTGCCGGTCGAGCTCGGCCTTGACGTTGTCGCCGACGACGTCCTTCGCCTCGGCCAGGTTGCTGCGCTCGTCGGCCGTGTCGATCTCTTGCTCCCGCACCTGTGGCGGCAGGATCTCCATGCGCGAAGGAACGATCACTGCGTTCGGAAGGCGAGTCTGGAAGTCCGGACCACACCCGCTCGCGGCCAACGATAGAACAACGAAAGCCCCCGTCAGACGACCGTGCATATCGAGACGGGACTCTATCGGACGGCCGGACGCGTGGATACGCCAGTTGATTTCGACCTCACCTCAGTCGATGCGGTCGAGATCGTGCCGATGACAAAGGTTCCCCACGAGGCAACACGGTCGAGGCCACTCGTCGGCCCGCCCGGGTGGGCAGCGGACGATACTGACCAGGACCACCGGGGGTGGAGGATGACTGTTCCCCTGGTGGAACTAATGCCAGAGTACCTGGATGTCCGCCCCTCTACGAGTTCTGGTGGTGTATGGCGTACCGGCACGGATGAAGCTCACCGACGCCGCCAACAAAGACATCGGGAAGATTTTCGTCCTGACAAAGAGCAACAGAGAGTCATTCGAACCCGCCCTGCGCAACGCCCTGACAGTCTTCATGGGATCGGACGCGGTAGTTCCAGGCGCCCGCTTCGTCTTTATCCGCGGTGCCGGGGACTTCGAGGCAGCCGTCCGGAGCGCCGAGTACACCCACGTTATCTACTACGGTCACGCACTGGACGGCGAAACCGCACTACTGCCGGCTAAAGGTTCAAAAATCGATGCGGATGGCTTGGCACGTGCGCTAAAGGGCACGACGGTCACCCACTTCGATATCCTGGGTTGTCGAAGCACCAGTATCGCCGCACAACTGTCTACGATGCTTCCCGGCGTGAGGATCGGCTATCTTCGCGCAGCTCGAGAGGACAATGTCGAAGCGGATGCGCGCACCCTACAGGTGATCTCGCTAAGCATCGATCGGCAAACGGTTCTTCACTATGGCGGCGCAACACCATGAGACACAGGCCCGTGGCGATATTCGCATTGGCCATTACCGCCTGCGCCCACAACAGACCGGACCAGACACACGATTCAGCATCGGCGGCCGGCATTGGCGTGTATTGTCAGATGGCGCTCGCTGCCCTCAAGGAAACTATCAAGCCGTTCGACGCTCAGCCGAACGGACTTGAGAAGGCGTGCGTTTATAATCGGGCAATGTATTCAGGAAAGGTCTTCGTCGACGCGCGTTTTGACCACCATTGGGCGCGTGTTCCGGAGAGTGACTGCACGCAGGAGGACTACGTGATCAGATTCGACTTCGATCACTACCAGCGAAGTCCTAGTGCAGAGGTCGTCCTTCTGCTGGTCGACTCGGAGACCCCGGCCGGCCGCTCCTTCAATGCCACGATGGAGGAACCGAACTGGCCATCAAAGAAGCCCGGCCTAAGGGCGCTGTCGGCCTGCGGCTCGGCCTTCGGAACCCTCCGAAGGAGCGGTAGTAGGTGGACGGCTACCGTGGAGGACCCTCCCCGAGAGCCAGACGAATTGTAATCCTCGCGTCAGCTCCCCCCGCAGCGCGAAGACGCGCGCCGCCGAAACGCTCTTCGTGGAGCGCCTGCTCGCGCGTGCCCGTGAGCTACTACCTCGGTAAACTCCGTCCATGATCCCTGCAATGGCGTTCTCCCTGCTCCTTGCCGCCGCTCAGGCTCCGCACGAGCCACCAGGCTGGGAGCGGGTTTACGAGACGACCGGGCCCAAGGACTGGGTGACCTCGGTGCTGGCGTTCCGCGCCGACACTTGGTTCGCCGGAGGGGTGGGTTGGCTCGCACGGGCGACGCCCGGCTCTGTGGGGAGAACCTCAGCGGGATCGCGAGCCGTCCTGGGCCTCGCGGGACAGAAGCCGGACGACGTATTCGCGCTTGGCGATGACGAATTGGTCATGCGCTTCGATGGAACACGATGGATCGAAGAGCACGTCGGTCCGAAGTCTCGTCGGCCGGGACGCGGGGCGGACATATTGCACTCGATCCTCGTGGATGGTTCTCGGACGATCGCTTTCGGGCCAACCCTGGCGCTCGTCCGGGCCGACGATCACACCTGGCAGGCGCCCCCCTCGGCCGAACGCAAGCGCCTGCTCGACTTGGCGGATTCAGGTCCGTCGCACAAACCCCCTGCGAAGTGTGACGAGGCGGGTTGGTTCTGGGTCGCCAGGGACGAGGCAATGATCGCGTGCCAGGACGGACGCAGCTTCATCTTCGAGTCGGGCACGTTCACCGCAAAGGGAGCGTTGCCCCCAGACTGCAGGAGGGCGTTCCAGCGGGTCGCCGCCGGCCGAGGCGAGCTGTTCGCGAGTTGTGGACCAGGGAAGCTATGGAAGACTGATGGAAGTCGCTGGACGCCATTCGCGACGTTTCCCGGCACCAAGGAGTTGGTATCGATCTCAGTGACCGATTCGTGCGTGTTCGTCGCGAGTAAGCGCACGGTATGGCGTTCGTGCAATTGATCCGACAGGACACACGGCTACGCCTCGCCCGTCACGTTCGAGTCGGATCCCCACCGAGATTGGTGTCATCAACCTGGTTCCGGGCACGGCGGACACTGGCTTGATCCGAACGAACAACACCTTCATTGGAGCCATGTCGTCCGACGGGTCGACCCGGACTCAGGTCGGTGATCCGGTCGTCTCGTCGTCAGCGCGGGGGGGAGGGCGGGCGATCGGCGTGGCTTCGAACGTCTGATAGCGTCTGGGCATGTTCTTGATCGAGCTCAGCTACAAGGTCGACCTGTCGGAAATCGACGCGCACATGTCCGCGCACGTTCGATACCTGAAGAGGTACTACGCCAGCGGCACGTTCGTCGTGTCGGGTCGCAAGATCCCGCGCGACGGCGGTGTGATCATGGCCGTGGGGGACAGCCGCGAAGCGATCGAACAGATCGTCAGCGAGGACCCATTTTACAGCCATGGCCTGGCCGACTTCCGGATCATCGAGTTTCGCGTGAGCCAGCGCGCCGCCGATTTGAACGCGCTGTTCGTCCAGTCGCGAAGGTGAACAGGGCGGAACGCGGCACGGAGGTGCGGGGGCCCGTCACGCAGCGGGCTTCAGAGCCACCTTGTACTTCAGCCCTGCCGCTCGCAGGGTGTCTTCGATCGACAGGCGAACGAGCAGCGCGGGTGGCACCCCGATGGCCCTGGCGATCTGCTCCGCCTTCTCGGGGCTCACGCCCTTGCGACCTTTCTCGATGTCACACAGGTTGGCGACGGACATTCCGAGACGCCTGCCGAAGTCCTTCAAGCTCAGGTCCTCTGAAACGCGCCAGGTGTTCAACATCTCTCCCAAGGTGAGCTTGCCGAACCTCCTCTCCAGTGACTTCGATCCAAACGATTTCCGTGTCTTGGCAGCCATGCTTGTTCACCTCGATGACGTCGACCAGCGCAACTTCGTCGACTTCACGTTCGACGTAGAACCCAGATCCGGAACTTCTACCGATTGCATCCGGAATCCGGTCGAGTCGCTTGTCCACCGCCCCGCCCCAGGCGACCCTTGTCACCGACATCGGTTCCTACTGCGATAAGCAGTAACTGTCAAACAGGCGGACCGCCGTGGTTCGAACAACCTGAAAATGGACATTCCCCGTTATCGGTAGCGCTTCCCGAACAGGTGCTCGCAAGCGCGTCACCGCCGATCGACATTGCCCTACCCGGCCGGCTTCTTGTTCCGCGAGAGTAAGCGCACGGTATGGCGTTCGTGCAATTGATCCGACAGTACACACTGAATAGTGCTTTACCCAATAACTGAACATTAGTACAGTTACCGTCATGCATTCGCCACAGGACGAGCATGTCGCGTTGGGGGACGAGATCGCGCGGTTGGCGGGGCGGGTGAACGTTGCGACGCATCGGCTGCTGACGTGCATTCGCCTCTTCGATACGTCGGAGGGGTGGCACCGTCAGGGCGCGCAGACGTGTGCGCATTGGCTGACGTGGCGGATCGGGATTGATCCGGGTGCCGCGCGCGAGAAGGTGCGCGTCGCTCGCGCGCTCGGGATTTTGCCGGCCATTGATCGGGTCTTCGGCGAGGGTCGGCTGTCGTACGCGCAGGTTCGGGCGGTGACCCGGATCGCGACGCCCGAGAATCAGGAACGGGTGCTGGAGATTGCGCTCGCCGCGACAGGCGCGCAGCTCGAGCGGATCTGTCGCGGATTCCGGCGCGCCACCGACGACGATCGGCTGCAGGCGGCTGAACGGCAGGTGCGGGCCCGGGCGCTCGGTGACGGACTGGTCCGTTTGGAGGTCGTGCTTTCGGCTGACGAGGCGGAACTGGTGATGAACGCGCTCGACCGGGGACGGAGGGCTCTCTCGGCCGGCGCGGACGAATCCCGGGTCCAGGCGGGCGACCAAGATTCGCGTGCGGTGCCGGGTGGGCATGAGGCTTGTCCTCCCGCCAGCGCCGCCGACGCCTTGATTCATCTGGTGTCTCGCTTTCTCGACGGGGATGGCGGCGAGGGAGCTTCACGCACGGACGGACCACAAGCCGAGCTCGTGATTCATATCGATCAGGACCTGGTGTCGTCCGACAACGTGCTTGCAGCCACGCTGGTGGATGGCACGCGCGTTTCCGCGGAAACGCTCCGCCGGGTCGCGTGCGATGGCGGCCTGGTCGTGGCCGTCAGCGACGCGCAGGGGCACGCTCTGGATGTCGGGCGGCGCACGCGTTCCATTCCCGCAGCCATCCGTCGGGCCATGGTGCTGCGGGACCGCCACTGCCGCTTCCCCGGCTGCGCGAACCAAGCGTTTCTGCATGGCCATCATGTGCAGCACTGGATGCACGGGGGCCCGACGTCGCTCGGGAATCTGGTGACCCTTTGCTCCTTTCATCACCGGCAGGTTCACGAAGGTGGCTTCGAGGTACGGTTCACGAGAGGCGGCGAGATCGATGTCTGGACTCCGGAGGGCCGGCGGCTTCCCGCGGTCCCCAGGTTCGGGCCCGCGCCGGACGCCTTCGCCTGGGTAGATGGAGGCTGGGACATTCGCGACGGTGAGCGGCCGTACGGCGACGGCGCATTTCCGTTGCCGATCTGGGATGGCGAGCCGATCGACTACGGCGCGGCGGTGGATGCGTTGATCCGGGCGTGATCTGATCTTGGTTCATCCGGACGCGCGGAATGCCCACAGGACCTGCTCGACGTGAAGTGGCTGGAGAGCCACCCTCCGAAGTAGACCCCGACCGTCGGAACAAAGGACGACGCATCGCGGAGGCGACGAGCGATGCCCAGCAGATCCCGCGATTTCTCGTCCACGACCAGATTCGATCTACGGCGCCGACTTCCGCAGCCGCAGGCCGAGCAGGCCCGCAGCGATGATCGCGATCAGCAGCCCGCCGGTCTCGCGACCGGCGCCCCGAGAAGTCCGCCACAAACTCTCACGCCGACCAACGGTACCTCGTTGGGCGTCGGGCGCGACAGGGCACATCCTCGGGCGAGGTTATGGTTGTCTGGTAGGCCCCTGGCTGGATCACCGCGCGGCGCGTTCGGCGAACAGCCGGACCAAGATGTTCGTGTCGATGGCGATCATCGCGTCTTCCGCACGCCCACCCGGAGGGCGGAGCAAGCAGGGCCGAAATCGTGTGAGGTCCGCGCCTAACGGCGCGAGCGCTTGCGCCAGAACGACACGCCCCAAAAGATTGACCCCGCCAGTGATGGTACGAACAGCAGCTTGGCGAGGAACATCGCCCAGAATTCATAGGAGCCCTCGGGGGCGCCGGAGCGAGGCGCCAGGACCAGGTTGTTGACGGCGGTCAGCAACAAGCCGACGAGCGCCCCGGCGGCGACGCCACAGGCGGTGCCTCCCACGACCCGTTGCCCGAAGCCGAGAACCCTACGGGCCGGACGTTCCATTGCTCGCCGGCACGTTCTTCGTCGCCGAGCCTCCCCACCCCTTGGGACTGGTCATGCTCGATGGCTTGCCCGCGGTAGGGCCGCCTTTTCCGGGAAGAACCGGCCCCCAACCGTCATTCTTCCAGCGCTCGAGGTTTGAGACGGCGTCGTAGGACTTCCCTTGACGCTCGAACAGGCCGAATTCGTTGATGGCGTAATAGGATACGCTGGGGAAAAGGCTGTGCTGGATCAGCTGGTGCGTCCACTCACCGTTCGCGTAAACCGTCATTTCAATCTCGGTCCAGATGGGTGGAAACGCGCTCACGTATTCGGCCGCTTCCTTGCCGAGGGTAATCAAAGCTCGATTTATGAACGCACCGGGCTCGCCGTATTGGTCGACCTCGGGCAGGCCCGTGCGCGGGTCGATCCAACTCATCGTAGCGCTGTCATCCCCACGCGGACCTCCCATCGTACATCGTGGCCACCCTAGATCGATGCGCCCATCATCGTCAACGACGCGCCGGCCACTCCGTCGCAAACCTGACGATCTGGGATACCTCGCCATTCCCTCGAGACCCTCGCGATCGCCGCGCCCGCGCGCGTGGCGGAACGGTCGTCGAAGTTGTCGCGGTAAGACGTTTGATTTGCAACCCAGTTCAAATTTACCCAGCGCGCTCCCGGACCACGTCGCGCGCGGATTTGTCTTCACGCACACCGACCAGACGCGGATGGCGGAGCTTGCCGTGGGCGGTCCATTCCATGAACGCCACCTGCACGACCAGCTCCGGTCGTACCCAGTGGACACGCAAGCGAGGCAAACCGGTTGCCCGCGTGAACGGTGACGCCGGGAGCGTCAGCGCGTCCATGCGCCGCCGCAGGTCCAGCAGCACCTTCGCCCCCGGGCCCGTCCCCACCTTCCCCGCGAAAATGAGCTCGTTGCCCTCGTAATAGCCGACCAGCAGCGCGCCGAACCCGACGCGTTTCCCCTGCGGTTCGGTGAAGCCGCCGACCACCAGCTCTTGCGAGGCCTCGCACTTCATCTTCAGCCAGTGCGGCGAGCGGCGCGACTCGTACGTGGAATCGCGGCGCTTGGCGATGACGCCCTCCCACCCGTCGCGGCAGGCGCGCTCCCAGGGACGTTCGTCGTCGAGCCGCGGCACCGACAGCAGGGGAGGGCGCAGGGGCAGGCGGTCGAGGATGGCGCGGCGCGCGTCCAGCGTCAGCCCAGTCAGATCGCGCCCGTCGAGCCACAGGATGTCGAACACGTGATACCCGAGGGGATCGCGCTGGCCGAACCAGCCGGTCGCCTCGCCATCCAGAATCACCTGGTGGGCCGGCAGCTCGCCCACGGCCCGCACGTACTGCGGATAGGCCGCATTTTGCGGCAACTGGTTGCGTGACAGCAGGCGCACGTCGTTGCCGTCCTTGAAGGCCAGCAACCGGATACCATCCAGCTTGCGCTCGAACACCCACTCGGGCCCGGCGAACCGCTCCCGCGTCAGCGTGGCTGCCATCGGCTCGATCCAGGCGGGAACGCGGGTGGTCACAACAGGCGAAGCGTAGCCCGCTGGCGACGCGGCGGCTCCATCCTTATCTTTGCGCCATGAAGGCCATCGTCATTTCCCGGTTCGGCGGACCCGAGGTGCTGGAGTTGCGCGATGTGGCCACACCCGCGCCGGGACGGGGCGAGGTGCGCGTGAGCGTCCGCGCCACAGCCGTCAACCGGGCCGACCTGCTTCAGCGCGCCGGGGCGTATCCGGCCCCGGCGGACGCGCCGAAGGATATTCCCGGCCTCGAATTCGCGGGTGAGATCGACGCCGTCGGGGACGGGGTCACCGGCCTCGCGGTGGGTGACCGGGTGATGGGCCTGTGCGGCGGTGGCGCGTACGCCGGGGCGGTGGTGGTCCCAGCGCGGACGGTCGTCGCCATCCCCGCGTCGCTGTCGTTCGCCGAGGCCGCCGCCGTGCCGGAGGCGTTCATCACCGCGTGGGACGCCATGGTGGAACAGGCCAGCTTGAAGGCGGGCGAAACGGTGCTCGTTCACGCCGTGGGAAGCGCCGTGGGCCTGGCCGCGCTGCAGATCTGTCGCGCTGTGGGGGCGCGCCCCATCGGCACGGCGCGCACCGCCGACAAGCTGACCCGGGCCCGCGCGTACGGGCTCGATGAAGACGACGGTCTGCTCGTCCCGGCGGGAAGCTTCGCGGCCGAGGTGCTGCGATTGACGGGCGAGCGGGGCGCCGATGTGGTGGTCGAGCTGGTGGGCGGCGCCTACGTGGCGGAAGATCTCGCCTGCGTCGCGGAGCGTGGCCGCATCATCCTGGTGGGGATGATGGCGGGAAACCGCACCGAGCTGGATCTGGGGCGGCTGCTGCGCAAGCGAGCCCAGCTCACCGGCACCATGCTGCGCGCGCGTCCCCTCGAGGAGAAGATCACGGCCGTACAACAGCTGGGGCGGCACGTCGTTCCGCTGCTGGCGCGCGGGACGGTACGACCGGTCGTCGATCGCACGTTTCCCCTGGCCCGCGCCGGCGAGGCCCACGCCTACATGGCCTCGAACGCCAGCTTCGGAAAGATCGTGCTCGAGGTCTGATCAGGCTCGGGGCAAGCGCTCGCCGATTTCCGCCAGCCGGCGGCATAGATCGCCGAGCGCGCCGACCGTGCGAAGACGATCGGTCACGGCTCCAGGCGACATATCGACACCCTTCTTCGACCACCCGCGGGCTTGCAATAGCAGGGCGACCTGCCGCAGCCGATCGGAGACGGCCACCGCGCCCATGTCAACCACGATCGAGCTCCGCCAAACGCTTCACGTCGGCGATGTCCTGCGGCCGCCCAGCCGCTAGTTTCATCGTGACGAGCCCTTGCTTCGAAACGACCTTGATATGCCCTGTCTCGAGCGCGACGGTCAGCCGCGTCTGCCATACCGCCGCCAGCGGTCCCTCGGCGAGCAGAACATCCAGCATCAGAGGTACGTTTTCGATCAACTTGGTGAAGCGATAGATCGTGATCCCGCTCGACGCGAAATCCATCGGCAGCGATTCGAACACGAATCCGCAACCGCGGGCGGCCTCACGGATCCGGTCGAGGTCCTCCTGGCGCGCCAGAAGGTCGATGTCCTGCGTGGCGCGGGGCGCTCCGTGAATGGCCAGCGCCATTCCCCCGCACAAAGCGTAGTCGATGCCGCGCGTCTCCAACGTCGACACGAGCGCGCTCAGCTCTTGGTACAGATCCACGGGCGTGAAGGATAGCGCAGGCGACGGTCAGCGGCGCTGGCCGCGCCGGTTCAAGACGGCTCGATACGCGCGGCGATGACGGTGACGTTGTCGAGGCCGCCGTTCTGATTGGCGAGGCCGATGAGCTGCTCGCAGATGCCGTCCAGATCGTCTCCGTTACCGGCGATCTCGGCGATCTGCTCGTCGGTCACCATGCCCGACAGGCCGTCGGAGCAGAGGATGTAGACGTCGCCCAGGCGGGGCGCGTCGACGTGGATGTCGACCTGCACGGTGTCGCGCATGCCCAGCGCCCGCACGATGACGTTCTTGTGAGGGAACGCCTCGATCTCCTGCGGGGTCAGGTGCTTCATCTTGATGTAGTCGTTCAGCAGCGAGTGATCCTCGGTGAGCTGCTCCATCAAGCCTTCGCGCCGACGATAGAGGCGGCTGTCGCCGACGTGGCCCACCACCACCGCGTCGTCGAGGAACAGCACGGAGAGCACCGTGGTGCCCATGCCGTGGCAGCGTGGGTCCCGCTGCGCCTGCTCGTGAATCTTCAGGTTCGCCAGCTTGATCGCCGTGACCAAACGGTTCACGTCGTAGCGGTGCCCCCGATCCATCTTGAACGGCCAGGTCAGCCGCTGCTCGTCCTGCGTTGTGCGGAAGAAGCCCGAGATCGTCTCGACGGCCAGCTTGCTGGCCACCTCGCCCGAAGCGTGGCCGCCCATGCCGTCGGCGACGATGGCCAGCCGCTCGGTCTCGGGCAGATACAGCGAGTCTTCGTTGTGGGCGCGCTTCATGCCCACGTTGGTATCGCCCGCGAAGCGGACGCGCATGCCGTCTAGCGGAAACGACGTGCTCATAGCCGGACCGCCTATGCTAGTCCCGACGCCGCGGCGCCGCAATTGTCGACGCCGAAAAGGGCGCCCGTGCTGGTCGTTTTCGCTGTCATGTCAAAGCTGTCGTCAAATCCTTCGGGGGTCGACGATCGCGATGCGCGGCCCCGCCCCGATCGGCAAGGGGCCAGGCGCCCGATAGATGTCGCCGTCGATCGTGTAGACCATCTCGGCGTCTTCCCCGGTGATCTCGACGCGCGTCGCGACCTCGCTGAAGGCGCGCCGTCTGGCGATGCCGCGGCCAGCGCGGATCGACCAGAGGTCGGGGAACAGCGCGAGGGCACCGGAGTGGATGGCGAGGACCGCAAAGCGATCAGGATCATCGTCGGCCCGGTCGAAGAGCTTGAACCCGAGGCCCACCTCGCGGACGAAGCCGGCCCCCACCGCCACCAGGTCGGGGAATTCCAGGACCTTGTCGTCCACCACCACCCGCCCCCGAAAACGCCGGAACACCCGCCGCATCAACGAGCCGCGCACCAGCGCCGACATCAGCAGGCGCGCCATCAACAGCAGCGCCCGCAACGGGCCGTAGCTGTTTCCTTCGTAGTACTCGGCCAGGAAGTTGGCCATGATGCCGTTTCCGAACACGAAGCCGAAGCGCTCTCCCACGCGCAGGCAGCGGCGATCGATCGTGGTGAGGCTCTTTCCGGCGGCCACGCTGGCGACCAGGCGGGTCAGGTAGTCAATGGGGCGGTCGCGGATGCCCAGCGAGCTCGTGACCACGTTCATCGTCCCGCCACCCAGGATGGCGACCGGTGGCAGCGGGCGATCGCCGAAGGCGCGGATCAGGGCCGTCAAGGTCACGTGCAGCGTCCCGTCGCCGCCGTGAACGGCGATCACCCGCGGCGGCGTGGCCGCCAGCGCGCTGGCGGCGCCGTCCAGCTCCTCGAACGTGCGCGAGGCGATCACCCGACCCTGGTCGCCGAGCACCGCCTCCATGCGCGCGACCAGCCCCGGGTCCTTGCGGCTGCCCCGAGATCTCGGGTTGACGAATACCACGATCACCGACGCCGTCCCTTCCCGCGGTCTACCTGTCGTCGCCTGGGTCTTCGTCGCCGGGCGGGTCGTCGCCTTCGGGATCGGTGCCCGCCGTCGCCTCGCCGATCTTCGGGTACCACTGCTCGAACACCGAGGCGATCTGGCGGGCCTGCTTCTCGCTCGAGATGTTGAACGACGACTGCTTGCGGTAGGTCCCCTTGCTCTTCTTGAAGCGCACGACGGCCATCTTGGGGGCGCGAAACTTGCCGCTCTTCCGGTCGAGCTCCTGGAACAGGAACATCATGGTGGCCCAGCCCCCCTTGGCCAGCACCACGCGATCGAGCTCCTTGCGAACGAGCGTGCCGTCTTCCTCGTAGTCGTAGGTCAGCTCTTCCAGGGTCTCGGCCATCGGCGCGGGCTCCGGGTCCGGGTTGGCTCAGACCAGCGCCGCTTCGACGGCGGCCCGGTCGACGGGGGAGAGATCGACGAACTCGATGCCCATGCCGGGCGGCTGCTCGTCGGTGGCGCCGCGTGACACCCGCACCACCCGTCCCCGGGCCAGGATCTGACGGCTGTCGGGAAGCTGGATGGTCAGGTTCAACACCTCGCCGATCTCGAACAGCAGATCCGAGCAGAGAAACGCCCCCCCCAGGGACACGTCGGCGGCGCCGAAACGGATGCCCGCCTTGACCTTGTTCGCGGCATCGCTGACCACCACGGGTAGCTCGACGGTCCGACGCGAATGCTTGCGCATGTCGCGTCGGACATGCGCCTTGGTCACGGGTGCAGCTCCACCAACGTCGACGCGCGGACCTCCACGGCGATCCGCGAGTCGTTGGAGGCGTAGTTGCCGCTGATCCGGCGGACCAGATCGAGCGACGCGGCGACGGGGCGACCCGGCGTCGCGCCGGTGGCGGCGACCAGGTTGGCAATGAGCTGATGCGACACCACGAACGAGATGGCGCTGGCGTGGGTGGCATCGGCGGGGACGCGGCAGATCAAGGCGACCGTCGTGCCGAGGGGGCGCACCTCGACGGCGCTGTCGCCGGCGCCCCCGGCCACCAGGGCCAGGTTCAGATCGCCGGCGATGGCGATCGCGCCGCTGGGCGCCGGCGTGGCGCCGTTGATGGCGGTGATCTGGCCGGCGCTGGGAACGGGGATGCTCAGGACCTGGGCCGGGCCGTCCACGGTGGCCTCTCCGCTGACCCGCAACTTCTCGGGCCAGGTGGACAGGGCGAAGGGGCCGGCCTCGGAGACGACGCCCCCGATCGCGGGCGCCACGTCGGGGAACAGGCGCGGCGACAGGCGGAGCGCGGGGGCCCCTTCGTCGACGGCGATCCCGGCGCTGCCGAACTCTTCCAGCTCGATGGCGTTTCCGCCCGCCGCCAGGGTGGCGGCCGCGTCGTCGATGTCGCGCATCTGGCAGTCGCGGCCGGGGCCGGCGTCGGCCAGCGGGTCGACCAGGGTCATGACGTCCGAGGCCGAGATGCCCGAAAAGGCGGCATGGAAGCCCAGCACCGTGAGCGTGGGCTGCTTCTCCGGCGCCACGTCGATGCGCAGCGACAGGGTCGACATGCGGGCGCTGGGCGCGATCGAGGCATCGAGGGACCGCGGCGTCCCGTCGCAACCCCATCCCGTGCCGAGCAGCGCTCCCACCGCGACGGCGGTCCGCAGGGTCGCGGTGGCCCGGCGCGCCACGGCGCCGCCCTCAGGCTTCGCCTGTCGGAGGTCGTTCGTGGGGGGGGCTTTCGAGGTGGGCATCCGGGCGCTCAGAATTTATCCAAAGCGCTACATCATACAGGGCCTCTGCACTTTCAGCCATCTTCTGGTAGTTAAAGGATCCCCATGTCGCGCATAAGTCCCGAAGAGGTCCGTGAGATAGCCGTCCTGGCGCGGCTCGCCCTGAACGAAGACGAAGTCGCCCGCATGACCCAGGATCTGGGAGCGATCCTGGGCCACGTCGATGCGCTGCGCGAGCTCGATACGTCCACCACCGAGCCGATGACGCATGCCGTTCCGTTCGATTGCCCGCTGCGCCCGGACGTGGCCGGGGTGTCGCTGACGGTCGACGAGGCGCTGGCCAATGCGCCGCGCCGCGAGGCGAGCTTCTTCCAGGTCCCCCGCATCGTGAACAAGGGCGGCACCGGCTCGTCGGGAGAGGAGGCGTAAGTGGCCGCCGCCGACGTTCGTGGCGCGACCATCGCGTCGCTGGCCGAATCGGTCCGGTCGCGAAAGCAGAAGGCGCGCGACCTCACCGAAGCGTATCTCGAGCGCGTCGCCGGGCTGGACGGGGCGCTCGGGACCTACCTGCTGATCAACGGAGACGGCGCGCGCCGCCAGGCCGACGCCATCGATCGCGCCATCGCGGCGGGCGAGACGGTGGGCCCGCTCGCCGGCGTCCCCATCGCCCTGAAGGACATCTTCATCACCAAGGGGATCGAGACCACCTGCGCCTCGAAGATCCTGCGCGGCTTCGTGCCGCCGTTCGAGTCGACGGTGTCACAGCGGCTGGCCGACGCCGGCACGGTCATGCTGGGCAAGCTGAACATGGACGAGTTCGCCATGGGCTCGTCGAACGAGAACAGCTCGCGCGGACCGGTGCGGAATCCGTGGTCGCTGGCGCACGTGCCGGGCGGCTCGTCCGGTGGCTCGGCGGCGGCGGTGGCGGCCTCGCTGTGCGCCGGCTCACTGGGCACCGACACGGGTGGCTCGATCCGCCAGCCGGCGGCGCTGTGCGGGATCGTCGGCATGAAGCCGACCTACGGCCGGGTGTCGCGCTACGGCGTGATCGCGTTCGCGTCGTCGCTCGATCACCCCGGTCCGTTCGGCCGCACCGTCGACGACGTGGCGACGCTGCTGGAGATCATCGCCGGCCCCGATCCGCGCGACGCCACCAGCATCCCCGCGCCGGTGGGACAGTACCGCGCGGCGACCAAGGCGGGGGTGGCCGGGCTGCGCATCGGCGTGCCGGCCGAGTACTTCGGCGCCGGCATGGATCCCGAGATCGACGCCGCGGTGAAGGCGGCCATCGAGGAGCTGGTCCGCGCGGGCGCGACGGTGGTGCCGCTGTCGCTGCCGCACACGAAGTACGCCATCGCGACCTACTATCTGATCTGCACGGCCGAGGCGGCGTCGAACCTGGCCCGCTACGACGGCGTGAAGTACGGCTATCGCACGCCGGACGCGCGCTCGCTGGAGGAGCTCTACACGCGCACGCGCGGCGAGGGGTTCGGCCTCGAGCCCAAGCGGCGCATCATGCTGGGGACGTACGTGCTGCGCTCGGGCTACTACGATGCCTATTACGGTCAGGCGCTGAAGGCGCGCCGCAAGGTGGCCGACGATTTCACGGCGGCGTTCTCGAAGTGCGACGCCATCGTCACCCCCACCTCGCCCATTCCGGCGTTCAAATTCGGCGAGAAGACGGCCGATCCGCTGCAGATGTATCTGGCGGACGTCATGACGGTGGCGGCGAACCTGGCCGGCGTGCCGGCGCTGTCGCAGTGCTGCGGCTTCACCAGGGCCGGCCTGCCCATCGGGTTGCAGGTGATCGGGCCGCCGCTCGGCGAGGAGGTGGTGTTCCGCGTGGCGGGCGCCTACGAGACGCGGACCGACTGGCACAAACGCTTACCCACCGATCCGGCTGGAGGTGCCAAGTGAGTCAGTCCACCACGGAAAAGTCGATCGCGTCGGGGGAGCGCGAGCCCATCGCGGGGGGCGCGGGACCCTCCGAGGGTCCCGGTAAAATGAAATACGAGATCGTCATCGGGCTCGAGGTGCACGCGCAGCTCGCCACCAAGTCGAAGATCTTCTCCTGGTCGAGCGCGGCGTTCGGCGCCGAGCCGAACGGGTCGGACGATCCGGTCTGCCTGGGCATGCCGGGGACCTTGCCGGTGCTGAACGAGGCGGCCGTGCTGTCGGCGGTGCGGCTGGGGCTGGCCGTGGGCAGTCACATCCGCCCGCGCTGCCGCTTCTCGCGCAAGCACTACTTTTATCCCGATCTTCCCAAGGGCTTCCAGATCTCGCAGTTCGACGAGCCGATCTGCGAAGGCGGCACCATTCGCTTTCGGGTGCGCGGTGAATCGCGCACCGTCCGCCTCGAGCGCATCCACATGGAGGAGGACGCGGGCAAGAACTTGCACGCCGCCGTGGGCGTCAGCTTCGTCGACTACAACCGCGCCGGCGTGCCGCTGTGCGAGATCGTCAGCAAGCCCGACGTGCGCTCCGCCGAGGAGGCCGCCGAGTATCTGCGCGCGCTGCGCACCCTGGTGCGCTACCTGGGCGTCTGCGACGGCAACATGGAAGAGGGATCGATGCGCTGCGACGCCAACGTGTCGCTGCGCCTGTGGGGCGCCGAGAAGTTCGGCACGCGCACCGAGATCAAGAACATGAACTCGTTCAAGAACGTGCGCGACGCCATCGACTACGAGGTGCGCCGCCAGGCCACGCTGCTCGATCGGGGCGAGCGGATCGTTCAGGAGACGCGGCTGTGGGACGCCTCGCGTGGCGTGACGGCGTCGATGCGCTCGAAGGAGCAGGCGCACGACTACCGCTATTTCCCGGAGCCCGATCTGCCGCCGCTGGCGCTGTCCGAGGCGTACCTGGCCGCCGCGCGCGCCTCGCTGCCCGAGCTGCCCGAGGATCGCATGGAGCGCTACACGTCGAAGGACGGGCTGTCGCCGCAGGATGCCGGGGTGCTGGTGGCCGAGCGCGACATCGCCGATTACTTCGACGCCGTGGTGAAAGCGGGCGCGAAGGCGAACGTCACCGCGAAGAAAGCGGCGAACTGGGTCATCAACGAGGTGCTGGCGCGGGTCGACGATCCGCGCCGCCTCGCGGATGCCGAGCTTCCGGTGCCGGCGGCGGCGCTGGCCGAGCTGATCGGCCTGGTCGAGAGCGGAACCCTGTCGGGCAAGCTGGGCAAGGACGTCTTCCTGCGCATGTGGAACGAGCGCCGCCGCGCCGCCGACATCGTGGCCGTGGAGGGCCTGGCGCAGGTGTCCGACACGGCGCCGATCGAGGAGGCCGCCAGGCGCGTGCTCGCCGCCCATCCCGACGAGCTGGCGCGTTACCGCGGCGGCGACAAGAAGCTGCTGGGGTTCTTCGTGGGCGCGGTGATGAAGGAGACGGGAGGCAAGGCCAATCCCAAGGGCGCGAACGAGATCCTGAGGCGCCTCCTCGATCAAGGAAACTGACGTGGCGGGTGTTCGGCTCGCGCCCGGGCAGCGACCGCCGCGGCACCCGAACGTGCTGTCTCCGCTGTTCTGGACCGGCGAGCGCGTGGCGGTGCTCGATCAGCGGCGCCTGCCGGATGAAGAGATCTGGACCGCCTACGACGACGCCGACGATCTCGAGCGGGCCATCCGCGAGATGGAGGTGCGCGGGGCGCCCGCCATCGGTTGCGCGGGGGCGTTCGCGGTGGCGCTGCTGGCGCGCCGCATGCCGTCGGCGCCCGAGCTGCGCCACCGCATGCGCGCCATCGCTCAGGCCCGCCCCACGGCGGTGAACCTGGGCGCCGCCGTTCATCGCATGGCGAACGCGCTGTTCGCCGATGGCGATCCCATCGTGGAGGCGGAGGCGATCTGGGAGGAAGATCTGGCCGCCTGCCGCGCCATCGGCGCGCACGGCGCCGCCCTGTTGCCCGACGAGGGGACCGTGCTCACGCACTGTAACGCCGGGGCGCTCGCCACCGCGGGCTTCGGCACGGCGCTGGGGGTGATTCGCGCCGCGCACGCCCAGGGAAAGCGCTTGCGCGTGCTGTGCGACGAGACGAGACCGTGGTTGCAGGGGGCGCGGCTGTCCGCCTGGGAGCTGGCCCAGGATGGAATCGCCGTCGAGGTCATCGTCGATGGCGCCGCCGGGCACTTCCTGTCGCGGGGAGAGATCGCCGCCGTCATCGTGGGCGCCGATCGCATCGCCAGCAACGGCGACGTGGCGAACAAGATCGGCACGGTGGGCGTGGCCGCGGCGGCGTCGACGTTCGGTGTGCCGTTCTACGTGGCGGCGCCGACCACCACCCTCGATCGGGGCGCCGCCGACGGCGCGGCATTTCCCATCGAGAGCCGGTCGGGCGACGAGGTGACGGTGTGGGCGGGGAGGCGCCACGTGCCCGTGGGCGTCGAGGTGCGCAACCCCGTCTTCGACGTGACGCCGGCGCGGCTGGTGACGGCCATCGTCACCGAGGCGGGAATTCAGCGGCCTCCTTACGCGCTGTGAGCTACTACCCTCGAGAAGTTTCGCACGGTGCGAAGGTTCCGGCCGAAGGCAAGCGCGAGCGGAGGCGGCTGCGCCGCCGCAGCGAGGTGGGGTGCGGGGAGGCGCGAGCGGCAGCGAGCCGCCTCCCTGCTCTACGCTGGAGCGATGTGGGTGGAGGTCGCCCGCGCGCCTCCGTTGACGGGCCTGGACCGATCGGGGACCATTACCCGTTCGTCTCGCGCTGATCGCGGGACTCGTCTCAGCCTTTCGGACGCTCGTCCCCCCACGAGCCTCCGGACTTCTCTCGCCCGCCGAAGAGGTTTCCCCGCATGAAACTCGAAGCTCAGCGAGGCGTCGCCGTCTCGGTCGCAACGTCTCGCATGGTCGCAGCGCTCGTCACGGTCTTCAGCGCGGCGCTGCTGGCCGCCGGTTGCGGCGAGCTGGGGGCGCCCGGTGAGGGCCTGAACGCCGACGACGGCGCCCTGCGGGGCGAGCTCGCCATCTACATCGCCGACAGCGCCGACGGTCATAGCGAGACGCACTACGCGCTGCGCGCGCCGTCGGGCGTCGAACGTCCGCTGCTGTTCGATCAGGCCGCCGTGGCACACGAGACCGATCTGCAACCGGGGACCGAGCTGAAGGTCTGGGGGACCGACTCGCCCGACGGGCTGCGGGTCACGTCGTTTCGTACGGTCTCGCCGCCGCTCGAGCAGCGCGTGTCCGCGCTGCAGGCGGGGGCGCCGTACGCGCCGCGCGCCTTCGCCTTCGTGCTGGTCGACCTCGGTGGCGGGTTCAATCCCGCCATCGACGAAGCCACCGTGCTCGGTCGCATGATCAGCAACAGCGACTCGATCCGGAACTACTACGTCAACGATTCGTACGGCCAGCAGGACATCACCACCCAGGTGTTCGGGCCCATCTCGTACACGCTGAACGGCTGCTCCACCAGCAGCAACAGCACGGGGCCCGGCCAGCTCGCGAACGATCTGCGCGCCATGATTCCGGGGACGTTCCAGCACTACCTGTGGTACTTCGGCACCAATCAGACCGCCTGCATGTGGTCGGGGCTGGCCTCGCTCGGCACGGCCGACAAGCCGTCGAAGGACACCTGGTACAACGCCTCCACGAACTGCGTCGTGCTGGTCCAGGAGCCGGGCCACAACTTCGGCATGCAGCACTCGTCGTCGCTGGCCTGTCCGGGCGCCTCGTTCGCCGACGATCCCAACAGCTGCACCGCCAGCGAATACGGCGACCTGTTCGATCCCATGGGGAACGGCTGCCGCCACATGAACGCCTGGCAGAAGACGTATCAGGGCTGGTTCGGCGGCTGCAACGGCGTCGCCATCACGTCGAGCGGCTCGTTCACCCTGTTGCCGTTCGAGAACCGCTGCGACGGGGCGCAGTTCTTGAAGATCAAGGCGCCCAAGGTCCGGACGTTCAACCGTCCGGCGGGCGGCGGCGGCACGGCCACCACCGAGACCTTGGCCTATTACTACGTCGAGCTGCGCACGCCGGTCGACTTCGACGGCACGGTGGGCAATCGCACGGCGCTGACGCCCATGCTGTTGATTCACGCCGCCGACGACGTGCACAGCCGTACGCAAAAGGGGCTGCACACGTTCCTGCTCGACATGACGCCCACCACCACCGGCTCGCGCGCGTTCAACGACGCCGCCCTGCCGGTCGGCAGCACGTTCACCGATCCGATGGGCGGGGTCAGCATCACCGCGACCGCCGTCAGCGCCACGCAGGCCACCGTGACCGTCACCATCGATGGCGGCACCGGCGCCCCGCTCTGCCTCGACGGAACGACGTTCACGGCCCCCGGGCCGGGACCGGAATCTTGCGGCGCCACGCTCCCGGGAGCGGGCGGCGCGTCCGGGACGGGCGGCGCGAGCCCCCCCGGCAGCGGCGGTGCCACGTCGACCGGTGGCGCCACGGCGACCGGCGGCGCCACGGGCACGGCGGGACGGGGCGGCTCGGGCGTGGCGGGACGTGGGGGCGGCGGCGGCGGCGCGCGAGGCAGCGGCGGGGTGACCGGCAGCGGCGGCGTCGCCGCGGGCTCTGGCGGCGCCTCCGGCACGGGGGGGCGTCCGGCGGCCGGCAGCGGCGGCACGAGCGGCGCGGGGACCGGCGGCGCTTCGTCGACCGGTGGCAACAGCGGTCAAGGCAGCGGCGGCCAAGGCAGCGGCGGCGCGAACGGGCAAGGCTCGGGAGGGACCGCGTCTTCGTCGGGCAGCGGCGGGGGGCAAGTGGAGAACGCGGTGAACGGCGGATGCCAGTGTTCCTCGACGGGGACTGGGACCGGGACGGGCGTCGATTCGCCGTTCTGGTCGGCCGGCATTTTCTCGATGGCCGTCCTCGCGGCGATCGGAAAGCGCCGTCGGCGCCGCTGCTGACGCCGCCGCCCTAATTTCTGTGCCCTCGACGGGCCCCGCGATAGAGTCGCCGGGCCCGTGGATCGTCGTCCGTCATTCGCCGCTGCCCTGGCAGTCATTCTCGCGACAGGTCGCCTCGCGGCGGCGGGCGAATCGAGCGAGCCGGCACCGCCGACCGCCACGCCCGATTCGCGCCCCGCGGGCGAGTCCCGCGCCATCACCGCCGTTCGGATCGCCAAGCCGCCGACCCTCGATGGCCGGGTCGACGACCCCGTGTGGGCGACCGCCCCGGGCACGTCGGGCTTCACCCAGCAGTCGCCCGTGGGCGGCGCCGAGCCTTCCGAGCCGACCACGATGCGGGTGCTCTACGACGACGTCGCGATCTATCTGGGGATCGATTGCACGCAGACGCGAACCCCCGTCATCGGTCGGCTGACCAGGCGCGATCAGGACTCGGAGAGCGACTGGGTCTGGTTCAGCGTCGACAGCCGGCGTGACGGGCGGACGGCGGCGTTCTTCGCGGTGAACGTCGCGGGCGTGGTCGTCGACGGCACCTCGCGAGACACGCCGACCGGCTCGATCACCAGCATGGAGTGGGATGAGAACTGGGAAGCGTGGACGGCGCGTACGGCCACCGGCTGGTCCGCCGAGCTCCGGATCCCGCTGCGCATTCTGCGGTTCGCGTCGGATGTGCCCGTGCAGAGCTGGGGATTCTCGGTGGAGCGATTCATCGCCGCCCGGCAGGAGACCGACATCTGGCCGTTCATTCCCCGCGAAGCCGCGACGCCCATCGCCCACTTCGGACGCCTCGACGATCTGAAGAATTTGCGCGCGGGCGCGCCGCTCGAGCTGCGCCCCTTCGTGCTGGGACGCGAGCGTCGTCTGGGCGCCGATCCCACGGTGGCCGCCAGCGGCTTCGACACGGGCGCGTCGGCCGGGCTCGATCTCAAGCTGCACCTGACCCCGTCGATCACGTTCGACGGGGCCGTGAACCCCGACTTCGCGCAGGTCGAGGCCGACGAGCTGACGTTCAACTTCCTGTCCCACTACGAGATCTTCTATCCGGAGAAACGCCCCCTCTTTCTCGAGGGGGCCGAGCAGTTCATCACCCCGTTGCCGCTGTTCTATTCGCGCCGCATCGGCGCCTCGCCCGCCACGCCGACCCTTCAGGGGAGCGCCAGCGGCGGCACGACCGAGCGGTTCGTGCGCGTGCCCGAGTCCGCGACGATCTACGGGGCGGGAAAGCTGGTCGGTCGGCTGGGGGACTCCTGGACGCTGGGGACGTTCTCGGCGCTGACGTCGCGCAACGACTACCAGGTGCTGCCGGCCGGCGGGGGGCCCGCGCAGAGGCGCGCCGCCGAGCCGCTGACGGCGTTCAACGTGCTGCGCTTGCGGCGCGATCTGGGCGGCTCCGGGCAGCTCGGAATCATCGGCACGGCGACCTCCCGCTTCGAGCAGACGGGCCAGCTCAAGACCTGTCCGTCGGGCGTCACGACCACCGATCCGGCGGCGCGCTGCTTTCGCGACGCGTACGTGGGCGGGCTCGATGCGCTGTGGCGGTTCGGGGGCGGCGACTATCTGGCGTCGGGGCAGGTGGTGGAAGGGCTCGTCGAGCATGGCCAGACCGAGGTGCAGCTCGACGGGACCGCCATCGGCTCGGGCGATCATGGCGCCGCGGGATGGTTTCGCCTGGCGAAGGAGGGGGGGAGCCCGGTGCTGGCCGATCTGACGTACATGGGGATCGGCAGGCGGCTGACCTTCAACGATCTGGGCTTCATGCAGCGGCAAAATCTCCACGAGCTGAAAGGGGGCTTCGAGCTGCGCTCGCTGGACCCCGGGGCGCTGACGCTGGAAAGGCACGCGCGCCTCGACGTGACGAGCGATCGCAGCCTGGACGGTCTGGACCTGGGAACCCTGGTCGAGCTGGGCGTGACGACGCGCTTGCGCAACTTCTGGATCCTGCATCTGTCGGCCGAGCTGGAGCGGGGACGCTTCGACGACCGCGAGGTGGGAACGGGGGCGGCCCTGGAACGGGCGCTGTTCGTGGGCGGCAAGCTGGAGGTGTCCACGGATCCGCTGCGCTTGCTGTCGGTCGATCTGAAGGGGGAGACGCGCTTTCTCGACTCGGGCCTGTTCGTCAACGCGCAGACCACCGTGACGGTGCGCCCGCTGTCGCAGCTCGAGATCGACCTGACGCCCTTGCTGGCCTACACGCGCGGCGAGCCCCGGTACGTCTTGAACGCGGCCATGCAGCCGGCGTTGGACGGCGATCCCGACCACCTGTTCGGGCGGCTGCGCGCCAGCAGCGCCAGCGCCACCCTGCGGGCCAGCTACACCTTCACGCCCCGGCTGTCCCTGCAGACGTACGCGCAGCTGTTTCTCACCGCCGATCACTACTACGGCTTCTCCACCTCCCCGGCGGAGAACGGGCGGCGCATTCACATCGCCGATCTGGTGCCCACCACCACGGTTCCCCTGGACGCCGACGTCGAGCAGGCGGCCCTGAACATGAACGTGGTGCTGCGCTGGGAGTACCGGCTCGGCTCGACGCTGTTCGTCGTCTACAGCCGCTCGCAGGCCCCCGCCGTGGGACTGCTGCCGGGCGAGGCGGCGGCGTTACGGGCGGCCGACGTGGGCCGCGTTCCCGCCGTCGACATCTTGCTGGTCAAGCTGTCGTTTTGGTGGGCTACCTGACGCGCGAGAAGGCCCGGGTGGGTCGATCCGGCCAGACGGAGTGACCTCTACTGTTTTTCCCCGCTCTGGACTAAAATGCGGCTCTCGGAAATCTTGGCTTTTTCTCAAAAGGTTCAATGACCTCGGTCCGCGGCGTCACCGTGTGTCCGAGGGGAGTTCAAAAGATGAAAGCTCGTTCGGCAGTTGGAATGGTCGCCCGCTTGGTGGGTCTGTCGTCACTGGTGTCCGCCTCGATGGCGAGCGTGGCTGCGCCCGCGTCAGCCCAGTCGCTGCGGCCGAACATCATGTTCATCTTCGACACCTCCGGGTCGATGGCCGAAAACGGGAACGGAACGGCGGTGGGAGAAGGGCCGAATGTCTGCACCACCACGCAGAATCCCAACTACGCCACCAGCCGAATCTACAATTTGAAGCAGGCCCTGCGTTCGGCGCTCCAGCAGGTGGGAACGGACGAGGCGAACTTCGGCCTGATGTCGTTTCCCCTCGTGCAGGGAACGGCCTACGTCAACACCTGCGCGACCAACGCGGTCGCCCAACCGTTCGGTCACTACCAGGCGAGCCCCGCGCAGACCGTCACCACGCCTTTTCGCGTGATGGGCGGCGAGGTGAACCACAGCGCCACCGGCTTCGGCAACGGCTGCCTGATGTCGAGCAACCTGAACAACGAGACCACCTACGGAACGTGGTTCGACACCGGCGCCGCGCAGGTGCTTCGGGTGGGCGTCACGACGGCGGGTCCCGGCGTCACACCGACCACCGCGAACTACGATCCCGCCGACGGAAACATCCCGGCGATCTACAAGTGGATCGACAACATCGAGCTCCCCACCGCCACCGGAGCGGTGACCGATCCCGAGCTTCACGCGCTCGGCTACACGCCCCTCGGTCGATCGTTTTTCTATTCTCGAGTCTACTTCGACGGCGTCGTGAAGCCGCACGACCCACGCGCCAGCTGCCGGCAAAACGTCGTCATCATGCTGACGGACGGCGCCGACACCTGCGATGACGTGACGCCGCCCGACAACACGTTCAACGTCACCAACTGCAGCGGTGGTGGCAACTACGATCAGTTCAACCCGGTCGCCCAGGCCTGCCAGCTGTTCAAGACCTCGGGCATCAAGACCTATCTGGTCACGGACACAGGCCTGTCGACGGCGCAGCTCGCCACCGCCGATCGCATCGCGAACGCCGGCGGAACGACCGCCGCCATCCGCGTCTCGCTGGCGGACGCCAACGCCGCCAAGGCCGCCATCGTCGGCATCATCGCCTCGACCGTGCCGCCGTCCGAGGTCTGCAACGGCAAGGACGACAACTGCAACGGCATCATCGACGAGGGCGTGTCGAACATGTGCGCGTACAGCACGACCGATCCGAACACGCCCGACAACCTGCTGGGCACGGCCGCCGCGCACTGCGCCGTCGAGGTGGCGAACTGCAAGGACGACAACTGCAACGGCATGATCGACGAGGGCTTCCCCCTGAACGCCTGTGGCCAGGGCGCGGGCTGCCCCATTCCACCCGAGATCTGCGACGGCATCGACAACAACTGCAACGGCGACGTGGACGAAGGTTTCGACGTGGGCGGCGCCTGCGACAACGGCCTGACGGGAAGCTGCCGCCGCATCGGCATCAAGGAATGCTCGCCCGACCACACCACCGTCACCTGCAACCTGGGTGATGCGCCGATCAGCCCGGAGATCTGCAACGGGGTCGACGACGACTGCAACGGTCAGATCGACGACGGTCCGCTGCCGGGCGTGGGCGTCGATTGCGGCATCCAGGGACAGGGCTGCACGAAGGGCACCACCATCTGCATGGGGGGAAAGATCGTCTGCACGGCCACCTCGAACCCGCAGACGGAGATCTGCAACGGGCTCGATGACGACTGCAACGGCGTCATCGACGACGGCATGTTTCCTGGCGTGGGTGACTCGTGTCTGTGCCCGGGGCTGACGGCCGCTCAGGTCGGTCAGGGAATGTGCCGGGCCGGCCGCCTCGTCTGCAAGGGGGCGATGGGTGTCGTTTGCGACGGCTGCGTGCTGCCATCGCCCGAGATCTGCGACGGCAAGGACAACGACTGCGACGGCGTCGGCGACAACACCGCCATGTGCCCGACCGGCTTCAGCTGCCGTGACGGCGCCTGCGCCCTGCTGTGCCGCCCCGGAGAGTTCCCCTGCGCTCCCGGCTACGACTGCACCGAAAATTATTGCGTGCCGAACCGCTGCAAGAACGTGACGTGTCCCAGCGACCAGAAGTGCGACCTGGCCACCGGAAGCTGCGTCGACCTCTGCTTCAAGGTCAGCTGCCTCCCCGGGCAGACCTGCTCGGGTGGAAGGTGCCTCGACTGCTCGAACAGCCCGGATCTGGCCTGTCAGCCAGGTCAGGCTTGCGTCGGCCGGACGTGCGTGACCGACAAATGCTACGGGGTGACCTGCGACACGGCCGTCGACTACTGCGCCAATGGGGCCTGCGTCCCCATCACCTGTTCGCCCGCGTGCGGCGCCGGTCAGCAATGCTTCGCAGGCCAGTGCCAGTCGGCGATCTGCAGCAGCGTCACCTGCGGCGCCGGTACGTACTGTGATCCGCCGACAGGAGACTGTCTGCCCAGCCTCTGCGCCGGCAAGACCTGTCCTTACTGCGCGCCGGCCACCGGAGAATGCACCACCGATCCTTGCGGCAACGTACAGTGTCCGTTCTGCTACTCGTGCAAGGTCGATCCCAGCGGTCAACCGTCGTGCTTGCCGCAGAGTGATGCCTGCAACGCCCTGAAGGTTCAGGCGGGAAACGCCGGTGGTGGTTGCTCTTGCAGCGTGGACGACAGCCACGGGACGGCCTCGCTGGCCAGCCTGTTCGTGCTGGGGGCGTTCGGTCTGATGGTCGGTCGCCGCCGTCGACGATGGTGATTTCCCCGAGAATCGGCACCCCCGGAATGCTCCGTCGTCCGTGCTAGATTCGCGAGCGGGCTTCGGGCATGGCGCTGCACGGTCGATACACGGTCGTTCATAAACTCGCCAACGGCGGGATGGCCGAGATCTTTCTGGCGTCCCAGCAGGGGCACGAGGGCTTCCAGAAGCCGGTGGTGCTGAAGCGAATCCTCGGCACCATCTATTCCGATCCCCAGTTTCGCAACATGCTGATCGACGAGGCGCACATCTCGATGAGCCTCACGCACAGCAACATCGTGCAGGTGCTCGATCTGGGGTTGGCCGGTGGGCGCTATTTCCTGGTGCTCGAGCTGGTCGACGGCTGGGATCTCGGCCAGGTCTTGCAGCGCGGGAAAGCCGCGGGGCTGCCGCTGCCCCCGGAGCTGGGCGTGTTCGTGGCCACCGAGATCTGCCGCGCGCTCGCCTACGCGCACGCGAAGCGCGGGCCTGACGGGCATCCGCTCGGTATCGTCCACCGCGACATCAGCCCGAACAACGTGCTCATCAGCGAGCACGGAGAGGTCAAGCTGGCGGACTTCGGCATCGCCAAGGCGATGAACAAGCGCGAGCAGACCGGGACGGGCGTGGTGAAGGGGAAGGTGTCGTTCATGTCGCCCGAGCAGGCGCTGGGCCGGGCCATCGACGCGCGGTCGGACGTCTTCTCGCTGGGGACGCTGCTCTACCTGTCGATGCTCGGCGTGCGCCCCTTCGACGGCTCGACCGATCTCGAGACGCTGTTGCGGGTGCAGCGCGGTGACTTCAAGGCGCCCAGCCGGGTGCGCCCCGATCTGTCCCCCGAGCTGGCGCGCATCATCGAGCGAGCGATGCGTTTCTTGCCCGACGAGCGATACCCCACCGCCGACGACATGTTGCTCGATCTGGAGCGCGTGCTGCGCACGCAGTTCGGCGGCGTCGGTCAGACCGAGCTCAAGCAATATCTCGCCGAGTTGGGCCGTCTCGACGGTGTCCCCCCGATCGGTCGGGCAGGCCCGCTCATCGAGGATCGCGAGTCGAGCAGCGGCGGCGCGCTGCTGGAGGGAAACGCCGTGGTCCTCGCCGATGCGAAGGACGATCTCGCCGACGAGCGAACGGATCTGGCCGAGCTGACCGCCGTGGAAGGGGAAGAAAGCCCCCGATTCACGCGACGAACGGTCGATCTGGCGCGGGCCGGCTCACTGCAAGGGCAAGGAATGGGAGGGCGGGAGGCGACGCCCGGGCGCTCGGGGCCGCACGGCGTCGACATATTCAGCCGTGAGCTGACACCCCAGCGTTCCACGCGTCGCATCGTCGAGGAGCTGTCGATCCCGGAAGGGGCCGTCAACGAGGAGGCGCCCGAGCGGTTTCGCCGGAAGAAGAGCCGGACCCTGCCCGTCGTCATGACGATAATCATCCTGGCCGGCGCGGCGTTTGGTGTCGCTCGCTACCTGGGCCTGGTGGGGGCGCCCGCCGCTCCGCCGGTCGTCGCCGCACCGGCCATGGCTCCGGTCGTGCCGTCGGTCACGCCTCCGCCGCCTCCGGTCGCACCGCCGAAGGCGCCGAAGGTCGCTGCGGCCCCCACGCCCGCGGCGCCACCTCCCGAAGCTCCGAAGGAGGCCGCGAAAGAAGCCCCGAAAGAGGCCCCGAAAGAGGCCGCGAAAGAGCCGGTGAACGAAGCGGCGCCCGCGATCCCGGGGGCTCCCGCCGAGAAGCCCGCGGTCGGGGAGAAGGCCGCGCGGCGGGGACCGAAGGCTCCCCGCGAGCGCGACGTGTTCAAGGAGAGCGCCAAGCGCGTACGCAGTCTTTCGCAGGGCATCGACCAGTTTCCGCCGGGCACGATCCAGCTCACGCCGCCCACCGGCGATACGCCCTGACGCGCGGGCTCCCCCGGAGGCCGGCGATGCCGGCACGTCGAAGCGGCTGAAATGCCTGCATTTTTGGCCGTTTGTCGTTTTCAGGCCGCTGCCGTGTCTAAGGCCATGAAGTTGAAATGACGACGACTTGCTCATGGAAGGAGCCCACGATGCAGCTTGATTCGACGAAGATGTTGCTGGCTTTGAGTCTGGCGGTGGTCACGGCGACCGCCGGTTGCGCCAAGGACGAGGGAGACGACTTTCGGGACGGCGTCCCCCAGCAGACGGACGTGGCGCTGCTGGTACCCGGGAATTCGTCCCAGTCGAGCGCGCTCACGGCCTCCGGCGGAACCACGGTGATTCATTCCGGTCTGCTCGGCGATCAGGCCGAGTTCTACCGGTTCACGCGCGACATCACCGCGACCATCAATGCCGGTACCGTGGCGGTGCTGACCATCGTGAAGACGGTCACCAACTATCCGCCCACGTCGGTGGCGAAGGACATGGCCGTGTGGGGCCCGTACACCGAGCCGCTGTCACCCAACACCTGGCGCCTCACCGTCAACCGGGTCGAGAAGGGGCAGTTCCACTACGTCCTCGAAGGGAAGGCGAAGACGGCGGCCGACGCGGCGTTCGTGACGGTCTTGTCGGGTAACCACACCCAGGCGGATGCCACGGCGCACCGCCGCGACAACGTCCCGGACTACGGCAGCGGCGACTTCCTGGTCGACTGGAACGCCTCGCAGACGCTGCCCGAGCACGACAAGAACGTCGGGACGGCTGCCTTCACTTACAGCCGGACCAGCCCCACCTCCGTGGTGGACATCGGCGTCACCTTCACGCAGGTGAAGGACGACGTCACCGGCATGCTGATCGATGCCGTGTACGCCTACAGCGCCACGCCGGGCATGGGCGGGGCCTTCGACTTCAAGCTCACCAAGGACTTCATCACCACCACGGCGGCGCTCGAGACGATGTCGGTTCACAGCCGCTGGATGGAGACCGGCGCGGGCCGGGCCGACACGATGATCTCGGGCGGCGATCTTGCGGCGACGCAGGCCACCGTCAACGAGTGCTGGGATTCGAACTTCCTCAGCGTCTACTTCACGAACAGCTATGGCGATCCGGCCAAGATGTGGGGCGCCGAAACCTCGTGCGCGTTCACGCCGGCGATGTACTCTGCAATCTGATTCATGGCTTTCGGTCGTCGTGACCTGCGTGTGATCTCGGGCGGGCGCGCCGAGCGGGCCTCCGGTCCGGGCGGCGCGTCTCGGCCTGACGGGGGTGCTGCCACGAGCGCCCCCGATCTGCGTGAGCTCTACGCGCGGTACGGCGGCAGCGTTTACGGTCGCTGTCATTACCTGCTGAAGGAACGGTCGAAGGCGGAGGACGCCATGCAGGACGTGTTCGCGAAGGTGCTGGATCACGGGGGCGGGTTTCGGGGCGAGTCGTCGCCGGTCACCTGGCTCATGACCATCGCCACCAACCATTGCCTGAACCTGCTCCGCTCCGAGCGCGCCCCCTGGCACGCGAAGTTCGCCGAGCACGAGACGGGGCGAGCCGGACGGGCATTGCTCGACGGTGGCAGCGCGGGCCCGCGGCTGTTCGAGAACCGCGAGGCCGTTCGCCAGCTGCTGGGCCGCGTGGATCCGGAGACGCAGGCGGCCGCCATTCACTACTATGTCGACGAGATGACGTTGGAAGAGGTCGCCGCCGCGCTGGGGCGATCCATTCCCACCGTTCGCAAGCGCCTCGAGGCGTTCGCGGCGCTGAGCGGAGAGGAGCTGTCTTCATGACCGACGTGACGGGAGCGGCGCCCGCCGCGGGCCTGAATGCCAGCGGTCCGGCGCGCGGACACGCGGGCGAGATGACGTTGCGACGTTTTCTGGCGGACGAGCTCGAGGGAAACGAGAAGGACGCCGTCAAGCTTCACACGACCGCTTGTGTCGAGTGCGCGCGGCGGCTGGAGACGCTGCGGGCGGAGCAGCAGAGCTTCGAGCAACAGATCTCCCTCGATCGTTTCTCGGCGGGGGTGGAACGCGCGGCGCGCGCCAAGGACGCGCCCAAGCACTGGTGGTTGCGCCCCAGCAGCACCTTCTCGTTCGTGGGCATGTTCGGGCTGGGGGCGGTGGCGGCGACCATCGCGCTGTTCGTCACCGCGCGCCCGCTGTTCGACGAGATACGGACCCGGTCGGCGGCGAACCTGGCCCGGGAAATGAATCACGTGAAGGGCGACGCCCGCCCGGCCGTCGCCATTCGCATCGCCCCGCCCGACGACGGGCCCCAGCGCAACGCCTCCGTGGCGGCTCCCGAGCGGCTGGCGATGGGGGAGCGCCTGCGCATCGGGGTCAACCCCGGCGGGCGTCACTACCTGTTCGCCATCTCGATCGACGACAAGGGCGTCGTGACCGGGCTCTATCCCGAGGTCGGCGTCAGCGTGGCGCTGCCGCCTGCGTCGACGCTGCAATATTTGCCCGACAGCGTCGAGCTGACCGGCGCCGGCCTCGAGCGGATGATCGTGGTGCTGACCGACGAGCCGATGGAGCTGGACATCATGGCCCGCTCCGCCAAGGAGTCCTTCGAGAAAGCCAAGGGCGATCTGCTCCACTTTCCCGATCTGGTGATCGAGGGGGATCAGTTTCACCGCACGTTCATCAAGCCTTGAGGGCGCTGGCAGGCATTTGCCGTGTTCGCCATGTCGTCTCGCCGTCGCAGGTTCAGCCGCCTCCTTCTGATTGGGGCGCTGCTTGGTTGGGCCGCGCCGGCGCGGGCCGATGATCTCCATCGCTTCGCGCTGATCGCCGGGAACGATCAAGGGGGCGCGGGCACGCGCCCGCTCGCTTACGCCAAGGAGGACGCGCGCAAGGTGTGGGACGTGCTGACCAGGCTCGGCAACGTGCGCGCCGAAGACGCCGTGCTGTTGCTCGACGGCGACGCCGGGCACTTCCTCACGGCGCTGGGCGAGGCCGAACGGCGCGCCCACGCGGCGGCGGCGCGCGGCGAGAAGACGGCGCTCATCGTCTACTACTCCGGGCACGCGAAGGACGGCGCGCTTCGCCTGGGCGACAGCGCGCTGCCGCTCGCCGCGCTGAAGGCGCGCCTGGCCCAGGAGCCGTTCGACGTGCGCATCGGCATCTTCGATTCCTGCCAGTCGGGCGCGGTCACCCGCACCAAGGGGGCGCGGCGGGCCCCCGCGTTCGAGATCGACACGCGCAGCCAGCGCGAAGCGCGCGGCGTGGTCATCCTGACCTCCAGCGCGTCGGACGAGGACTCGCAGGAATCCGATCTGATCGGCGGCAGCTATTTCTCGCATCACCTCGCCTCGGGGATGATGGGGGGCGCCGACAAGTCGGGCGACGGGCGGGTCACGCTGTCCGAGGCGTACGCCTACGCCTACGATCGCACCGTGGCCGACACGGCGGACAGCGCCGCCGGCGCGCAGCACCCGACGTTCAGCTACGACCTGGCCGGCAACGGCGATCTGGTGCTGACCGACGTGGTGGCGCGACGCGAGGGGCTGCTGTTTCCCGCCGAGGCGCCGGCCGGCACGTACTTTCTCGTCGACGGCAAAGGCTTCGTGGCCGCCGAGATCCAGAAGGTGGCCGGGGCCGCGCGGCAGATCGCGCTGGCGCCCGGTCGCTACCGGGTCAAACGCCGCCTACCGGACCGGCTGCGCATCGGCCAGGTCGACATCCCCCGCGGCGAGCTGGTGGCGCTGGCGGAGCCGCTGCTGCGCGACGCGCCGTTCTCCGACGATCCGGTGAAGGGGCCCGATCGCGATTCGACGTCGCTGTCGCACTGGAGCCTGGCGGCCGGTGGCGGGTACCAGTCGATCTTCGCGGCGCCGTCGGCGGGGCTGTTCCCCGCCACCGGTCTGGCCGGCCTCGAGCTCACGCTGCGCGACTTCTTTCGCCGCGACTGGGCGTGGGGTTTCGACGTGGCGGCGGGCGGTACCAGCTCGAGCGTCGACGTGGTGACGGGGGCGCTGGGCTATCGCTTCAGCGAGCTGTCGGTGGCGACGTCGCTGCTGACGGAGTGGCGGCGACGCGCCTGGGGGCCGGTGGTCCCGTTCGTGGGGGCGCGCCTGGCGCTGCTGTTGATGTCGCGAAAGTTCGACGACCACGCGCTGCCCGATCAGGCGTTCGCGACCTTGTCGCCGGGGCTCATCGCCGGGGCGCGCGTGAACGTGACCGACGGCTTCAGCGTGGTCCTGCGCGGTCGCCTGCACTACCTGCTCTACAACGTCGACGAGACGAACCGTTCGCTCGGCTACTGGGAGGCCGCGACGTTCCTTCAGTACGATTTCGGAGGTCGGCCGTGATGAAAGACATGAACATCGCCAGGATCGGATTACTCGTGACGTTCGCCGGCGCGGCGGCGCTGTGCGGATGCGGGAACTATTCGAACGAAGATCTCGAGTACCTCAGCGCCATCCCCCAGACCGACGATCTGTCGGTCGAGCCGCCCCGTCAGTCGGCGGTCAGGCCCGCGCTGGAGGACGACGCGCTGCAGACGATCAACGGCGTCACCACCAGCATGAACAAGACGGCGGACGGCCTGCTGGCCCTGGTCGAGCAGATCCGGTCGGGCTATCCGACGTCGCGAAATGGAAACGAGCGCATCTGGGGGCCCGGCCCGGCCGACGGCAACCCCGGCTGGCAGTTCGAGTTCGTCATGACCAAGACGACGGCGACCACGGGGACCGCCGCCAGCTTCGCGTACGCGCTGATGATGATCCCGCCGGGGGGGACGGCCGCCGGCGCCCTCACGGTGCTGAGCGGCTCGTTCGACGCGGCGGGGGGCGCGCGCACCGGCGTGGGCCACATCGACCTGACGCCGGCAGCGGCGCGGGATGCCGGGGCAGTTTTCCCTGGCCTGGAGAAGCTGATGTCGCTGTCGATCATCTACGACACGCAAGGCTGGCCGCGCAGCCTGGAGATGGACGTGGTCAGCATCCCCGGTCTGGATCCGACCATGGACGCGCTGAACGCGACGTACACCTACCAGCGAAGCCAGAACGGCGATGGGGCGATGACGTTCACGTTCGTGAAGGACGTCATCATGGGCCCGGCCGGCGCGGAGACCCTCAGCCTCGCGGGTCACTGGCACGGGACCGGCGAGGGGCGCGCCGACATCGACGTCGTCTCGGGCGACGGCGCGGGGCTCACCTGGACCGACTGCTGGGGCACCGACTCCCAGACGGCCTACAACTCGCGGACCGGCGCCGGCGACCAGAACCTCTGCATTCCCCTGCTGTAGCGGCCCGGGGGCGGCCTGATTCATGTCTGCTGTTATCATTGATGTAAAGCCTGATGTAGACATTGATGAAACTGGACGCCTGTCCCATCATGGATGACGATACCAACCGCGTATCGATCCATGATCATGAGAAAAAGAGGCCGCCTGGCGAGCCCGGAAGGGCTGTCGAATCACGTGTCCCGCGCCGAGGCTGCACTGTTGCTCGGCTACCCGAGCCCATTCAAGGTTCGCCAGCTCGAGAAGCAGGGGCGGCTGCGGGCCGTTCGCGGCGCCATGGCGTCCGCCTGGTACCCGCGGTCGGCGGTCCTGGCGCTGCGGGACGAAGAGGCGGCGCGCGCGGGCGCCACGCCCGGCTCGCCCATCCCGCCCCGCGCGCTCGCCGGGCGTCGTCGCTCGGACGGCGAGCTGATCACGTACCTGCGCGGATTCAGGTCTTCCGAAATTGCGGGCTCACGCGCGCCCACGGTCGCCGATCTGGTCGCCGAGATGGGGGTCAGCATCGCGCGCGCGCAGAAGGTCTACCGGTTCTGGCTGCATCATGACGCCCACCCCACCGCCTCCGCGGCGCGCGCGGGCGGCCCGCGTACCCCCGGGGGGGACGCGCCGGGGCCGCCGCCTGCCGGGCCCCCTCTCGAGCGCCGGAGCGTGGGGCGGCTCGAACGGGGCGCCCTCATCCGCCAGCTCCGCTCCCCCGATCCGGCCCTCCGCGCGGCGGCCTACGAAAGCTTGAAGAAGAAGCGCCCCTCTGCCGATGGAAGTTGAGCTCCCGCGTTGCTTTGTGGGACGGTTTTTTGGCGCTATATTGACCACCCGCAGCGCGTTTGACCGCGCTCGATAAAGAGGACCCTTGTCAGAGAATTTTCGCAGAATCGATCCCCGCTACGATCGCCAGTTGAACGT
>DASYCK010000037.1:0-7796 GCA_036500205.1 Polyangia bacterium | reverse complement strand
GCTGCTCTGGCTGGCGGTGGTGGTGGTCGCGGCGGCGCTCGCCCACGCGATGGCCGCCCGACGGCGGGCCAGCGTCGCGCCGTCCGAAACGCGTCGAGCGTAGACCGGCTTTGCCGGTCGAGGCTCATCGGGGGGGCGGGGGCGCTTTCAGGGTCCCGATCTACAATCAAGCCGTGAACGCCGTCACGCTGCAACGTCACCGGGACAAGCTGCTCGGGCTCAAAGGAGAGATCCTGGCCGCCGGAGACATCGCGCCCGAGTCGGCGCGCGAGGAGGCGACGGCGGTCGGGAACGACGAGGACACCCAGCCCTTGGCCGAGATGTCGCAGGCGATCGCCTCCTCGCGGAACCGGAACCGCTCCGGCGTGCTCGCGCGCGTGCTGGCCGCGCTGGCTCGGATCGAGGGGGACCCCGAGTCCTTCGGGCTCTGCGCCGAGTGCGGCGAGCCGATCGCGCCCAAACGGCTCGAGCTCATGCCCTACGTCGAGCTCTGCGTGGAGTGTCAGCAGTCGAAGGACGGCCCGCGTCAGACCGCGGGGCGGAAGCATCTCCGGGACTTCCGGTAGGCGGGCGGAAGCGGCCCGGCGATGGGGCGGAAACCCGGCGCGTCCCCGAGGAAGGCGACAAAGTAGGTGTTTCTCGCACGTCGGCTTAAACGTAGGTAATCAACCGCGTTTATGCGTCCGAAATGAACGGATTAAGCTCAACGGCGATTGATTTCGTCAATCCCCGACGATAACGTTATTCAGCTTAACGCTTCTTCTGCCTCCCGTCGTTTGATGGCCCCCAGGAGGTCTGATGTACCGGTCCACTCTCTTCTTAGTCGCGTCTGCCGCTCTGATCGTCACGGCTGGCTGCGCGGGCCGTGGAAACGGCGACATCATCACCGGAACGGGTGGGAACGGGACCGGCAGCGGTAAGGGTGGAAGTGGGTCCGGCTCCGGCAGCGGCGGCAACGGGAGCTCGTCCGGGAACGGCGGCTCGGCGTCGTCCGGGAACGGCGGCTCCGCGTCGTCCGGCAGCGGCGGCTCGGCCTCGTCCGGGAACGGCGGGTCGGATCAGACCGGCACCGGCGGCAACGCCAACGTCACCGACGGCGGCGTCATCATCCCGCCGAGCACGCTGGCGGCGCCCGATCCCTGCCAGGGCGGCAACACGCCCGGGCCGCGCAAGCTCTGGCGCCTCTCGGCCCCCGAGTTTGCCGCCAGCATCCATACGATCTTCGGGGATACCGCCAACGCGGCGCCGGTGGCGACCGTGTTCAGCGATCCGACGACGCTCGGATTCTCGGTCGACGCCAACTCGCTCCTGGTGCAGGACCTGAACGCCTCGCAGCTCGAGGACAATGCCGAGGCGATCGCCGCCTGGGCCGCCTCGGCGGGCAAGCTGGCCCAGTTCGCGAGCTGCGCGTCCAGCACCTCCGGCGCGCCGGCGTCGAGCTGCGCGACGTCGTTCATCCAGGCGTTCGGGAAGGCGGCGTTCCGCACCACGCTGGCTTCCAGCGACGCGCGCATCACCAGCTACACCAAGATCTTCATGCTGGGCAGCTCGAACTCCGACGGCGCACAGGCGGTCATCTCCGCGATGCTGCAGTCGCCGTACTTCATCTATCGGAGCGAGCTCGGCAAGCAGAGCGGCAGCACCTTCACGCTCACGCCGTACGAGGTGGCCAGCGAGCTCGCCTACACGCTCACCGGGACCTCGCCGGACAGCACGCTCCTCTCGGCCGCCGACTCGGTCAATTCGGGCAGCCTGACGCTGTCGAACATGATCGATCAGCAGGCGATGCGCCTCGTCGCCTCCGGCGCGGCCAGCAACCCGGTGGCGGTCATGGGCTTCATGAACGGCTGGCTCGGGCTGCCGCGCCTCTTCACCACCGCCCACGACGCGACCGTCTATCAGATCTCGTCGACGGTGCAGAACGAGATGCAGACCGAGTCGCAGGATCTGATCCTGGAGGCGTTCAACGGGACCGGGACCTTCGGCTCGGTGCTGACGGCGGACCACTCGTTCCTCAACGCCGACCTGGCCAGCTTCTACGGGATCACCGGCGTCAGCGGGTCGACCTTCCAGTCGGTCAAGTACGCGGGCAAGACCACGCGCGATCCGGGCCTCCTGGCGACGGGGACCATCCTGAACGGGTACGCCCGGCCCGACGAGGACTCGCCCACCCAGCGCGGCCACATGATCCGCTCGCGCATGCTCTGCCAGGACATCTCGCCGCCGCCCCCCGGCCTCAACACGACGTTCATGCCCTCGTCGACGGTGGAGACCACGCGCGACCACTTCATCAACGAGCACGAGCAGGGGCAGTGCGCCGGCTGCCACAAGCTGATGGACTGGATCGGCTTCGCCTTCGAGAACTACGACGGCTGGGGGCGCTACCGCACCACCGACAACGGCCTGCCGACCCTCGACACCGCCACGATCTACACGGATCCGGAAGGGAACGACGACATGGTGACGGGCCTCTCGGGCTCGGGCAGCCTCTCGTCTTTTCTCGCCGGCAGCGGCGACGTGACCCACTGCATGGAGCGGTACTGGACCTACTACGTTTATGGGTCGAGCTCCTGGTCGCAGGACGGCTGCACCTATGACGCGATCTACAATGAGTCGCAGACGAACGGGTTCTCGCTCAAGAGCTCGCTGATGGCCATCATCCACGCCCCCAACTTCACGACCCGGGTTCAGGATCAGTAGAAGGAGAACGACGTAACCAATGCCGACTCGCAGACAGTTCGTGGGCAGCGTGGGCGCCGGTCTCTTGCTGGCGCCCTTCATCAACATCGGCCTCGAGCGCAAGGCGCGCGCCGGAAGCAAGCAGAGCAAGCGCCTGCTGGTCTTCTGCAGCATGGGGACCTACCCGTCCCTCTGGACGCCCAAGACCTCCAACGGCACGGTGACGACCTGGAGCGCGATGACGCAGCCGCTGTCGGCGATCGCGGGGAACGTCGTCCTCGTCGAGGGGATGCCGAGCGGCAACCCCAACGACGGGCACGGTGCCTCGGACAGCCTGACCGGCCAGGGGTTCGGCTACTACGGCCAGGGCGTCATCAAGATCTCCGTCGACCAGTTCGTGGCCAACAAGCTGGCCGCGGGCGGGATCAACCGCCCGATCGGGTCGCTGCTCCTGGGCGCCAACTGCAACGAGAACGGGGGCCTGTCGCAGTTCTACGGCGGGACGAACGGGGGCAACCTCCCCACCATCGGCTCGCCGCTGTCGGCGTTCAACACCGTCTTCGGCAGCGCGCTGCCGACGGGGACCTCGGCCTCGGCGCTCCTGGCCCGACGCCAGAGCATCCTCGACACCATCAGCGCGGAGATCAGGACCGTCGAGAGCACGCTGGGCAGCAACGAGAAGGCCAAGCTCGATGCGCACCTCAACTCGATCCAGGAGCTCGAGAACAAGCTCAACGCCAGCATGTCGGGCGGCAGCGTCTGCACCAAGCCGTCGACGCCGGGGGCCGACAGCACCTTCCAGTTCATGGGGGACATGGACGCGCTGGCAGCCAACCTCATTCACCAGCAGATCATCGTCAACGCCTTCGCCTGCGACATCACGCGCGTCGCCTGCCTGGAGTACGGCAACGACCAGAAGTTGATGGTCAACGCGCCGTCCAGCTTCGGGCTGCCGTACGACGACCAGCACGGCGGCTACATTCACAGCGGCGCCTCGTCCAACTACGCCAACCTGGTGAAGTTCGAGGCTTACCTGGCGACCCAGTTCGTCAACATCGCCAACGCGCTGCAGGCGGTGAAGGACCCGCTCGACTCGAGCGGGCAGACGACCATGTTCGACAACACGCTCATGATCTGGGCGCGCGACATGGGCGACGCCCAGAACCACAACCAGCAGTCGATGCGCTTCGTGCTGGCGAGCGGCAACGCCGGGTATCTCAAGCTGGGCGGCAGCTCGGGGGCGCGCTACGTCAACTCGACCGAGCGGCACGAGCGGATCCTGCTCAACGTCTGCGACGCCTTCGGCATCACCAGCTTCAGTGGGTTCGGTGACCCGGGCCTCACCGGGGCGAGCAAGGCGCCGCTCCCCAACATCGCCGCCTAGGCGGCGCCCGGCTCCGGGGCCGCGGCGATCGAATCTTGAGCCGTCTCGCCGGCTTTGTGGCACGCCAGGGGCGTGTCGAAACGACTCGCTTGGGGCCTGATGGTGATCTTTGTCGCGCTTGGGTGTTCGAGCAAGAGCGACGGCTCGGGAACGGGCGGCCAGTCGGCCACCGGCAGCGGCGGCGCTGCGGGCGCGGGGAGCCCGGGGACCGGCGGCGGTAGCGCGAGCGGGGGGAGCCCGGGGACCGGCGGCGGTAGCGCGGGCGGGGGGAGCCCGGGAAGCGGCGGCGCCAAGGCAAGCGGGGGGAGCCCGGGAAGCGGCGGCGCCAAGGCGAGCGGGGGGAGCCCGGGAACCGGTGGCGCGGGGGGCGCCTCCACGGGCGGCACCACCGGGACGGGCGGCGCGGCGGGCGCGCCGGCCGGCGACGAATCGGTGCTCGAGCGAAACCATCACCCGTCGCGCGACGGCCAGTACGTCCAGCCGGCGCTCACCAAGACCGCGGCGGCCAAGCTGGCGCTGGAGACGTCGTTCTCGGCGACCTTCACCGGAAACACCTGGGCCTCGCCGCTCTACCTGGCGAACGGCCCGCAAGGGAAGGGGGCCTTCTTCACCGTCACCAACGGCAACGACGTCTTCGCGCTGGATGAGACGAGCGGGGCCGTCGTGTGGACGAAGAACATCGGGACGCCCGCCAGCAAGACCGGTCAGAGCTGCGGCGACATCTCGCCGCTCGGGATCATCAGCACGCCGGTCATCGACGCGGCGGCGCGCACCATCTACGTGGCGGGCGCGATCGGCGACACCAGCACCATCACCGCGCACCAGGTCCACGCCCTGTCGGTCGACGACGGGACCGAGCGCAGCGGCTGGCCGATCGACGTCTCGACGATCAAGGCCGGCAACACGACCTTCACCGCCTCGCCGCAGAATCAGCGGAGCGCGCTCTCGCTGGTCGGCGGGATCCTGTACGTCGCCTACGGCGGGCACAACGGCGACTGCGGCAACTACAAGGGCTGGGTGATGGCGATCGACACCAGCAATCCGACGTCCACGACCTCGCGCGGCGCCTTCGTGACCGGCGGGACGCGCGGCGAGGCGATCTGGGCGGCGGGCGGCATGGCCTCCGACGGCACGGGCGTCTTCGCCGTCACCGGGAACAACCTGGCCGGGACCACGACCCACGCCGACAGCGAGGAGGTGGTGCGGCTGACCGGGCTCGCCACCGTCGACCGCACCAGCAACGCCGACGTCTACTACCCGGCCGAGTGGAAGTCCCTGGACGGCGCCGACGAGGATCTCAGCTCCTCGAGCCCAGTCTATCTCCCCTCGCCGCAGCCGATGGTGGTGGCGACCTCGAAGAACGGGACCCTTTACTTCCTCGACGCCAAGAACCTGGGCGGGATGGGCGGCGAGCTGGCCCGGCTGACCATCGCCAGCGGCGGCGCGATGATCGTGCACACCGCGCTCGCCAGCTACACGACGGCGATGGGGACCTACGTCGTCCTCACCACCAACAGCGGCGCGCAGTGTCCTGCGGGGATGGGGTCGACGGGCAAGGTGGTGATGTCGGTGCTGGTCCCGGCGGGCTCGCCTCCGGCGCCCAAGGTCATCTGGTGCGTGCCCACCGCCAACGCCAGCCTGGGTTTTCCTGCAGCGCCGGCGGTCACCACCACCGACGGAACGAACAACGCCATCGTCTGGTTCATCGACGGGACCAAGCTGATGGGCGTGGACGGCGACACCGGCGCGACGATCTACGCGGGCACCGACACTTGCAGCGGCGTCCACAAGTGGACCGCGCCAATCGCCGTCAACGGGCGGATCGTGGTCGCGGGCGACGGGCACCTGTGCGCCTGGTCTTCGCACTGAGTCGCCCGCCGCCCGGCAAAGTCGCGGTCGCAGATAGAGCTCGACCGTTCGCGTGGTGACAGGGGTCACCGCATTGATCGTCGGCAGCGACGACAATTGATCCGTCATATCGATGTCGCGCTTCGCAACAGCAACGCTCGCCCTCCTGGCCACCGTGCCGGTCGCCCTGGCCGCCTGTTCCGGCGGCGGCAAGGCCAAGCCCGCGGGCGGCGCGCTCCCGACGGACGCCGGTGTCGCGCGGGATGGCGGCGCGGCCGAGGCCGGCCCGCTCCCGTTCGCCGTCGATCCTCCGGCGGTCTACCTCGCCAAGGTGAAGAACCTGCTGGTGGGGTTGCCGCCGACGGCCGACGAGGTCGCCGCCGTCACCGCCGATGCGACCCAGCTCAAGCCGCTCATCCAGAGCTGGATCCAGCTGCCGCAGTACACGCAGAAGATGCGGCGGTTCTTCGAGCTGGCGTTCCAGCAGACGCAGGTCACGTCCGCCGACTACGCCGACCAGTTTTATCCCAAGGCGATCGACAACAACGGCACCACCACGCCGCTGATCCTGCAAAACCTCGAGGAGAGCTTCGCGCGCACGATGCTGGCGCTCATCGCCGCCGGGCAGCCCCTCACCGTGGCGACGACGACCAACCAGCTGATGATGACCACGGCCCTCAAGGAGCTCTACGCCTTCCTCGACGTCTGGGAGGTCGACGACAGCGGCAAGGTGACCGACGGCTTCAAGAAGGCGAACCCCAATTTGCAGATCACGGTCGAGGCCTCGGCGGGCGCCATCCCCCTCGCCGACACCCTCGACGTCAGCAACGCCGCGGGCAACTACATGCACTGGTACGACCCCGACGTCGCCACCGCCGGCGCGTCGGTCGCCGGCTGCATGATGGATCCGATCGTCTACCCGCCGAGCGCGTTCACCCTTCACTGGCTGCTCTACGGCACCCTCGACGGCCACAAGCTGGCCGACGGCAGCAACTGCCCGCCCACCGGCGGCAGCGCGACGGCGCCTCAGCTCTCGAGCGCCGACTTCTCCGACTGGACGATGGTGACCCTCCGGCAGCCGAAGGCGGGCGAAGCGACGACCACGTTCTATGATCTGCCGACCCTGCGAGGTGCAACCACGCTGGTGCTCTCGATCCCGCGGGTGGGGTTCTTCGGAACGCCGGCCTTCTTCGCGAACTGGCAGACCAACACCAGCAACCAGATGCGGGTCACGATGAACCAGACGCTGATCGTGGCGCTGGGCGCGGCGGTCGACGGCCGGGACGGCACCACGCCGCCCCAGAGTCCGCCGCCCGGGCTGGACGCCGTGCACGCCGCCGACCCCGCGTGCCTCGGGTGTCACGAGACGCTCGATCCGACGCGCTCGATCTTCGCGGCCAACTATTCGTGGAACTATCACGACCAGCGCGACACCACCTGGTCCGCCCAGCCGGGCGAGTTCATCTTCCAGGGCGTGGTGGCGCCGGTGGCCAGCATGAGCGACCTCGGGAGCACGCTGGCGGCGCACCCGTTCTTCGCGGGCGCCTGGGTAGAGAAGCTCTGCACTTACGCGAACTCGGGCCCCTGCGACGCCGCCGATCCGGAGTTCCAGCGGCTGGTGTCGCTGTTCCAGTCGTCGGGCTACGCCTGGAACACGCTGGTCGCGGAGCTGTTCGCCTCGCCGCTCACCACCAACGCGGCGCCGACGGAGACCACCACGGCGCACGGCGAGACGGTGGCCGTCTCGCGCCGCGATCACCTCTGCGCCGCGCTCGACGGACGGCTGGGGCTCTCGGACGTCTGCGGCTTGCACGCGACGACCAAGAAGCAGCTCATGGCCACCGTGCCCGAGATCGTCTCGGGCCTCCCCTCCGACGGCTACGGG
>DASYCK010000036.1:0-46001 GCA_036500205.1 Polyangia bacterium | reverse complement strand
TTGCCGCGCACGGCGGGGTCGGTGTTGATCACGGCCGCGACGTCGTTGATCAGGCGGATGTGCAGCTTGGCTGTCTGGTAGCCGGGCGCGGCCTTGCCCGCGAACAGGTAGGCGCGCGGCGTGGCGACGGCATCCGGATCGCGCTTCAGCTTCAAGTACAACGCGATGGCCGCCAGGCAGGCCAGCACCTGTCGCTTGTACTCGTGGATTCGCTTGATCTGCGCCACGAACATCGAATCGGTGGACAGCTCGAGGCCCAGCCGCCGACCGATCAGCACCGCCAGATCGCGCTTGTTGGCCTGCTTGACCCCGTGCAGTGCCTCCAGGAACGGGCGATCGTCGGCGAACTTTCCGATCTGGCGCAACAGCCGCAGGTCGCGGTCGATCCACTCGGTCCCGATGCGCGACGAGATGAGGCGCGTGAGCCGCGGGTTCGAGTACAGCACCCAGCGGCGCGGCGAGACGCCGTTCGTCTTGTTGTTGATGCGCTCGGGCCACAGATCGTTGAAGTCCGAGAACAGGTTCTTCCGCACCAGATCGGTGTGAAGCTGCGCCACGCCGTTCACGCTGTGCGAGCCGACCGTCGCCAGGTGCGCCATGCGCACCTGCTTCGGGTAACCCTCCTCGATGATCGACATGCGTCCCAGCCGGTCGAAGTCGACCGGCCACTGCGTCTGCACCCGGCGCAGGAAGCGCTGGTTGATCTCGAAGATGATCTGCATGTGCCGGGGCAGCAGGTGCTCGAGCAGCGGCACCGACCAGCGCTCCAGAGCCTCGGGCAGCAAGGTGTGGTTGGTGTAGCCGAACGTCTGCTCCGTGATGGCCCAGGCGGGGTCCCAGTCGAGCCCCTCGTCGTCGACCAGGATGCGCATCAGCTCGGCGATGCCGATCGACGGGTGGGTATCGTTCAGCTGGATGGCGGCCCGCTTGGGGAACAGCTCGAAGCTGCGGTGCTTGTTCTTGTAACGGCGGACGATGTCGCCGATCGAGCAGGCCACGAAGAAGTACTGCTGCTTGAGGCGCAGCGCCTTCCCCTCCTCCGTCTGATCGTTGGGGTACAGCACCTTGGAGATGTTCTCCGAGTCGATCTTCTCCTCGACCGCGCGGCGGTAATCGCCGTCGTTGAAGAACTTCAGGTCGAAGTCGCGGGTGGCGCGCGCCGCCCACAGCCGCAAGGTGTTCACGGTGTTGGTCTTGTGGCCCACGATGAACGAGTCGTAAGGCACCCCCAGGATCGTGCTCGCCGGGATCCAGTCGACCCGCAGCCGGCCATCGGGATCGTGACGCAGCTCGGTCCGCCCCCCCAGCCGCACGATCTGGGCATCTTCCATGCGGGGAAGCTCCCAGGGATTTCCCCCCTGAAGCCAGTTGTCGTGCATCTCGATCTGCCGGCCGTCCTCGATGCGCTGCTCGAAGATGCCGAAGTCGTAGCGGATGCCGTAACCGACGGCGGGCAGCCCCAGGGTGGCCAGCGAATCCATGAAACAGGCCGCCAGCCGCCCCAGGCCGCCGTTGCCGAGGCCAGGATCGCCCTCTTGATCGAGGATGGCATCGAGGTCGGTCCCCTGCTCGGCCGCCAGGCCCTCCGAGATCTCGTAGAGCCCCAGGTTCAGCAAGCACAAGCCCAGGCTGCGGCCGGTGAGGAACTCCGATGATAGATAGTAGGCGCGCTTGACGTCGCGCTCCTCGTAGGTTCGCTGCGTGGCCAGCCAGCGGTGCACCAGCCGGTCGCGGACGGTGTGGGCCAGCGCCTGGTACAGGTCGCGGGGCGTGGCGGCGCTCAGCTCGCGCGCGCAGGTGTAAAGCAGGTGATCGAGGACGGTGCGCTTGAAGGTGGCCGGATCCATCGCCACCCGGGTCATGCTGCCCGGGGTGCGCTTGCTGGATCGTTCGGCGGCGGAATCGTTCATTGAACCTCGACCTTCCCTGTGGTTCGCTCGGGCTTCGCGCGCCGAGCATCTGGCTTCCCCCCCTCCGTCTCCTGGGTCTGCGACTGGCTCTGCGTCTGCTTGGCCGCCGGCTCTGGCTGCGGGGGGCCGAGGATCTCCCGGCCGATGTCCGAGCAGATCACGGCCGTGTCATCGACCACCCGGGTCAAGAGCGCATGAATGCTGTTCGGGGTGGCCGTCGCCTCCTGCTTGTCCAGCCAGGCGGTGAGGGCGTCGAGCCGTGCGTACGGCGAGTGGCCCGGGCCCGGGCGATCCGCCTCGGGCCAGATGTGCAGCAAGATCTGCTTCGCCGACAGCAGGCAGTAGCGCAGCGAGCGCGGAAACCGTCGGTCGAACACCAGGAACGACGCCACGGCCTGCGCCGAGACGCGCCCCTGCACCTTCTTCACGAACGCCTCGTAGCCGGAGCAGGCGCGCAGCAGCGACAACCACAGCGCCACCTCGACGATCTGGTGCGCCGATTCCAGGGTCATGGTGTGCGGGTGCATGTCGAGGATGCGCGCCGTCTGGCCGCCCCGCTCGAGCATGGCGCCGATCCACAGCAGGCTCATCGGTGTGTCGTGCAGCATGGTGCTGCGGACCAGCCCCAGCACGAGCTGCGTCGACTTGCGGACCCGACGGTAGAACTGCTCGCGGTTCTGCCGGTAAAGCACCTGCGCTTCCTCGCCGCCCAGCCAGTGGTACAGCTCGTTCACCTCTTCCCACGACTCGAGGGAGAGGACGTCGCGGATGACCCGGGCGCTCTCGCGCGCGGCGCGCACGGAGCTGCGCAGGCTGACCGGGTTGTCGGCGTCCCAGGTCATGTAGTTCTGCACGACCTCGCCGTTGCCCGCGCCGTCCACGCCGTAGGTCTCGATGAACGTGGGCTCGGCCCCCGACACGATCACCAGCGGCTTCCAGCACTGGGTGACCGGGATGTCAGCGTCGAACACCAGGGTGCGTGTCACCTGAAGCAGCCGGGCCGTGCTCTCGGCGCGGTCCATGTAGCGCCCGAACCAGAAGCAGTGATCGGCCACGCGAGAAATCACAACGTCTTGTCCTTCTGGACCCAGGTGTCCTTGGAGCCGCCCCCCTGGCTCGAGTTCACGACGTAAGACCCCTCGACGAGGGCGACGCGGGTGAGGCCACCGGGCAGCACCCAGGACCCCGACGGCGACGTCAAGATGAACGGGCGAAGATCGACGCGTCGGGGCGCCACCGTCTCGGTGGCCGGATCCCAGGTGGGGCAGGTCGACAGCTCGACCCGGTGCTGGGCGATGTAGCGGCGGGGCTCGGCGATGATGCGCTTGCGAAACTCCTCGATCTCCGCGGCGCTCGCCTGCGGCCCCATCAGCATGCCGTAGCCGCCCGCCTCGTCGACCGCCTTGACCACCAGCTTCGACAGATTCCCCAGCACGTACTTCAGATCGTCGGGGCGCGTGCAGACGAACGTATCGACCTGGGCAAGGATCGCCTCCTCGCCCAGGTAGTAGCGGATCATGTCGGGCACGAACGGGTAGACCGCCTTGTCGTCGGCGACGCCGTTGCCGGGCGCGTTCACCAGGGCCACCGTGCCGGCGGCGTACGCGCGCATCAGGCCTGGAACGCCCAGCATGCTGTCGGGGCGGAAGAATTCGGGATCCAGGTAGGCGTCGTCGACCCGGCGATAGATGACGTGGACGCGCTCGGGGCCGCGGATGGTGCGCACGAAGACGGTGTCCTCGTCGACGAACAGATCGCCCGGCTCCACCAGCTCGATCCCCATGGTGCGGGCCAAAAATGTATGCTCGAAGTAGGCCGAGTTGAACGACCCCGGGGTCAGCAGCACCATGCGCGTCTCGCCCGGATCGACCGGCGAGATCGAGCGCATCGTCTCGGCCAGGTGCATCGGGTACTGCTCGACCGGCCGCACCGCGCTCTCCTCGATGGCGCTCTGGAAGATGCGCTTCGTCACCAGACGGTTCTCGACGACGTACGAGACGCCAGACGGTGTCCGCAGGTTGTCCTCCAGCACGCGGAACACGCCGTCGGGGCTGCGAATCAGGTCGATCCCGGCGATGGGGATGCGCACGCCGCCGGGCGGACGGATGCCCCGTACCTTGGGCAGGAAGAACTTCGCCCCCAGGATCAGATCGGCGGGGACGGTGCCCGACTCGAGGATCTTCTGCGGTCCGTAGACGTCGTCGAGGAACGCGCACAGGGCGGCGATGCGCTGAGCCAGCCCCTTCTCGACCCGGGTCCACTCGGCGCCGCTGATGACCCGCGGCACCAGGCAGATGGGGAAGATCTTCTCGGTGCCCCGCTGATCGGAGTAGACCGAGAACGTGACCCCCTGGCTGTAGAGCGACAGCTCGGCCAGCGACTGCGCCTGCGCGAAGTCCTTCGGCGACAGCGCATCGAGGATCCGGGTCGCGCGGCGAGCGTGAGGCCGAGGGTTCCCCTCGGCGTCGATCATTTCATCGAAGGTGCCGTTAATCGGCTTGTAGTGGTCGAAGAGCAACGGAGAGTGTCATTGTAAACAGAAGCGCGCGCGGTTCATCAGGGGGGATGCCGTTGTTACGACGATTTCCCCCAATGGAAATGTACCGTTAACTTTTTCCGGCAAACCCCCACGAATCGTCGCGCTTTCGCGCTCGATCAGCGCCCCGCTCTGGCGGGATCCGGAGAAAGGACATAAAGTGACCGCGCCACGGGATATGTCAGGTCCCGCAAGCGTGACAGCGAGCGCGCCACCAGCAGGGAAAGGCCGGTCGCGCTGAACAGCTCCCGCCACGCCGAATCGCGCCGGAACGTGCAGGGGCCCGTGCGGCTCAGCCAGTTGCGTTCGTGGCGGTGACACAACAGGCGGTCGAGCAGCGAGCGCGGTGTGTCCTCGTAGATCACGAGCCGACCCGACGGCCTGAGGACCCGCCTCGCCTCGGCGAGCAGGACCTGGGCGTCGCGGGCGTGATGAAGGACGTAGCAGAACAGCACCACGTCGAAGGCGCCGTCGCCAAAAGGGAGGGCGCTGCCATCGAAACGTCTGTAGGTGATGGGCGCTTCGGCGCCTTCCCCCACGTCGGTGCCCAGCACGGGCGTGCCCAGCAGCGCGCTTAGATGATGGGCGATGTAGCCGCTGCCACATCCGACGTCGAGGACCCGGGTGTCCCTGGGGACGTAGCGGGCGATCTCCTTCGCCATGTCGTAGGCCATGCCGACCCGACGTCGGCGGAGATGACGGAGGTACGCGCGACGAAAGAGCATGACGAGACGAACAGCAAGGGGCGGGCCGCGGTCAGCGGGCGCAATGACGGCCCTTTCCCGGGCGGACCGCGACGGCGGGGCGTCCACAATTCGACGCCGCCGTCAGTTTGTGGTCGGCGCCGCTATTTACGCCGATTTCCCGAAATCGAAATGTGCCGTTAACCTCCCTGGCCCTAACCTCTCACCAGGTATTCCGGCCCGATGCCCGGTCCGTGAGTACGTGACTGTCTCGCCCGTCTGAAATCGAGATCAAATGGCCATCCGAGTCGCCCTCAATCACGTCACGCACTACAAGTACGACCAGCTCGTCACCTTTTCACCCCACGTCGTGCGGCTGCGGCCGGCGCCTCACTGTCGGACCCCGATCACCGGCTACTCGTTGCGCGTGACCCCGGGCGATCACTTCATCAACTGGCAGCAGGATCCGTTCGGCAACTATCAAGCGCGGCTGGTATTCCCGAAGCCGGGCTTCGAGTTCAAGGTCGAGGTCGACCTGATCGCCGAGATGACGACGATCAACCCGTTCGACTTCTTCATGGACGAGTCGGTCGAGAAGGTGCCGTTCACCTACACGCCCGAGCTGCTGCACGAGCTGGGGCCCTACGTCGAGCTGTCGGCGGGCGGGCCCAAGCTGGCGGCGCTGGCGGCGCGGGTGCGCGACGACATCGCGCGGCCCGGACGTCGAACGATCGACGTGCTGGTCGAGGTGAATCAGCTCGTGCAACGGCTGCTGCGCTACGACATCCGCATGGAGCCGGGCGTGTTCGCGCCCGACGAGACGCTGACCCGCGGACACGGTTCGTGCCGCGATTTCTCCTGGCTGCTGGTGCAGCTGCTGCGCCGCCTGGGCTTCGCCACGCGCTTCGCCTCCGGCTATTCGATCCAGCTGAAGGCAGACGTGAAGGCGCTCGACGGGCCCTCGGGCGTGGCCGAGGACGTGACCGATCTGCATGCCTGGGCGGAGGTGTTCATGCCCGGCGCGGGTTGGGTCGGCCTCGATCCGACCAGCGGCCTGCTGTGCGGCGAGGGGCACATCCCGCTCGCTTGCACGCCCGACCCGGGCAGCGCAGCGCCCATCACCGGCTCGTTCGCCTGGGACAAGAAGCACGAGGACGACGAGATCGGTCACGACTTCAAGTTCGGCATGAGCGTGCATCGCATCGACGATCCGCCGCGCCCCACCAAGCCGTACAGCGAGGCTGCCTGGAAGGCCATCGTTGCTTGCGGCGACGAGGTCGACGAAGCGCTGGCGGCCGACGACGTGCGCCTGACCATGGGCGGCGAGCCGACGTTCATCTCGATCGACAACCGCGAGGGGGAAGAGTGGAACACCGCCCCGGTGGGGCCGACCAAGGGGAAGCTGGCCGACGAGCTGTTGCGCCGGCTGGCCAAGCGGTTCGCGCCCGGCTCGATGTTGCATCACGGCCAGGGCAAGTGGTACCCGGGCGAGCCGCTGCCCCGCTGGGCGTACACCTGCTATTTCAGGCGTGACGGCGAGCCGGTGTGGCGGGATCCGTCGCTGTTCGCGAAGGAGCTCGGCGCCGCGCCCGCGAACACCGAGCGGGCCACCGAGTCCCACGCCCGCGCGTTCGGCGAGGTGCTGTGTCGCCACCTGGCGGTCGATCCGGCGTTCCTGGTGCCCGGCTTCGAGGACGCCTTCTATTACCTGTGGCGTGAAGGACGACTGCCGGCGAACGTCGATCCGTTCGATTCCAAGCTGGAGAACGAGCAGGATCGGGCCGGCCTGCGTCGCGTATTCCAGCAGGGGCTGAAGCGGCTGGTGGGCTTCGCGCTGCCGCTGCAGTCGGTCTACTCGGGCGTCGACGGCTTTCGCTGGACCAGCGGCCGCTGGTACATGCGCGACGAGCGCATGTACCTGGTCCCCGGCGATTCGCCGATGGGCTATCGGCTTCCCCTCGGCGCGTTGCCCTGGGTGGCGGCCGGCGATCGGAACGACCCGGTGGAGCGTGATCCGCTCGAGCCCCGTCAGGCGCTGCCCCGGCGCCAGACCATCTCGCGCGCGGCGCCGCTGCGCGCGCCGCCGCCGCCGTCGGTGACGGGCTTGACGGCCCCTGGCATGTCTCCGGCCATCCGTCCGGAGCGCGGCAAGTCGGCCGCCGGGCTGGTGCGCACGGCCATGTGCATCGAGCCGCGCGACGGCGTGCTGCACGTCTTCATGCCGCCAGCGGCGACGCTCGAGGAGTACCTCGATCTGGTCGCCGCGGTCGAGGACGCGGCGGCCGAGCTGCGGCAGCCGCTGCGGGTCGAGGGCTACACGCCCCCGTCCGACTACCGCCTGGAGAAGCTGCAGGTGACCCCGGATCCCGGCGTGATCGAGGTGAACGTCCACCCGGTCAGCAACTGGAAGGATCTCGTCCGCAACACGGAGATCCTGTACGACGAGGCGCGACAGACGCGCCTGGGGACGGACAAGTTCATGCTCGATGGCCGTCACACCGGCACCGGCGGCGGCAATCACATCGTCCTCGGCGGCGCCACGCCGGCGGACAGCCCGTTCCTGCGCCGTCCCGATCTGCTGGAGAGCATGCTCGGCTACTGGCTGAACCACCCCTCGCTGTCGTACCTGTTTTCGGGCCTCTTCATCGGCCCGACCAGCCAGGCGCCGCGGGTCGACGAGGCCCGTCACGACTCGCTCTACGAGCTCGAGATCGCGTTCCGCAAGTTGAACGAGGCGTCCGGTGGCCACGGCCACGGCCAGGAACCGCGCCCCTGGTTGGTCGATCGCTCCTTCCGCAACCTGCTGGTCGACGTGACCGGAAACACCCACCGCACGGAGATGTGCATCGACAAGATGTACAACCCCGACAGCACCACGGGCCGCCTGGGGTTGCTCGAGCTGCGCTCGTTCGAGATGCCGCCCCACGCGCGCATGAGCGCGGCGCAGCAGCTGCTGGTGCGCTCGCTCGTGTCGTGGTTCTGGCGCGAGCCGTACACCCGGCCCCCCGTTCGCTGGGGGACGTCGCTCACCGATCGGTTCATGCTGCCGCACTACGTGGTCGAGGACTTCACGGACGTCATCGACGATCTGCGCCGCGCCGGGATTCCCATGGACCTGTCGTGGTTCGATCCGCACGTCGAGTTCCGCTTTCCGGTGCAGGGACGTTCCCAGGTGCGCGGGCTCGAGCTCGAGCTGCGCCAGGCGCTGGAGCCCTGGCACGTCATGGGCGAAGAAGGGAGCGCCGGCGGGGCCGTGCGCTTCGTCGACTCGTCCGTCGAGCGGGTGCAGCTTCGCGTGCGAGGGGCCACCGACGATCGCCACGTCATCGCCTGCAACGGACGCCGTGTTCCCCTGACCTCGACGGGGGGCCCCGAGGATCACGTGGGCGGGGTGCGGTTCCGCGCCTGGACGCAGCCGTCGGCGCTGCATCCCACCATTCCGGTGCACGCGCCGCTGGTGTTCGACGTGATCGACACCTGGGCGGGGCGCTCGATCGGCGGGCTCACCTATCACGTGGCGCATCCGGGCGGTCGCTCTCACGACATCTTCCCGGCCAACGCGCTCGAGGCCGAGGGGCGGCGCCTGGCCCGCTTCTTCCCGTTCGGTCACACGCCGGGCGCCGTCGCCGCGCCGCTCGCCGAGCCGAATCCCGAGTTCCCGCACACGCTCGACCTGCGCCGCTCCCCACCGTCCGACTGACTGCGGCCGTTACAGGGCCGCCGGCGTCTTGTATAAGACGCTCGCATGATGAAGCGGACCAGCCGGGCGTGGTGGCGCCCGGCAGCGTGGCCTTTGTGGATGGGCCTGGGCGCGGCGGCGAGCTGCGCCAACCCGGCGGCGCCGCCGGTGGCCGGGGCCGCCACCTCGGGGGCGATCGTCGGCGTTTCGCCGGCCGGGGCGCGCTCCGCGACCGGGCCGACGTTCGAGCGGGTCGATCCGCTGGCGGGCGGGGGCGCCGCGCCCCCGGCGGGGCTGCTCGCGCTCGACGCCGAGCTCAAGCGCGGCATGGCCGCCTTCGCCGCCAAGGCCGAGCCCCCGCCGTACTTCATCGCCTACGAGGTGTTCGATCGCGACGAGACGGTCGTGTCGGCCAGCTACGGCGCGCTCGTGCAGTCGTCCTCGCGCCGCACCCGGCTGCTCGATGCCGACGTGCGCGTGGGGAGCTACCAGCTCGACTCCACCCATCCGCTGCGCTCGGACGCGCTCGACTTCGGCGGTGACGCCGAGTCCGGTCACGCCGTATCGGTGCCGCTGGGGGGCGACGCGGCGGTGACCCGCGCCGTGGCCTGGCTCGACACCGATCGCACCTACAAGACGGCGGCCGAGTCGTTCGTGAAGATTCGCACGCAGCAGACGTTGAAGGCGGCCGAAGAGGACACTTCGGACGACTTCTCGCACGAGCGGGCGGTCACCCGGATAGGAACACCCGTCCATCTGGGCCTGGCCGGCCTGGAAAAAGAGCGCTGGGAAGAGCGGGTGCGCGCGCTGTCGCGGCGGTTCAAGGGGCACCCGCAGATCTATGACTCGCAGGTGACGTTACAGGTGTCGTCCGTCGATCGCTGGATCGTGAACTCGGAGGGGACCTTGGTCGAGGACGCGCAGAACTATGTGCGCGTCTTCCTGCAGGCCGACACCCGCGCCGACGACGGCATGGAGCTGGATCGCTTCGAGAGCTTCGACGCCACGTCGTTCGCGACCCTGGCCGGCGATCCGGAGATGCTGCGCGCCGCCGACGCGATGATCGCCGATCTGGAGGCGCTTCGTCGCGCCCCCCTGGCCGACCCATTCATCGGCCCCGCCATCCTCGAGGGCAAGGCCGCCGGCGTCTTCTTTCACGAGATCTTCGGCCACCGGGTCGAGGGGCACCGCCAGAAGAACGAAGAGGAGGGGCAGACCTTCGCGCGCAAGGTCGGGCAGCCGATCATGCCGTCGTTCATCAGCGTCTACGACGATCCCACGCTGAGCAAGCTGGGGGGCGTCGACCTGAGCGGCTTCTATCGCTTCGACGACGAGGGGGTCCCCGGCGCGCGCGCCACCCTCGTCGATCACGGCATCTTGAAGGGTTTCCTGCTCAGCCGCTCTCCCACGCGCGGGTTCAACCACTCGAACGGCCACGGCCGGCGGCAGGAGGGCAAGGCCATCGTGTCGCGCCAGGGGAACCTCGTCGTCGAGTCGAGCACCGCCGTGTCGATCGGCGAGCTGCGCAGCCGCCTCCGCGCCGAGGCGAAGCGGCAGGGGAAGCCGTACGGCCTGCTGTTCAAGGACATCTCGGGCGGCTTCACCAACACGACGCGCGGCGGGCCGCAGGCGTTCAAGGTGCTGCCCATCCTCGTGTACCGCGTGTTCGCGGACGGGCACCCCGATCAGCTGGTGCGCGGCGCCGATCTGGTGGGGACGCCGCTCGCCTCGCTGACGAAGATCCTGGCCGCCGGCGACGACACGCAGACGTTCAACGGCATGTGCGGCGCCGAGTCGGGCTACGTCCCCGTGTCGGCCAGCAGCCCCAGCCTGCTGGTCGAGCAGATCGAGGTCGAACGCAAGGACAAGGGGAACAACAAGCCGCCGGTGCTGCCGGCGCCCAGCCTGCGCGCTATGGCGCCCGCCTTGCGAGGGACGCCATGAAGAGCTGGGTAAAGGGTCCGCGCGCCTGGGCGCTGCTGGCGGCGCTGGGCTCGCTGGGGTTCGGCAAGGAGATCACGCTGCCGCCCGCGCACACGTTCGTCGAGGACGACGGCGCCGTGAAGCGGGGGCTCGCCGACGAGCTGACGCGCTCGATGAAAGACCTGAAGCTGGGCGATTCGCCGCGGCCCTACTATTTGAGCTACGCGCTGTCCGACGTCGGGCAGGCGACCGCCACCGCCACCTTCGGCGCGCTGACCGGGGCCGTCGCCTACCGGGGGCGGACCTTGCGCACGGACGTCCGCGTGGGGACCCCGAAGTTCGACAACAGCAACACCAGCGAATCGCTGTTCAGCGCCAACATCGAATCGCTGCCGGTCGACGACGACTACGCGGCCTTCCGCCGCGAGCTGTGGCTGCGCACCGACGAGGCCTACAAAACCGCCGTCGAGACCCTGGCGAAGAAGCAGTCCGCCGCGGCAGGGCAGGTCACCGACGAGGATGATGGGGATCTGCCCGACTTCTCCAGCGAGAAGGCGGCGCAGGTGGTCATCCCGTTCGCGGCGGCCGTTCCCGACCCCGGCAGCTTCATCGACACGGTGACCCGGCTGTCGGCGCTGCTGAAGGCGTTCCCCGAGGTGTCGGGCACCCGCGTGACCGCCACCTACGCGACGGTGCGGCGCCGGTTCGCCTCCAGCGAGAACGCCTGGGCCGACGAGACGCAGGCGACGATGCGCGTGGACGTGGTCGCCGAGACGCAGGCGGCGGACGGCATGCGTCTGGTGAACTTCGTCACGTTCACCGCGCTCGATCCGGCGGGGCTTCCCCCGTTCGCGGAGATGCAGCAGGCGGTCGAGCGGATGGCGCGCGAGCTGACGGCGATGCGCACGGCGCCCATCGTGCCGAGCGGCGTGGCCAGCGTGCTGTTCGAGGGGCCGGCGGCGGCGCAGCTCGCCAAGCTGCTGATCGCCGACAACGTGGGCGGCACGCCGGCGCCCCGGACCGCCGGTGGCGGCGAGGAGCGCAGCCAGAGCAGCGAGTTCGCCGATCGCCTGGGCCAGAAGGTGGCGGCGCCCCTGCTGATGGCCGTCGACGATCCGACGAAGGCCGTGTCGGGCAAGACGTCGCTGTTCGGCGCCTATCACGTCGACGACGAAGGGGTGCCGGCCGCGCGCGTCCCCTTGATCGACGGTGGCATCCTGAAGGGGCTGCTGATGACGCGCATTCCCCGCAAGGAGATCGCGCATTCCAACGGGCACGCCCGCGCCACGCGCTTCAGCGCGCCGCGGGCGGCCGTGGGAAATCTGTTCCTCTCGGGCAAGCCGGGCGCGCCGCGGGTCGGGCTGTCGCGCGCGGCCCTGCTGGCGGAGATGCGCCGCGCCGGCCGCGGGGGAGGCCTCGCCAGCTACGTGATCCGCCTGCTCGATGATCCGCAGATCCCGGGCGTGGCCAACCCTGCTGACGCCATGTCGATGATCTCGATCTCGGGCAGCGGGCGCACGGCCCCGTCGGTGAAGCCGCTCTGCGCCTGGCGGGTCACCGCCGACGGCAAGGAGGAGCTGGTGCGCGGGCTGACCCTGGAGGGGATCGTGCCGCGCTCGTTGAAGGACATCGTGGCGGTGGGCAAGGACCTCGACGTCTACAATTTTCAGGAAGGCGGGCTCGGCTTCGTGGGCGTTCCCTCGTCGATCATCACGCCGCCGCTGCTGCTGTCGGATGTCGACATTCGTCGCGCCGTGGGCAAGCACAAGCGCCCGCCGCTTTACCCGCGTCCGTCGTTGTAGCGTGGGGCCCCTCACCCCGGCCCTCCCCGCTTCGCGGGGCGATGGAGATTCCTTCGGTCGCGCGGTTCCTTCGACTGAGGGAGATTTCTTCGGTCGAGAGACTTTGGTCGAGGGAGATTCTTTTTGTCGAGGAGCCGGAGCGACCGGAGGGCGGGTCTTTTCCAGGGAGGCGCGGCTTCGCCGCGCCGGCTCACCTCAGCAAGCTCCGTAGGGGGCTCGCGGGGGACTGCTGCAGTCCCCCGCGCGTTTCAGCTGCGCGTGACGCGGCGGAGGACGTGACCGAGCAACGTCAATGGTAGCGGCGGGCCTTCGCTGACGATCAGGGCGACGCAGGGCTCCCCCGCCTTGGCGCGCTGGCGGTGGATCTCGCCGCCCGCCATCGTCGCGGCGTCCCCGCGACCGAGGTGCACGTTCTCGTCGTCGAGCCCCCCCTGGAACACGACGGTGTGCTCGAGGCCGCCGTGATCGTGGCTGGGGATGGGAATTCCCGGCTGAAAGCAGATGAGCCGCGCTCGCCACACGTCGGAGAACCCGAGGTCGATGGCGCGAATGCCGGGAATGAGCCGCTGCCAGGCCACCTTGGGCAGGCGCGCCAGCTGATGGAGCAGAGGGGGCGGCAGCTCGGGCATGTCCTTCGGCAGTACCGCCGGGGGGCGCGGGGCGGGCGGCGGCGCCTGCGGTGACAGCTCGGCGAGCAGCCGGGCCCGCCCAGCGTCACGTGCCCCCGATGATCCCTCCGCCGCTCCGCCCCCGAAGGCGAGCAGGAACGCCTCGTGTTCCCGGGCCGTGCGGCGACATGACTCACAAAACGAGAGATGGCAGGCCACCGCCAGGCGGGTGGCATCAGGTGCAGACCCGACGGCATGGGCGCGCAGGACGTCGTCCGGAAAATGAAACCGCGGCTCGGTCATGGGGCCTAGTTCATATACGGTGCCGGAGCCGAATTGGATCGGTGAGAAATTGGGGCGAAACAAATGCCCCGCTTCGGCCGTTCAGCGTCGCCGGCGGGCGCGGAGGAGGTACAGCGCGCCCAGCAGCAGCAGACCGGGGAGCTGGAGACGCCTGGTCCGGGCCACCGCGCACGCGGTGCCGCCGCCCGTCACCTGGGCGTTGTGGGCGCGCAGGACCGCCGCGATGGTGGCGCTGTTGTCGATGGTGGGCGTACCGGCGCTGGTGGCGTCTCGCTGCCAGCTCTGTTCGGCGGCGGGGAGATCCGTGTCGAGGTTCCCCCGGCTGAAGGCGCTGGCCGCGCCCGAACAGTATCCGCCCCCGGTCGCCGCGAACACGATCGACGTTTTCTGGGCGACGTCCACCCGCACCGGCGCGCTGCACAGGTCGTGGTCCTGGTCGCCGCACAGCACGTGGGCCTGGGCGGTGTGGAGGTTCGAGACGTCGGGGAGCGACGGATTCACCACGAACAGCGGGTCCTTCGTCATCTCGTCGGGGGAGATGAACGTCGCCAGGCGGGTGAGGGTGGGGTGATTCACGAACAGCGGGCGGACGTTCGCCATCGGCTGCAGGACCTCGCTGTCGATCGCGTCGGCGGCGGCGCTCGGGCTGAACGCCGTGGTACCGCCGACCGACGGCGACGTGTAGGAACCGAGGGCCGCGTAGAACTGCGCCTCCGTCACCCCTTGCGCGACGAGCGACGCCGGCTCCGGGAGTTGCTCACGCAGGACCTCGATCACCCGTCCCGAAAGTGGTAGCCCCAGTGCCTGCAGTTGCTGAACGAACGTGGCCGGGGTGGTGGCGGCGCGCAACAGGGTGACGGCATTGCCGGGGACCGTGAACCAGCTGACGGCGGCGGTTGTCGCCTGCGCGTACTCGGTGAGAAAGGCGTTCCCGCCCGCTTCGTTGGCGGCGTCCGAGACGACGGCGTCGTAGTTGCCGCCGCCGGCGATCCAGTCGACCTTCGCCTCGTCGAGCGAGAACTCCTGATAGCCGATGGGGACGGCGCGCGCCGCGCCCAGCACCCACACGTTGATGCGCACGTCCGGCGTGGCGGCGATCGCGGTCAGGCGCAACGGGATGCACCCCTCCTCGGCGGTGAACTTCAACACGACCGGTTGGATCTCGTCGACGTCCTTGCCGGACTGCAGGCGCAGCGCCACGAAGTAGTTCTGCGTGGCGACATATTCGTCGATGATGGTCGCGGCGTCGGGCGAGACGAAGTACTGGTTGTCGGTGAGCCACGTCTCGAGCGCGGTGGGATCGTCCGACTTCACGATCGCCACGTCGTAAGGGCCGACGTTGCCGCGGAAGGCGACGTCGACCGTGGGCTGCGCGCCGCCGACCGCGCCGGCATCGGCGGAATGTGAGGCGCCGGAGCTCGCCGACGACGACCCGCCGCACCCGATCGAGGAGCTGTCCGTCCCTTGCCCCTGGCAGGTGCCGTCGACCGACCAGTTCAACGTGAAGGTCGGGCGGGTCTTCGGTTCGAGGAGCTGAAACAGCACGTCCGTTCCCACCCCGATCGTGGGGAGCGACGAGATCGGGACGACCCACGAGAACTGATCGGCGGCGCCCGTGTACTTGATCTGGATGTGCGCCTCGACCAGGCCGGCGCCGCTGACGGGATCCCGATCGAGCGCGAACAGGACGTTCTCCCCCGCCTGGGCGATGGGGGGGCCGGCGTTCGCCTGCGGCCGATCGCAGAAGAACCCGCCGCAGGCTCGGGCCGGCGCGCCGCTCGCCAGGACCGAAAGTCCGGCCGCCGTAGCCAGGCCCACGCTCCATCCACACCACCATCTTCGCGCTCGCATGCGCCCAGGGCCCTGCAACTCCTCGGCCGAGCGTTCGGGCTGCCACGTCCCGGTCGGACGCGGCACTTGTTGGCGGGCCGCCGATCCGGAAAGGACGACCCTCGGACATTTCTGTCGCGTTCCGGTCGGCCCGGGAGCCTTTTGTCGTCGCGCCGAGTGCCGGCGGGCATTGTTCGGCGACGCTCGTGCGCGGGGGATGTAGTATCCGGCGCCATGCCAGCGGCCGCCGTGAACAGCATGCTCGATCTGATCGGAGGAACGCCCCTCGTGCGCCTGCGTCGGCTGGTCGAGCCGGGGATGGCCGACGTGTTCTGCAAGTGCGAGCAGTTCAACCCGGGCGGGTCGATCAAGGATCGGGTGGCCCTCTCGATGATCGAAGCGGGCGAGCGCAGCGGACGGCTGCGGCCCGGCGAGTCGGTCATCGTCGAGCCGACCTCGGGCAACACCGGCGTGGGGCTGGCCCTGGTGTCCGCGGCGAAGCGGTATCGCCTGATCTTGACCATGCCGGACAACATGTCGCTGGAACGCCGCGCGCTGCTGAAGGCTTACGGGGCCGAGGTGTACCTGACGCCCGCCGCCGAGGTCATGACCGGCGCCCTCAAAAAGGCGAACGAGCTGTGCGCCGGCCACCCCGAATATTTCATGCCGCAGCAGTTCAGCAACCAGGCGAACGTCGAGGCGCACGTACGCACGACCGGCCCCGAGATCCTGGCCCAGCTCGGCGCGCGCGGCTGCGACGGCTTCGTGGCCGGCGTGGGCACGGGCGGGACCATCTCGGGCGTGGGGCGCGTGCTGCTGCAGCGCAACAGCCAGACCCGCATCATCGCCGTCGAGCCCGAGAAGAGCGCCGTGCTGTCGGGCGGCAAGCCGGCCGCGCACCGCATCGACGGCATCGGCGCCGGCTTCGTGCCGCAGATCCTCGATCGTTCGGTCATCTCCGAGGTGCGGACGATCAGCGAAGAGGACGCGCAGCACGTGAAGCTCGAGCTGGCGCGCCGCGAGGGCTTGCTGGTGGGGATCTCGGCCGGCGCCAACGTGAAGATCGCCCTCGAGCTGGCGCGCGAGCTGGGCCCGGGGAAGACGGTCGTGACGGTGTTGTGCGACACCGGCGAGCGCTATTTCAGCCAGGATTCGCAGTTCGCGTCCGAAGCGACCTGACCGTTCGCGGCGCCGGGCTCGTTGGGGGTATCCTCCGGTCGGGATGCAGACGACCGTGCAAGTCCCCGATCACTTCGCGGTGCTCTTCGAGCAGGCCCAGCGAGCGGTGGCCCGCTACTTCTCGGACCAGAGGTTGTCGCCCGAGCAGGGCATCGTCGAGATCTTCGGCCAGCGCTACGTGCTGGTGCGGGCGGCGTCGATGTCGGTCGAGTTCTACGACATGGTGCGGAGCATCTACGGCGAGGAGGCCGAGGCGCTCTCGGTCGCCCACAGCCTCCTGTTCGACGTGGCCCACGCCATGGGGCACGCCGACGCGCGCGCCTTCGCCGAGCGGCTGGGGGTGGCGGAGCCGATGGCGCAGCTGGCGGCGGGGCCGCTGCACTTCGCCCACGCCGGCTGGGCGTCCGTCGAGCTGTCGCCGGAGAGCGTCGCCTCGCTCGACGCCGACTACTACATGCTCTACGACCACCCGTACTCGTTCGAGTCCGATTCGTGGTTGAGCGCCAAGCGGTCGAGCGATCGCCCCGTCTGCGTGATGAACGCCGGCTACTCGTCGGGGTGGTGCGAGTTCGGCGTGGGGCAGCCGCTGGTCTCGGTGGAGATCCTCTGTCGCGCCAAGGGGGATGAGGCTTGCCGCTTCATCATGGCGCCGCCCCACCGCATCCAGGGGCACATCGAGACCTATCTGGGGCAGCATCCCGAGCTGCGCGAGCGGATCGTTGCCAGCGAGACACCGGGCTTCTTCTCCAAGCGCACGGACCGGCAGTTGCTGCAGGCCAACGCCGAGCTCGAGCGCGCGGCGCACCAGCGCGCCGAGGAGCTGTCGGCCATCAACGAGCAGCTGCGACGCGACACCAGCCTGCGCCGCACCACCGAGGCGGAGCTGAGCGTGAGCCGGGAGTTCAGCGAGCGGCTGATCGAGGCGCTGCCGGGCGGCGTGGTGCACGTGGCGCGCGACGGAACGATCCTGCAGGCGAACGCGGAGGCGAGCCGTGTGCTCGGCGTCAGCTTCGACGAGGCCAGGCGAAAGTACGTCACGGACTTCGAGAGCGTCACCATCTTCGAGGACGGCTCGCCAGCGCCGGTGTCGGAGTATCCAGTCACGAAGGCGATCATGACCGGGCAGCCCCAGCCTGCCGTCACGCTGGGCGTGAAGAAGCCCGACGGCGAGGTGTCGTGGGCGGTGTTCCGCGCGGTGCCGCTCCGCGATCCGGCCAGCCAGGAGGTCACCGGCGCCGTGGTGACGTTTCTCGACATCACCGAGCGGAAGCGGTTCGAGGATCGGGTCCGCCACACCCAGAAGCTGGAGAGCCTGGGGGTGCTCGCGGGCGGCATCGCCCACGACTTCAACAACTTGCTCGTCACCATCCTCGGCAACACCTCGCTCGCCAAGAACAGCCCCGGCATCGACGAGAAGATCGTGCCGTTGCTCGAGGAGGTCGAGCAGGGAGCGCGGCGCGCCGCCGAGCTGACGAAGCAGATGCTCGACTACTCAGGGCAGGGGAAATTCCGGCTGCAGGGGGTCGACCTGCCGGCGACGATTCGCGAGATGGCGACGCTGGTGAAGGCGCTGATCCCGAAGTCGGTCGAGCTGCACTATCGCTTCCAGGAGGGGGTGCCTTCGATCGAGGCCGACGCCACGCAGCTCCGCCAGGTGGTGATGAACCTCATCACGAACGCCGCCGAGTCGGTCGGCGAACGGGTGGGGCGCGTCGTCATCTCCGTCGAGCAGGTGCGCATGTCCGAGCGCGAGCTCGAAGGCTACGCCGGGGAATCGCTCGCCCCCGGCCCGTACCTCTGCCTCGAGGTCGCCGATGACGGCAGCGGCATGGACGAGAAGACCCAGGCGCGCGTCTTCGATCCTTTCTTCACCACGAAGTTTCAGGGGCGCGGCCTGGGCATGGCGACCGTGCTCGGTATCGTGCGCGGCCACGGCGGCGCCATCCGCATCGACAGCGTCGAGGGGGCGGGGACACGGGTGCGGGTGCTGCTGCCGGCCGAGCCGCCGCTGCCCAAGGTCTCGAAGGCCGATCGGGGCATCATCCTGGTGGTGGACGACGATCCCGGCGTGCAGCGGTTGGTGCGCCGGGCGCTGGGTCGTCGGGGCTTTCAGATCCTCACCGCGTCGAACGGCCTGGAGGGCATCAGCGCCTTCGAGCAACACGGGGACGCCATCCGTCTCATCTTGATGGACATGACGATGCCGCAGATGGGCGGCGTGGAAGCGTTGCGGGAGATCCGCGGGCGCGGCGGCCGGGTCCCCGTCCTGCTGAGCACCGGTTACGACCTCGATGTCATCGGAAACGCGGCGCGCGAGTTCAGCGGTGTGCTGGAGAAGCCGTACGACGTGGAGGGGCTGTGGAATGCCGTCGAAAAGGCGCTGCTGACGGCCGGGGGCGCCTGACGTCCGCGCCCGCCGGGCTGGCCGTTCCGTCCGGTTTGCGTAATATTTCACCCCCCTCATGTCGTCCGTTGGCAGCACCCCCGCGCGCGTCCAGCCCGCCGCGACTGGATCCTCCGAGGCGCTCGCGCGGGGCGGTGTGCTGGTCATCGGCGCGGGCGGCCTGGGCTGCGCGGCGCTGTTCGCGCTGGCGTCCGCCGGGGTGCGCCGCATCGGCGTCATCGACGACGACCGGGTCGACGCCAGCAACATCCATCGTCAGCTGTTCCACGCCACCACGGCGGTGGGCGAGTTGAAGGTGGAATCGCTGGCCCAGGCGCTGGCGAGCCGCTTCCCCGCCGTGAAGCTGGAGGCGCACGCGGCGCGCTTCGAGCCGACGACGGCGGCGCTGGTGGAGCGCTACGACGTGATCGTCGACGGCTCGGACAACTTCGCCACCAAGTTCCTGGCCAACGACGCGGCGGTGCTCGCCGGCAAGCCGCTCGTTCACGGCGCGGCCGTGGGGCTGGGGGGGCAGCTGCTGACCGTTCCCGCCGGCGGCCACCCCTGCTACCGCTGCCTGTTCGAGGAGATCCCTCCGCCAGGCGTGGGCCCCTCGTGCGCCGAGGCGGGCGTGCTGGGCCCCGTGCCGGGCGTCATCGGCGCGCTGCAGGGGGCGGAGGCTGTCCGGCTGCTCGCCGGTGAAACTCCTCGATTTTCTGGGCGCCTCATCCAGTATGATTCCGCGTCCATGTCGTTCCGGACCATTCGTTTCAAGCCGAACCACGCGTGCGGGGTCTGCGGGCCGACCCCCCACATTCGGCTGCTGGACCCTGCTGCTTACCCGGCCCCTTCGTGTCTTTGAGGAACATCGTATGACCACGGCCCCCGTGCCCTCCATCCGCCCCGTCACCGTGACCGCCCTGCGTTGCCGCGAGTGCGGCTCCGAGTATCCGAAGGCGCCCATCCACGTCTGCGAGTTCTGCTTCGGCCCGCTCGAGATCGCCTACGACTACGCCGCCATCGGCAAGATTCTGACCCGCGCCGTCATCGAGTCGCGGCCGCACAACATGTGGCGCTACGCCGAGCTGCTGCCGCTCGACGCGCCGCCGGTGGTGGGGATGCAGACCGGCATGACGCCGCTGGTGCGCGCCGATCGGCTGGCCAAGCGGCTCGGTGTGCGCGAGGTCTGGATCAAGAACGACTCGGTCAGCCACCCCACGCTGTCGTTCAAGGATCGGGTCGTGTCCGTCGCCATCTCGAAGGCGGTCGAGTTCGGTCTCACCACCGTCGCCTGCGCGTCGACCGGGAACCTGGCCAACGCCACGGCGGCCATGGCGGCGGCGGCGGGCCTGCCCGCGGTCATCCTCATCCCCTTCGATCTCGAGCCGGCGAAGGTGCTGGCCACCAGCATCTACGGCGCCCGCGTGGTGGGCGTGCAGGGGACGTACGACGACGTCAACCGCCTCTGCTCCGAGATCGCCGGCAAGTACGGCTGGGGCTTCGTGAACGTCAACCTGCGTCCGTTCTACGCCGAGGGCTCGAAGAGCTTCGGCTACGAGCTGTGCGAGCAGCTCGGCTGGCGGACGCCCGCGCACATCGTCGTCCCCATGGCGGGCGGCTCGCTGGTGACGAAGATCGGCAAGGCGTTCGGCGAGCTCGACAAGCTGGGGCTGCTGGTGGCGGGCGGTCATCGCAAGACGAAGATCCACGGCGCCCAGGCGGCCGGCTGCTCGCCCATCGTCGACATGGTGCTCGAGGATCGCGACCAGCTGAAGCCGGTGAAGAAGCCGACCTCGATCGCGAAGTCGCTCGCCATCGGCAATCCGGCCGACGGCTTCTACGCGCGGCAGACCATCACCGGCTCGGGCGGGTTCGCCGGGAAGCCCGACGACGACGAGATCGTCGCGGCGATGCGCATGCTGGCCGAGACCGAGGGCATCTTCACCGAGACGGCCGGGGGCGTGACCCTGGGCGCGACCCTGAAGCTCATCGAGCAGGGGCGCATCGGCAAGGACGACGGCCCCATCGTCATCAGCATCACCGGCAACGGCATGAAGACGCAGGATCCGCTGGTCGGGAAGCTGCCGGTTCCCGAGCTGATCGGCCCCAGCCTGGCGGATTTCGACAGGCTGCAGGCCGCGGTCCGTTGAAATAGACATTAAATCGTTTAGAAGACACTGAAGGAGACCCGACCCATGGCCAACATTCGAATCCCCACGCCGCTGCGCAAGCTGACGAACGGCAAGGAAGAAGTCGCCGCGACCGGCGGAACGATCGGCGCGCTGATCGCCAGCCTGGAAGCCCAGTATCCGGGCATCAAGGAGCGTATCTGCGACGAGAAGGGCCAGGTGCGGCGCTTCGTGAACATCTTCGCCAACGACGAGGACATTCGCTTCTTGAAGAACCTCGACACGCCCGTCAAGGACAGCGACGAGATCTCCATCGTCCCCGCCATCGCGGGCGGCAGGTAGTCTCTGAATTCCGAGGCGCTCACGCGGTTCGCGCGTCAGCTGGCGTTGCCGGCGATCGGCTTCGAGGGTCAAGAACGAATCGGGGCGGCGACGGTGGCCGTCGTCGGTGACGATCTGACCGCCGAGGTGATGGCGCGCGCGCTGGGCGCGGGGGGCGTGGGGACGCTGCGCTTCATACACCGTTCTGGCCTGCTCGACGCGGCGCTGGCGTCAGCGCTGCGGGGCTCGAACCCCGACCTGCGTCTCGAGACGCGCCCCTGGCCGCAGGCGGGGACCGGATGGCTGGCGGCGCTCGACGGTTGCGCGATGGTGGTGCGCTCGGGGTTCGACGACGATGCGATGCTGCGCGCGGCGATCCGGCTGGGCGTCCCCGTCGTGGTGGTGCGCGCCGACGACGCCGGCGTCGACCTGGTCTCGTTTCGTCGCCACGGGCCCTGCCCGCACGTCTCGCTCGATGTTGCGGAGGGGGCGGCGGCCGCCACCGGGTCGGGCCCGACCGCCGTCATCGCCGCGCACGCCGCGGCGGCCGAGGCGCTGTTGCTGCTGGCGGGGACCCGCCTCGACGAGGCACGGGCCCGGCACCTGCGCCTGCCGCTTTCCGGCGAAGGCGACGGCGCCGACGCGGCGCCGCGAACGACCGACATTCCGTGGACACCCGAATGTTTCGCCTGCGGCGGTTCGGCGTCCGAGATGAGCTTCGGAGGACACTGAGGACCCATGACGATCGCCGTCGATGTCACACGAACCGCCGCCGATGATCTGGCGAACGCCGAGCAGGTGCGTCGCGCCCGCCTGCGCGTCGCCGAGAAGATCACCGACCTGATCGGCGACACGCCCATCGTCCGTCTGCGCACGTTCGAGCGCGACACGCCGGGCGTCGAGCTGTGGGCGAAGTGCGAGTTCATGAACCCGGGCGGCTCGGTGAAGGATCGGGCCGCCTATCAGATGATCAGCGACGCCATCCGCACCGGCGCGCTGAAGCCGGGGAAGACCATCATCGATTCGACCAGCGGAAACACCGGCGTGGCGTACTCGCTGATCGGCGGGGCGCTGGGCTATCCGGTGAAGCTGGTGATGCCGGCGAACGTCTCCTGGGCGCGGCAGAAGATCACGCGCGCGTTCGGAACCGAGCTGGTGTTCTCCGACGCCATGGAGGGCAGCGACGGCGCCATCCGGCTGTGCCGTCAGATGGTGGAAGAGAACCCCGACGCCTACTTCTATCCGGACCAGTACTCGAACCCGTCCAACCCGCTCGGTCACTACTTCGGCACCGGGCGCGAGATCTGGGAACAGACCGAGGGGCGGGTCACCCACTTCGTGACCGGCATCGGCACCAGCGGCACGGTGATGGGGACCGGGCGGCGGCTGAAGGACTACCGCAAGGACATCGAGGTGTGGGCGGTCGAGCCGGACGATGCGTTGCACGGCCTCGAAGGGCTGAAGCACATGGAGAGCTCGATCGTGCCCGCCATCTACCACCCGGAGGAGCTGAACGGCGTCATCGCCATGCCCACCGACGAGGCGTGGGACGTCTCCGAGCGGCTGGCCAAGGAAGAGGGCCTGCTGGTGGGGCACTCGTCGGGGGCGTCGCTGGCGGGCGGGTTGCGGCTGGGGCGCAAGCTGTCCGCCGCCGGAAGGCAGGGGGTCATCGTCACGCTGTTCCCCGATCGCGCCGATCGCTACTTCGAGGCGCCCGTGCAGAAGCAGATCCCGCCCGCGGCTCCCTGAGCGCGGCTCCCGTCGCTATCGGGGCGCGCGCGGGCGCGCCTTCCGCCATAATGGGGCGATGGCTCCCCTGCGCTTTTCGAAGCTGACTTCGCTCCTCGTTCTGCTGGCGGCGGGTTGTGCCGCGTCGCCGCCATCGTCTGGCAGTGGCGGCAAACCGGGGAGCGGCGGGACGTCGAGCAGCGGCGGGAGCGTGGGGACCGGTGGCCAGGCCACGGGCGGCGCCTCGGCCACGGGCGGCGCCTCGGTCGGCTCGGGGGGAACGGTCGGAACGGGTGGCACGGGGAGCGGGGGCGCGTCGAGCAGCGGCTCTGGCGGCGCCGCGACGACGGGGAGCGGAGGGAGCGTCAGCGCGACGGGCGGCGCGTCCGCCAGCGGTGGCGCCGCGGGCACCACGGCCTCGGGGGGCGCCGCTGGAGGCACCACCGGTTCGGGCGGGGGCGGCGGCGCGGGGGCGGGCGGTTGCGGGACGGCGCTGTTCTGCGACGACTTCGAGAGTTACACCGCCGGCGCCGCGCCCAATGGACGCTGGACCACCCAGCTCAACGGGGGAACGGTCACCGTCGACGACACGCAGAAACATTCGGGAACGAAGTCGGTGAAGTTCACCACGCAGTCGAAGTCGGGCACGAAGACGGCGTTCATGAAGCTGATGGGGACGCCGCTGTTCCCGCTCGACGGCAACGTCTTCTACGGACGCATGATGTTTCAGCTGCAGGCGGGTCCGACGACGTCGGTGCACTGGACGTTCATCCAGGCGGGCGGCGTCGTCCCCAACGTGACGCCCAGCTATCACGCCGTCTACCGCTACGGCGGTCAGATGCCGGTCACGCAGGGGAGCACGTTCCTGGGGACACAGCTCATGGCCAGCTACGACACGCCCGACTCGTATCCAGGCGCATCAGCGGGGATAGGACCGTCTAGCGACTGCTACCAACAGTCGAACATGGTGGTCGCTCCGATGGGGACCGGCACTTGGTCGTGCGTCGAATGGAAGTTCGACGGGCCGAACAACGCTCTGCAGATCTGGCTCGACAGCAAGCCAATCCCTGAACTGACCGTGATGGGACACAGCATGGGATGCGTCAATCAATCCGCCAGCTACACCTGGCTGTCACCGACGTTCGCCGATCTCGAGCTGGGCTGGGAGTCGTATCAACAGGACGACGCTCGCACGATCTGGATCGACGACGTGGTCGTCTCCAAGAGTCCTATCGGATGCCCGTGAGAACATCTACCTGCAACAGAGCGTTTTCGCCCCCGTTTCAATGACCGATCCAGTCGTCGTGCTGTAGCTATCGCATTGCCCTTGGGCAGTGGAACCATTCAACGTGAAGACCGGGTAGTTGACTGCGACACAGTGGCGAGAATTGGTCATGACGGTAGGAGCGGACGCATTATTACAGGATCCCCCCTGGTCCACCGACACAGTCCGCGTCCCGCAATCCCCATGGGTGGTCAGCGAACAGCTACAAACCGAACAGGCCCGCTGATCTTGAAAGCCCGTTTTCCAAGGCCCACCATATTTCGTGTACCCTGGCGCGCATGTATCGTCACCGTCGACCAAGATGCACCTGGGCGCGGCAGTCGCCTGAGTGCAGACCTCATCCGTCGGACAGGTACTCTGAACCACCGATGTAGCGCTACAAAACTTGATTGACTCGGCCCACGTCACGGGTGACGCGGCTGCTGCTCCCGATGTTTGACAGGCGTCGCCGCCCTTGGATACCAACGGGCCTACCGAGTACAAGATCGACGTGGAGAAAATAGAGGCGCAATGAGAAGCGTCGGTGGCGTCAGAGAGAATAGGGCCTGGGTCACCACCGACGACGCCGAAGTCCTCGGAGCAAGTGGTTCCGCATCCTGAAAGATCAGGGTTATCTTTGCAGTATGTGGATATTTCAACGGAGCACATTGTGGGCGTCACTGAACAATGGCAGCCGGTACAGGCTGTACCAGCCATGAGCCCGGAGTGAAGCAGCACGTCTCCACCCGCATACCCAGTTGGACAGGTTGAGTCGGCGCTGACTCGTACGCCGATCTGGCCTGCATTTATTGGCCCTTCACATTCACAATATGTTGGGCTCCCTCCCGCGCCTCCGGTGGCGGCGCTCGATCCACCAAGGCCACCGCCCGATCCAAATTCTCCACCAACACCTAACGTGTCCGCGCCCCCCGCGGCTCCGCCGGTCAAAATTCCTGGACCGGCACCGCTGGCTCCTCCTGGTGAGTCGCTTCCGCCTACCCCATGGCCGGCGAGACCATTCGGTGCTCCGCCCGTGGCGGTCCCCCCTGTATTGGAGATTTCCAGCCCGACGCCGCCATGGCCGGCGAGGCCACTCGGCGCACCGCCCGCGGCATTCCCTCCCACGCTGGAAACTCCCCCGCCGGTGCCGGCGGCGCCTTCGATGCCATGGTATTGCCGCGGCTGCGCGCACGCTCCTGCGATTGCGACTATCAACGCAGCTGTTACCCAGCACCTCGTCCTCACGCCACTCGTTTGTCGCATTGAGATCAGCTTTGAAATTGGTCTGTTCGGAGACGTCACTCGACGATAGCAGAGGTCCTCGCTCGGCGGACTTCTGAGACCTGCTCAGAACAGGGTTGGTCGGATCGCAGCTCTGCCACAGAGTTTCATCGGCTCGCCGGGCCTTAGGTTGCGGGAGGAGGTTTGTTTCTTTGTAAAGCGGACGAAAAATCTATTTTTCGGTGCTGCCGCATCACATGTAGGTAGAAGGAAAGATTAGGTTGTTCTGCGATCATTTAGACCTGGCCGCTCAGACGAGACGACCGCCAATCAGGCCTGCCGGCGACGGGCGGCCCGGCGGCTGAGCAGCAGGTACAGCAGCGGGGCGGCGAGCAGGGAGTACGAGATCACGTGTCCGACGGGGCCGTCGGGGCCGGCGATCTCGGTCGCGTCGTGAAAGCTCTGGCTCCCCTCGATGACGCCGCTCTCGGCCAGCTCGTGCACGCCGTAGATCAGCAGCTGCAGCAGGAACAGCGTCAAGAACATGGCCGTGACCTTGAGGACGATGCCCAGGTTCAGGCGGGCGGCCCGCCGGCTCCAGGTCCATGCGACGGCGGCCGCGGCGACCAGGCCGATGCCGGCGCCGATGCGTGGCGCGGCGCCGCTGCCCGCCATGCGGAACTGGATGCCGAGGTAGAGCACCGCCTCGAGCCCCTCGCGGGTCACCAGCAACATCGTCACGAAGGCGATCCCCAGCACCGCCGCGAGCGACGGGCGCTCCGAAAGCGACGCGCCCCCGGAGATTCGCTCCACCTTCGCCTCGATGTCCCCCTTCATGTGGCGCCCCATGCGCACCATCTGCGCCAGCAGCAGGCCGACCAGCAGGGCCGCCGTCAGCGCCGCGATCCCTTCGTACAGAGGCTGATTCGGCACGAGCTGCCACAGATAGGCGCCCACCAGGCAGGTCACCACCGAGACGGCGAGGCCCAGGCGCACGCCGCGCAGCAGGGAGGCGCGGCCGGTCTTTCGCAGGTAGGCGGTGATGACACCGACGATCAGCAGCGACTCCAACCCTTCGCGAAATGTGACGAGCAGCGCTTGAAGCATGCAGCGGCCGGACTATAGCGCGGGCGTGGCGACTTCACCCGTGATCGTCGTGGCGCAGGGGCGCGGAGCCGCCAGCCAGCTCGTCACCCGCTCCTCCGCCCAGTAGACCGGCCGCAGCGGCCACCGCCCGGCGACGAAGCCGACGTGCCCCCCCTTCGGCGTCACGTCGAAGGTCACGCAGGGGGAGGCGGCCGCGATGGCCGCATCGATCCCCGCGGGCGGGAAGAACGGATCGTCGTGGCTGCTGATGCACAGGGTGGGGACCGCGATGCGCGACAGGTAACCGACGGCGCTCGACCGCGTGTAGTAGTCGGCTGCGCTGGCGAACCCGTGCAGGGGAGCGGTCACGCAGCTGTCGAACTCGCCGAAGGTCCGGGTGGCGTGAAGACGCTCGCGGTCGATGACCGCCGTCTCCGCGGGGAACCGTTCCATCAGCTCCAGCGTCTTCGACTTCAGGCGGGTCATGAAGTGACGGGCATAGAAGCGCCCCACGCCGCGCTCGAGGAAGCGGGACGCCACTGCCAGATCGTAGGGAACGGAGATGGTGGCAGCCGCCCGGAACGGGCTGGCCGCCCCCATCTCACCCAGCCACTTCAGCAGCACGTTCCCCCCCAGCGAGAACCCGATCGCGTAGAGCGGCGTCGCCGGTTCGCGGCTCTGCAGCAGCCGGACCACCATCGCCAGGTCTTCCGTGTCACCCGAGTGGTAGAGACGCGGGCGCCGGTTGCGCAGGCGGGTGCGGATGTCGCGCGGGTCGCGGGCGCACGAGCGAAAGTTGAGCACGGTGCTGCGCCAGCCCGCCCGCGCCGCCAGCAACGCCAGCCCCTGCGTGTGCAGCGAGTGCGCGCTCCCCTCCAGCCCGTGCAGCAGCAGCACGCGCGGCGCGCCGGTGGGACCCGGTCCGTGGTCGAGCACCAGATCGTCGTCGTCCGGCGTCGTCAGCGTCTCGCGCTCGAACGTCACCAGGCGGCGCGAGCGGGCCAGCCGCGCCCAGGCCGACTGCAGGTGAGGACCGGGGACCCACCAGGCGGGGATGAAGGGAGACGGGGCGGCCATCGTCAATGGGCGAGACGATGAAGCACGGACGCCATGACCGCAAGCGGAGGCTCGCCCGCTCCGGGCCTTCGGGTTACCCTCGGTGGATGCGCAAGCGAATCGGGACGACCCTCGCGGCCCTGGCCATGCTGTCCGTCGGTGGAATGCTGGGCGGCACACCAACCGCTCACGCCGACGAGGCCGCCGGGCATTACAACATGGGCCTGCAGCTGAAACGCGAGGGGAAGGTGCCCGAGGCGATCGCCGAGGTCGAGAAGGCCATCGTGGCCCGACCCAACTACGCCGCCGCGCACCTGACCCTGGGCAACCTGTTCCGATCGCAGGGAAGCTACGACAAGGCCGCCACCGAGTACGAGAAGGTCGTGAAGCTCGAGCCGAAGGACCCCATCGCCCACGGCAACCTGGGCGCGGCCTACGTGCGCACCAAGCGGCTCGACGAAGGGATCAAGGAGCTGGAGCGCTCGGTCGAGCTGTCGCCGAACGAGTACGAGGTGCGCGTCTCGCTGGGGTTCGCCTACCGGCAGAAGGGGGACTACAAGAGCGCCATCGCTCATCTCGAGAAGGGGGCGGAGCTGCAGCCGAACGATCCGAGCGTCTGGTCCAACCTGGGAGTCGCGAAGTCGAAGACCGACGACAAGCCGGGGGCCATCGCCGCCTTCAAGAAGGCGTTGCAGCTCAACCCCAACGACGCCGAGCTGCACTTCAACCTGGCCACCGTCTATCGCCGGCAGCGCGAGTACGATCAGGCGATCGGCGAGTACGAGGCGGCGGTGAGGACCAACCCCTCGCTGGCCAAGGCCTACTACGACCTGGGGCTGCTCTACACGCAGGATCGGCGGACCGACGATGCCATCCAGGCGCTCGAGAAGTTCCTGCAGTACGGCGTCTCCGAGGACGCTCCGTCGCGCAAGGACGCCCAGGAGCGCCTCGACAGCTTGAAGGGCAGCGCCGCGAAGAAGAAGTAGCGCCCGGTCAGACGAAGCCGCGGCCGGCCAGGAAGATCTCGAAGCTCTGGGCGCGCGAGCTGTCGGGCTTGACGATCTTCACCTCCGAGAAACGCGCCGCCATCCGCTTGCGGATCGCCTCGAAGTCGGGGCCCTGGAACAGCTTGCCCACGAAGGCGCCGCCCGGCGCCAGCAGCCGCTCCGCGCGGGTCAACGCCTCCTCGAACAGAGAGGCGGACCGCGCCTGATCGGTCGAGCGGATGCCGGTGGTGTCCGGCGCCATGTCCGACAGCACGACGTCGAACGCCTTCAGCGTCCCCAGCAGGTCGGCGTCGGTGGTGGTGAAGATGTCGCCCACCATCGTCCGCGCGCCCGCCACGGGGCGGGGGACCGGGTTGCGATCGATGCCGACGACCGTCCCGTTCTTCCCCACCGCCGCCACCGCGTACTGCATCCACGAGCCGGGGCAGCAGCCGAGATCGAGGACCCGGTCTCCGGGCCGGAGCAACCGGATGCGCCGATCGATCTCGTCCAGCTTGAACACGGAACGGGCCGCGAATCCCGCGGCGCGCGCCTGTTCGAAGAAGCGATCGTGACGAACACGGGGATCGCTGAAACGTCCGCCGTGCTTCGCCAACGCCTACCTGAGCTCGTCGTCCCGCCTTCGCGAAAGACGGTTACTTCTTGGCGGCCGGGGCGCCCTTCTTGGACGCCTTCATCGGGTTCTTGGACTCGGCTTCCTTCACGAGGCGCGGCACGATGTACTTGCGGACATCCTTGACGCTCCCCTTGACCAGGATCAAGCCGTTCGGGCCACCGGGGATGGCGCCCTTGATCAGCATGACGTCCTTGTCCTCGAGCACCTTCACGACCACCAGGTCGGACGCCGTCGACTTGGCGCCGCCCATGCGGCCCGACATGCGCTTGCCCTTGTGAACGCGGCCCGGGGTGAGACGGCAGCCGATGGAGCCGCCGTGACGGAAGAACTCGTGCGTACCGTGCGTCGCCGAGTCACCGGCCATGCGGTGCCTCTTCATGACGCCCTGGTAGCCCTTGCCCTTGGTCGTCCCAACCACGTCGATGACGTCGCCCGGCTTGAAGATGTCGTTCGCGCGCAGGACCTTGCCGATCTCGAAGCCGTCCAGATCCTTCGGGTTCAGGCGAACCTCGCGCAGGACCCGCGGCGTCTTCTCGAGCCCGGCCTTCTTGATGTAGCCGGCATCGGGACGGTTCACGAGCCGCACCGGCGTCTCCTCGAACCCCAGCTGAATGGCGGCGTAGCCGTGAATCTCCGGCGTACGCTTGCCCACGACGACACAAGGTCCGAGGGTCACGGCGGTCACGCCCAGGGCGGTTCCGTCCTCGTGAAATACCTGAGTCATCCCAATTTTGCGGCCGAGCAGGCCCATTTTCAGTGACATGGCTGGAGCAGCTCCTTCGTCGTGCGTCTTACGTAGTGCCCGGAAAACGGGGGTTTATACGTGTGGGTCGGGCCTGAGTCAAGGCTTGCCGGCCGGCAAACGGGCCGGGGCGGCTAATGCGCTGCGCTAGCGGCGCCCGCGATCCTACAACATCGCGAACTGCGTCACGTAGATGGCCCGGATCCGCTGGCCGGGGACGAGCTGACCGAGTTGCCGCATCAGCGACTGTTTCAGCGCCGCCAGCCCCGCGCTTCCCCGGAGCTCGTCATGCGTCCGGTCGGCGAAGGTCTTCAAGATGATGTCCCGGATCTGGATGGTGCGGCGGCTCACCGCCGCTTCGGACGGCTTGGCGTCCAGCTCGAGGCCGACGCTCAGGCGGACGTAATGATCCTCCTCGAACGGCTTCATCTGCACGGTCAGATCATCGATCGTGAAGATGGGGTGGCTCTCGTCGGGAGATTGATCGGGGGCCAGCTCGGCGCAGCTCGCCGAGCGTCCCCCGGCCGCCGCCTGGGAATGGCCGCAAGGATCCCAGCCGGTCCTCTTGTGCTTTCCCAGGCCGATCGCGAACACGGCCCCCAGCAACAGGACGTTGAAGATCGCCAGGAACAAAAACGTCTTCCCCGTGTCGTCCTCGTTCATCCGCGCGCGCCCCGATTGAATTGATCGGCGGCTTCCAGAAAAGCTCGATAGGGTCTTTCCCCGAGACCGCCCCACGAACTCCACGAGACGCGGAACGTTCCCGCGCGGCGACACACGGCTCACTTCGGGGCGGGTCGTTCCGTCCGCTCCGTCCGGTTCGCCTGCTACATTTCCGAAACGTGGTCACGGATCCTTTTCCCCGCCGTGAGGGCCTCCGTCGCTCCTACCTCGCCAGCGACGCCCGGCCGCCGCTGTCGTTGCCGCCGGCGGAGCCCCTGCGCCTGTTGACCTCGGCACTGGCCACGGAGCTGTCGGGGGGCGCGGCGCCCCGCGTGCGCGCCGCCGCGCAAGCGTTGCTGGCGCACCTCAGCGAGCACTTCGACGTTCGCGCGCCGTCGGTCCGCGTGCTGGGGGTGCGACCGCATCAGGTCGAGGACGGCATCTGCACCTATCAGCTGTTCGGCGACTACACGCCGTCGACCGAGCGGATCCGGGTCTGGATGCGCACGGCCGTCCGCGCCCAGCTCACCAGCCCCAAGGCGCTGCTGAACACGCTGTTGCACGAGCTGTGTCATCACATCGACAACGCCGTGTGGTCATGCCCGGAAAGCCCACACACGCGCGGATTCTTCGGCCGAGTGGACGACCTATACCACCTGGCGCTCGGCACGCCCCCCGAGGCGCGCCGTCGCCTTCACTGGGTGAAGGTCGGCGCCGTCTATCGCATCGACTGGGCCCGCTCGCGAACGGCGCCGCGCTGACCGTCAGTAACAGCCGATCGGTGACGCCGACAGCGCGACGTCGTCATACCAGACAGTCAGCGCGCCGCCGCCGTAGCTCTGCCACCCGAAGTTGAAGTCGGCGAACTTCGCGTAGCGCGACAGCGACGTCGAGCCGCTGCTGATCCAGGACTGATCGACGTTCGCGGTCGCCACCCCGTCCATGGTTAGCCCCGGGATGTCGGTGCCGTCGATGGACACGTTCAGGTGTCCGTTCGTGTTGATGATGAGCTCGATGCAGTACCACTGGTTCGCCACCGGCTTGAAGCTCGCGGCGTCTCCATTGGGGCTGACATCGGGGATGTTCGCGGCGTCGGAGTCGGTGTTCCAGTGAAAGACGTTGTCCTGGCTGCCGAAGCGCAGCTCGTTGCTCTGGCTGTACTGATCGACGGCCATCGGATGCGTGACGATGAGGGCGCCGTGCCCCGCGGCCAGCGCCGTGCCGAAGCGAGCGTAGTAGCGCACGTGCACCACGTCGCCCAGCGTCCCGATGACGGTGCTGTTGCGTAGGTACAGCCGATCGGTCGAGGCGACCTTCAACGAGTGGGCCGAGCCGTGCGCGCCCATCGAATCGATCGTCGCCGTTCCGCCGGGCGACGACGGGATGGTGGTCCACAGGGTGGCGTTCAACGTCGAGCCAGATTCGAACGAGTCGCACAGTGGCAGGGTGGCGCAGTCGGCTACTCCGCCCCCACCCGAAGGACCACCGCTTCCGGTCGCCGTGCTGCCGCCCTGCCCGCCTCCCGCGCCGGTCGTTCCCCCGGAGCCGACAGCGCCTCCCGAGGCGGTGCCTCCGGAGCCGACCGTCCCGCCGGACGAGCTCGTGCCGCCGCTCCCGACGGCGCCGCCCGAGCTGGCGCCGCCCGAGCTGCTGCCGCCTGAGCTGCTGCCGCCCGAGGCGTTATTGCCCCCCGAGCCGTTACTGGCGCCGCCGCTTCCGGTGGCGCCGCCCGAGCTGGCGCGGCCGCCCGAGCCCTGACTGCCGCCGCTGCCCGAGCCGTTGTTGCCGCCCGAGGCGCTGCTACCGCCCGACCCGCTGTTCGAGCCACCGCTGCCCGACGCTCCGCCACCCCCCGAGCTGCAACCACCGACGGTCACGACGAGGGCGAAGGCGAGAAGGCTAGACTGAACGAACCTGGGGCGAACGAGCAAGGGGGGCTTGCCCTGGGGCTGGAAATCCATCGTGGGGCTCTCCTGTCCGGGGGGAGGGGAGAGCGTAGCATCTCGTCACGGCCGGTGAAGCGGATTCAGGCCTGGAAACGTCGTGGAAAATGCACTTCGAAGGTCGTTCCGTCCGCCTCGGTCGAGTGGACCTCGACGTTGCCGCCATGCGCCTTCACGATCTGATCGACGATGTACAGCCCCAGCCCCAGCCCTTCGGCGTGACGGTTCGACCGCTCACCTGAACGGAACGGAGCGAAGAGGCTCGCCCGCGCCTCGGCGCAGATCACGCCCGGGTTGTGGACCCGCACGCCGATGCGCTCGGCCTGCCCGCCGTCGAGCCGGACCGTGACCGCCCCGTCGGCGGCGCCATGCTTCACCGCGTTCGCGATCAAGTTCGACAGCACCTGGGCCAGCCGGGGCTCGTCGAGGTGCCCGCGCAGATCGCCGGCCGCCTCGAGGAGGATCCGGCGCTCGGGGGCCAGGCTCTGCTGCTCGACGACGATGGTCTCCGCCAAGATGCCGACGTCGACGTCGCCCGGCTGAAGGGGAATGCCCCCCGCCAGACGCGCCCGCGCCAGGTCGAGGAGCTGGTCGATCATGTGCGCCATGCGCCGCCCGCTGGCCACGATGCGCTTGGGGGTGGGATCATCGGGGGCGCGGTGCGCCAGCAGCGCCGCCCCCGCCATGACGGCGTTCAGGGGATTGCGCAGGTCGTGCCCCAGGGCGGCGGTGAACGTCTCGTTCAACCGCAAGGTCTCCGTCACGTCATGCACCAACCGCTCGTGCTCCTCGATCCTCCGCGCCAGCTGTTGCCCCTGGCGGTGGAGCTGGAAGAACACCTCGGCCTTGTGACGGAGGATGTTCGCGTCGATCGGCTTGAACAGGAAGTCGACCGCGCCGCTCTCGTAGCCCGCGAAGAGCCTGTTTTGATCGCGGGGGCCCGCCGTGACGAAGATGATGGGGACGGTGCGCGAGCGGGCGGAGCCGCGCATCAGCTCGGCCAGCTCGAAGCCGTCCATCTCGGGCATCTGCACGTCGAGCAACGCCAGCGCGAAGTCGTGCGCCAGCACCAGCTCCAGCGCCTCCGTCCCCGACCGGGCCGTGTGCAGCTCGAGCCCCTCCCGCTCCAGCAGCGCCGACAGCGCCACCAGGTTCTCCTCGACGTCGTCGACGAGCAGGAATTTGACGGGCTTATCCATGCAGCGGTCCGGGCGTGGCGCGTTCGGTCCCCAGCGACGCGAACAGCGTGACCAGCTCGTCGAGCGGCAGCGCGGCGCTGGTGGGCCAGGCGTCGAGCGCCGCCGCCGGCATGGCCGCCTGCTCGGCGCTCGGGGGCGCCTGCACGATGGCGGTGCCCCCCGCCAGGCCAATCTTCTTCAGCCCCGCTGCGCCATCCTGGTTTGCGCCGCTCAGCACCAGGGCGAGCAGTCGCCGTCCGAAGACGTCGGCGGCCGACTCGAACAGCACGTCCACGGAGGGGCGCGAGTGGTGCACCAGCTCGTCCGACGAGAGGGCCAGCGCCTGATTCGATTCCACGAGCAGATGGTAGCTCGGCGGCGCGAAGTAGACCGTTCCGGCGGCGAGCGGCTCCTTGTCCTCCGCCTCCTTGACGGTCAGCCGGCAATCCCGCGCGAACACGCTGGCCATCACGCTGGGGCGATCGGGGGGCAAGTGCAGGACGATGATCACGGGCAACCGGGTGTCGCGTGGCAGCGCCGGCAGCAGCACCTTCAAAACCGCGAACGCGCCGGCCGAGCCGCCGATCACCATGGCCTCCCAGGGCTGGGCGGCGGGCGGGCGGGGTGGGGCGGCGGTCATCTACGAATTCCTCTGGTAGATGTGCCCGCCGGGCGCCACCTCGGTGAACGCCCCCGCCTCGGCGGTGAACCGCAGGGTCTCCTTGGCGCCCAGTCCCAGGAATCCGCGGTGGCACAGCGACTCGCGAAACAGCGTCACCACCCGGTCCTGCAGGTCGCGGTTGAAGTAGATGAGGACGTTACGGCAGGAGATGAGCTGCACCTCCGCGAACACGCTGTCAGTGGTCAGGCTGTGATCGGAGAACACCACCCGCTTCTTCAACGACTTGTCGAACGCCGCCGAATCGTAGGCGGCCCGGTAATGGTCGGACAGCGAGCCCTTGCCCCCCGACAGCCGGTGGTTCTCGGTGAACTGCCGCAGGCGATCGAGCCGATAGATGCCGGCCTCGGCCTTCTCCAGCGTCTCGGGGTTGATGTCCGTGGCGTAGATAAGCGTGCGGTCGAGCAGCCCCTCTTCCTTGAGCAGGATCGCGAACGAGTAGACCTCCTCGCCCGTGCTGCAGCCGGCCACCCAGACCTTCAGGGACGGGTAGGTCTCGAGCACCGGGACGATCTGCTCGCGCAACAGCTTGAAGTACGCCGGATCGCGGAACAGGTCACTCATCGGCACCGTCAAATGTTGCAACAGCAGCGGGAATGTCGCGCTATCGTGCATCACCCGCTCTTGCAGCCCCGAGAGCGACGTGCAGCCGAGACGCTGCACGGCGGCCTCCAGCCGCCGCTTCAGCGAGGCCATCGCGTAGCTGCGGAAGTCGTAGTGATAGCGGTGGTAGATGGCCTCCAGCAGCAGGCCGATCTCCAGCTCGACGTCGGTCATCGCGGCATCCAGACGCGCATCAGCGACAGCAGCTTCTCCACCTCGATCGGCTTGGCGATGTAGTCGTTGGCGCCCGCCTCCAGGCAGCGCTCCTGGTCGTCGCGCATCGCCTTGGCGGTGAGCGCGATGATGGGAAGCTTGGCCCAGGCCGGACGCTTGCGGATCTCGCGCATCGCCTCGTAGCCGTCCATCTCGGGCATCATGATGTCCATCAGCACGAGGTCGATGTCCGGCGTCGCCTCGAGAGCCTGCAGCGCCTCCCTGCCGTTGCGCGCGATCTGCACGTTCGCCCCCTTCGGCTCGAGGACCTTGCTCAGCGCGAAGATGTTGCGGACGTCGTCCTCGACGAGCAGGACCTTGCGGTTCTCGAACACCGCTTCGCGGTTGCGCGCGAGGGCCAGCATCCGCTGCCGTTCCGGCGGCAGCTTGGCCTCGACCTGATGCAGGAACAGCGTCACCTCATCGAGCAGCCGCTCGGGGGACCGAGCCCCCTTGATGATGATCGACCGGGAGTATCTTCGCAGTCGCTGCTCCTCATCGCTGGAGAGAGAACGCCCCGTGTACACGATCACGGGGGGGAACGAATACTGATCCTCGCTGGCCATCTTCTCGAGCAGGTCGAAGCCGGAGGCGTCGGGGAGCGAGATGTCGAGCACCACGCAGTCGTAGGTGGTGGTCTTGAGCTGCTCGAGCGCCGCCGCCGCCGTCTCCACCGCGACGGTGCGGACGTCGCTGGCATCGAGCAGGTGGCAGATGCTCTCGCGCTGCATGCGATCGTCCTCGATGACCAGCACCGAGCGTGCCCCTTCGCCGAACCTCGTCTCCAGCTTGGACAGCGCCTCCACCAGCTTCTCGCGCTTCACCGGCTTCAACATGTAGCCGGCGGCCCCCATCTCCAGCGCCACCTGGGTGTCGTCTTGCACCGAGACCACCTGCACCGGGATGTGGCGGGTGACGGGGCTACGCTTCAGGCGATCGAGGACGGTGAGGCCGGAGTGGTCGGGCAGGCTCATATCGAGGACGATGGCGGTCGGTCGGAACTGCAGGGCCAGCTCGATCCCCTCGTCCGCGCGGTGCGCCACCAGACAGCGGAAGCCCAGCTCGTGCGCCAGATCCTTGAGGATGCCGGCGAAGGTGAGATCGTCCTCGACCACCAGCAGCGCGCGGGCGCCCGGCGCGAGCTGATCGCGATCGTCCGCGCTGGCGGTGACGGGGCGCTCGGGCTTGGGGCGGGGCGCCGCGGGCTGGGGCGCCGGCACCGGCGCCGTCCGAGGCGGGGGGGGCGAGACGGTCGGCGCAGCCACGTGGGCGCGGGGGAGCAGCAACGTGAACGTGCTCCCCTGGCCGGGCGCGCTCTCCAGCGTGATCTCGCCCCCCAGCAGGTGGGCCAGGTCGCGCGAGATGGACAGGCCCAGGCCGGTCCCGCCGTATTTGCGATTGGTGTTGCCGTCGGCCTGGCGGAAGGCCTCGAAGACGATCTGCTGCTGCGCCGGCGCGATGCCGATGCCGGTGTCACGCACCACGAACCCGACGCGGTCCGGCCCGGCGGCGACGATGCGCAGGGTGACCTCCCCCCGCTCGGTGAACTTCAGCGCGTTGGAGAGCAGGTTCTTGAGGATCTGCTGCAGCCGTTGCGCGTCGGTGGTGATGACGGGAGTCAGCCCGTCGGCCAGCGCCGCCGAGAACGCGATGCCTTTCTCGTTGGCGAGCGGCTTGAACATCTGGGCCAGACCGTCGGCCACGCGGCGCAGGTTGACGGCGTCGACGGTGACGTCCATCTGTCCCGCCTCGATCTTGGACAGGTCGAGGATGTCGTTGATGAGATCGAGCAGGTCGTTCCCCGCCGAATAGATGTTCTGGGCGAACCGCACCTGCTCCTCGGTGAGGTTACCGGCGCGGTTGTCGGCGAGCAGCTTGGCCAGGATCAGCGAGCTGTTGAGGGGGGTGCGCAGCTCGTGGGACATGTTGGCCAGAAACTCGGACTTGTAGCGACTGGCCCGCTCGACCTCGTCGCTCTTCGTGCGCAGCCCTTCCTGCGACAGCTCGAGGTCGGTCTTCTGCTGCACCAGCAGCTGCGCCTGCTCCTCGAGCTGGCTGTTGGTCTGCTCGAGCTCGGCGTGCTGCATCTCCAGCCGGGCCTGGGACTCCTGCAGCGACTTGCTCTGCGTCTCCAGCTCCTCGTTCGAGACCCGCAGCTCCTCTTGCTGGACCTGCAACTCCTCGGCCTGCTGCTGCGTCCGCTCGAGCAGGGCCTCGAGCTGGCGGCGATCCTTCAAGGAACGCAGCGCGATCCCCATCGGCTCGGCCAGCAGCTCGAGCAGCTCGAGGTCGGCGGCGTACGTGGCATGGAGGAAGCCGAGCTCGAGGACGCCCATCACCACGCCGTCGGCGGTGAGCGGGGCGACCAGCAGCTCGCGCGGCTTGCCGGTGCCCAGCGCCGACGACACGGGGAGATAGCCGTCGGGGAGGTCGCGCACCCGGGCGGCCTTCTTCTGCTTCGCCGCCTGTCCGGCCAGCCCCTCGCCGAGCTTGAAGGCGGGCGCGGGGGCGAGCTCGCTCGGCACGGCGAAGCCGGCGATGCGTCGCAGCTCGCTGGGCCCTTCGACGGCGTGGAGCGCCCCCACCTGGGCATCGAGGTACGCCGCCAGATGCTCGAGCGTCTTTTGCCCGAGGCGTTCGAGCTGGGTTTCGCCCAGCACCGCCCGCGCCAGGCCGGTCTGGCCGGCGCGCAGCCACATGAGCCTCTCGATGGCCAGCTTCGAGGCGATGATCCCCCGCACCATGATCGCCACGGCCCAGATGACGACGGCGCCGAAGCCGCGGTTCACGTGAACGACCCGCGTGGGCAGCTCGCCGGTCGCCGAGGTGGACGAGAAATACCCGATGACGAGCGCGGCCGTGCAGGCGACTCCCACCGCCAGGGGGATGGCCGGCCGCCGCACGAACAGGCACAACATCAGCGGGACGACGTAGAAGATCCAGACCACGATCCCCAGCGGGGTCAAGGCGTCCGCCACGAAAACCGCGACGATGCTGAGCGCTATCGCCGCATTGATGGCGTAGCTCGTCCGTTGCTCGAAACGTGTCTTGGATGTTCCCGCGTCGCTATCGAGGGCGGGGCTCATGTCGAGGACGGATCCGGGCCTGGCATGTCACCAAACTGGATCGCTTTGGTCGGCTGTCAAGGACCGGCGCGCGGCGAGCCTCGGCGGTTACTTTTTCGGCGCGGTCGTGGTCGCTGGAGGCGTCTTGGCGGGCGGGCGCTTCATCAACCACACCGGGTGCAGGCCCTCGAAGATCTTGTCCTTCGCCAGCGCCAGATTGTTGCGCATGTCGAGCCCCTTGATGCGATCGAGGGTGTCACGCAGCAGCGCGATCCGCCCGCGCATCGCCTCGTCGCAGGGGGGGACGCCTGGGACGGGGGCGCCGTTGCACAGCCCCCAGGCGCGGCTCGCCGCTTCGAAGGCCGGGGCCGCCTCGAACCGGTCGGCGTAGGCGACGGCGCGGCGAAGCTGCAGACGATAGTCCTCGCCGTGCCGGGGCATCAGGTGGCCGACCGTCGCCAGCGCCCAGTCGGGGCGGTGCCCGTCGAGGTACAGATCGGCCAGCTCGATCGAGGCCGGCACGTCGTCATCGCTCCCCAGCAGGTGCGCCTGCAGCTCGGCCGCCCGCTCGCGGCGCTCGGGTGACAGCGCCAGCGAGGTCTTCACGGTGGCGTCGGGCCGCGGCATGACCAGCAGGGTGGCCAGCAGCAACAGCACGAGAATGTCGAGGATGCGGGTGAGCCGCATGGGTCGCCTAACCTAACACATTCATTCCCCGCCGTGCCGGCGCGGGCCCGTCAGCGTCCGAGCGCGATGTCGGCCACGACGGCGGCCAGGAACGCCATGGAGACGTACCCGTTCAGGTTGAAGAAGGCCATGTTCAGCCGCGACAGGTCGTTCGGCCTGACGATGGCGTGCTCCCACACCAGCAAGGCGCCGACCAGCACGACCCCCGCCAGATAGAAGATGCCGAGCCCGGCGGCGGGGGCGAGCGCCACCAGGGCGCCCAATGCGAGCACGTGCAGCAGCCCGGAGACGAGCAGGGCGCCCGAGACGCCGAGGCGCGCCGGGATCGAGTGGAGCCCGACGGCGCGATCGAAGTCGCGGTCGGCGAGCGCGTAGAGCACGTCGAAGCCGCCGATCCAGCTGGCCACCGCCAGCATCAGCAGGCCGGGCACGACGCCGAAGTTGCCACGCACGGCGATCCAGGCGCCGGCCGGGCCGGAGGCGATCGCCACCCCCAGCACCAGGTGGCAGAGCGCCGTGAAGCGCTTGGTCAGCGAATAGCCGTAGAGAAACAGCAACGCCACCGGCGAGAGCTCGAGGCACAGCGGGCCCAGGTACGCGGCGGCGGCGATGAACAGCGCGGCGCTGGCGGCGGTGAGGGCCCAGGCGGCCGACAGCGACACGGCGCCGCGCGGAATCTCGCGCCCGGCCGTCCGCGGATTCTGCGCGTCGTAGCGCCGGTCGATGATGCGATTGAACCCCATGGCGGTGGTGCGCGCGCCGGCCATCGCCACGATGATGCCCAGCAGGCGCGACAGCGGCAGACCCACGCCGCGCGCGGCCAGCGCGGCGGCGGCCAGCGCGAAGGGAAGCGCGAAGATCGTGTGGCTGAACTTCACCATTCGCCCGAACGTCAGGACGGGGTTCGCGTGCGTCCTCTGCGGTGGCATGTCGGATGGGGGAACGGTCGATGTGCTCATGCGAATGCCAACCAGTCGATGGAGGAGGGGCCGCGGGAAGCCGCGCCGTCGATCAGATCGCGCTCGGGAGCGCGGGTGGATCCGTTCGGTAGCGTGACGTCGATGAGGCCGGGTCGTCTGCCCGCGGCCAGCGCGCCGAGGGGCGACAGCCCCAGCGCGCGCGCTCCGCCAGCGGTGGCCGCGTGAAGCCAGGTGCCCGCCGGAACGGCGGGGAAGGCGGCGGCGAGGGCGGCCAGCTCGGCCCACAGGGACAGGTCGGGCGCCGACGCCAGGCTGTCGGTGCCGAGCGCCAGACGGAGCCCTTCGCTCAGCATCGCAGGCACGTCGGGGAGGCGGCCGCCGATGTGCAGGTTCGATCGGGGGCAGAGAACGATCGTCGCCTCGGCGGCCCGGGCGCGCCGCAGATCATCGGCGTCGGCGTGGACCATGTGAACCAGCAGCGGCGGCCGCGACGTCGCGAACGCGCCGAGCGATTCCAGGTACGCGCAGGGAGACAAGCGCGGCGTTCGGTCCTCGGGCGACGCGCCGAGCGCGCGCAGCACCGCCGGCCATCCTCCGGTCCCATCGCGCAGCAGCGCCACCTCGTCCGGATCCTCGGCCAGGTGGATGCTGGTGGGCAGACCCGCGGCCGCCGCCGCCGCGAAGATCCGTCGCATCAGCGCGGGCCCGACGGAATAGGGAGCATGCGGCGCCGGCACTGCGGTCACGTTCGCCGGCCGCTCGCCCGCGGGGACGGCCCGGCGCTCGCCGGCCGCATCACCGAGCGCATCGCCTGTGCGTGCCTCGCGCGAGCCGACCAGCTCATGGAAGAAAACACCGCCGAGCCCGGCCTGACCGAGGGCCCGCCACCCCGCCGTGCCGTTGCCGACGTCGCCCAGCGCCACGGTGCCGAGCGCCTTCGCGCCATGGGCGGCGGCCCGGGCCGCGACATCGATCGTGTCGCCGCGCCCTTCGCGCAGCCGCTCGCCGAGCGCGCGCGTCCAGGCGATCACTCCGCCGCCTCCCGGGACGGCGCCCGCCAGAAACGACAGCTCGAGGTGCGTGTGCGCGTTCACCAGACCGGGCAACAGGGCCCCGCCGCCGCGAACCTCGACGACATCCGGGTGTTCCCCGCGGAGCGCCGCCCGCGTCCCCACCGCGATGATCGTGTCGCCGTCATCGAGCAACACCGCCCCCTCCCGGATCGGCGGCGAGACGATGGGCAAAACCCAAGGCGCGCTGACGAGCTTGAGAGGCATGCCGTTCAGCACGACGCCGACCTGAGCACGAGTGCCTTCCGATCGCGCGAGACCGGATCGTCGGCCGCCGCCCAACCGGACCACAACGCGTTCGTCATGGGCGCTAGGCGAGGGAAGAGACGGGCAGCAGCTCGTAGCGCATGTTGCGGCGACGGGGGACGAACCCGGCGCCCTGTACATACCGCTCGATGTCCGCCGCCGACAGCTTGAACACCGCGCCCGCCTGCGACACGACGTTCTCCTCGATCATCGCCGACCCGAAGTCGTTGCCGCCGAAGCGCAGCGCCACCTGCCCGACCTCGGGGCCCATGGTGGGCCACGACACCTGCAAGCTGGGGAAGTTGTCCAGGTACAGGCGCGACATCGAGAAGATGCGCAGGTAGCGCATCGCCGTCGTGTCGTCGCGCAGCTTGAGGCGCGTCCCCTCCGCCTGGAACGGCCAGCAGATGAAGGCCGTGAAGCCGGACGTCTGATCTTGCAGCGCCCGCAGCCGCTCCAGGTGATTCACCAGGTGCGCGGGCGTCTCGCCGAAGCCGAACACCATCGTCGCGGTGGTACGCAGGCCCAGCGCGTGCCCTTCGCGCATCACCTCCATCCAGGTGTCGGTGGTGCACTTCAGGGGCGAGATCTGGTGGCGGATCTCGTCGTCGAGGATCTCGGCGCCGCCGCCCGGGATCGAGTCGAGCCCCGAGGCGATCAGCCGCTCGATGACGCCGCGGATCGGCATCCGCTCTTTCTCGGCGATGTAGCGGATCTCCTCGGGCGAGAGGCCGTGGATGGCGAGCGGAAAGTTCGCCTTCATCCAGCGGAACAGCTCCTCGTACCAGGTGAGCGGCAGGTCGGGGTTGAGGCCCCCCTGCAGCAGGATCTGTACGCCGCCCAGATCGACCGTCTCCTGAAACTTCTGCGCCAGCACCTCGCGCGACAGCGTGTAGCCGTCATTGCTGGTGGGGGGGCGGTAGAAGTTGCAGAACTTGCAGCGGGTCACGCAGACGTTCGTGTAGTTGACGTTGCGATCGATGATGTACGTGACCGTGTTCTCGGGGTGCAGGGCGCGCCGGCGCGCGTCCGCCGCCGCCCCCAGATCCAGCACCTGCGCCTCGGAGTAGAGGCGAATGAAGTCGTCGGGGGACAGCCGCTTGCCGGCCCCGGCGTCCGCCAGCAGGCTGTCGAGCGAGGTCGAGGGTGACGCGCTCGGTCCGTCACCGACGCGGGCCGCCTGCTCCCTGACGTAGGCGCCGTCGAAGAAGCGCAGGCGGGTGCGCCGCTCGGAGCCCTCGTCGATGCGCAGCCGCTCGAGGAACGCGCCCGCTCCGGAGAGCTCCTCCGAGCCCAGGCGGTACTGGATGTTGTCGGTCAGGTAGCGCTCGTAGAAGGCGGGCGGGCCGCCGTGGGCCTCCGCCCAGGCGCGCGCGATCTCGGCGCGGCCGGCCAGGCCCATCTTCAAGCTCTCGCGCAACAGCGCGATGCCGGCGTCGTCGATGGCGTCCGGTCGGCCGGCCCACAGCGCGAAGACGAACGGCAACCCCGTCAGACGCTTCCACTCGGCGCCCAGATCGTGGACGTGCGGATAGCGATCGGCGACGGCGAAACCCGCGTCGCCGATCACCAGCGCCCCGGTGCGACCGTGGGCGGCACGCTCGATGTCGTCATGAGGGATCTCGGTGAAGCGCGGGGAGAGACCGTGCTGGCGGGCCAGCAGCCGCACCAGCGCCGCCGAGCTACGCGAGGCGCCGTCGAGCGCGATCTCCGTCATCTCCGACCAGGGAACCTCGCCCACCAGCAGCACCGTGCGGACGTCGCCGGCGCTCGTGATCGCCACCCCGGGCACGGCGCGCAGCTCCGTGTGCGCCTCGATCTCGCGGTAGGCGGCCGTGGGGATCAGCGCCAGATCGACGTCTCCCGCGGCCAGGCGCGCCGCGCAGCGGCTGGGCAGATCGAACTCGAGCTGAAAACGCTCCTCACCCAGGCCGCGCTCCAGTCCATGGGTGATGGGGCGCGCGTTCAGGAACGACACGGCGGCGACGCGGATGCGGCCGCTCACGACACCACCTCCAGGCTCTTGCGCACGTCCCGGCGGAACGGCTTGTTTCCCCCCAGCGCCTCGCCCTCGGCGACGACGTTGTAAAGCGTGTCGCGCTCGACCGGAGTACGCCCGGCGTTGCGGATGAGGCGGACGATCTCGGAGGGGGTCATCGCCTGCGGCGTCTCGGCGCCCGCCATGTGATAGATCTTTTCTTCCTGCACGGTGCCGTCCAGATCGTCGGCGCCGAACCACAACGCCGACTGGGCCGTCTTCACCCCCAGCATGATCCAGTAGGCCTTGATGTGGGGGATGTTGTTCAGCACCAGGCGCGACACCGCATAGGTGCGCAGATCCTCGACGCCGGTGGGGCCGGGCAGCCGCATCAACGCGTTGCCGTCGGGATGGAAGGCCAGCGGGATGAACGTCTGGAACCCCCCCGTCTCGTCCTGCAGCGCGCGCAGCCTGAGGAGATGATCGACGCGATCTTCGTCGGACTCGATGTGTCCGTACAGCATGGTGCAGTTCGAGCGCAGGCCCAGCTGGTGGGCCGTGCGGTGCACGTCGAGCCACTCGTCGGCGGTGCACTTGTCGTCGCAGATCTTCTTGCGCACCTTGGGCGCGAAGATCTCGGCGCCGCCGCCGGGGATCGAGTCCATGCCGGCGTCGCGCAGCCGTTCCAGCACCGTGCGGATGGGGAGCCCGAAGTGCTTGTGGAAGAAGAAGATCTCGACCGCCGTGAACGCCTTCAGGTGGATCGACGGCTTGATGCGCTTGAGGCCGCGCAGCAGCTCCTCGTAATAATCGAAGGGGAGGCCGTCGTGCAGGCCGTTGACGATGTGCACCTCCGTCAGCGGATCACCCGCGTCGACCCGGGCGCGCAGCTTCCCCCAGGCCTCGTCGTGCGACATCGTGTAGGCGCCCGTGTCGCCCGGCTTGAGGCGAGCGAACGAGCAGAACATGCAGCTGGCCACGCAGACGTTGGTGGCGTTGATGTGCAGGTTGCGGTTGAAGTACGTCCGGTCGCCGTGCAACCGCTCGCGCATGTCGTTGGCGAGGGCGCCCACGTCCAGCAGGTTCGGGTGGCGCGAAAGTGTGATGCCGTCGTCGAACGAAAGTGGTTCGCCGTCGCGGATCTTGTCGCGGATGCGGGCCAGGCTCATGGCGTTTGCTCCTCTTGAAATTCGTCGGGCCCCGTTCGCTCGAACGCCGTCAACCCCGCCCCTCGGATCAATACGCCGGCCTCCTTGCGGGTCATGGCCGGGTTGTTGGCGTTGCCGCCCAGCCGCAGCGCCCGCTCGGACACGATGGGGGCCCACAGCTCGTCGGCGCCGAACCCCAGCGCCATCTGGGCCAGGCGGGGCCCCAGCGCCGCCACGTCGAGCGCGACGTGCGGAATTTCGGGGACCTCCAGGCGCAGCACCGCGGTCAGGTGGAGCGTGTCGATCCCCTCGGCCTCGCCGTCCGGCGTGGGCATGACGCCCCACAGGTCGAGGCCGCCTCGCACCAGCGCGCGCAGATCGTCGATGCGACGCTGCCGCTCGGCGAGCGGCTCGCCGCCGCGGAAGGTCAGTCGCCACAGCGAGCGGGCCCCGCTGGCATGGACCGCCGCGTGGGTATCGAGCGCGCCGGCGCCGACCAGCAGCCCCACGCCAGCCGCGGCCGCCACCTTCCAGCCGGCCGTCGCGTCGTTCGCCAGGGCTGTCAGATCGGCATGCTCGACGTAACTCTCGGTGGCGTCGCGCGGGCCGCGCCAGGCGCCGGTGCCGAGCAGCTGACGGCTGCGTACGAAGGTGGCGCGCCGCCCCCAGCGCGCGTCGCGCGCCGCGGAGGCGCGCCGGCCCAGATCGAAGAGATCGAGGGTGGCGCCCGAGACCGCCGGCGCGACGTCGCGGACGGACCTGAACGTGTCGGTCGCGCTCATCGTGAGCCCCCTGGCGTCACGGCATCCGGCTCGCCCCAGCGCGGCGCGAGCGTGTTGGGGAGGCCGAGCTGATCGAGCACGCGCCCCAGCACCGTGTCGAGCAGCGCCTCGATGGTGGCCGGCTTCGAGTAGAACGACGGCGCCGCGGGCAGCACCACGGCGCCCGCGCGGGTCACCGTCAGCATGTTCTCGAGGTGAATCTGCGACAGCGGCGTCTCGCGCACCACCAGCACCAGCTTGCGGCGTTCCTTCATCATCACGTCGGCGGCGCGGCCGATCAGATCGTCGGAGATGCCGTGGGCGATGCGGGCCAGCCCGCCCGTCGAGCAGGGGATCACCACCATGGCGTCCCAGCCCGCGGAGCCCGAGGCGAACGGCGCGCGGAAGTCGCGCAGGCCGTAGCGCTTGAACGGGTAATCGGGCACGGGACCGAGCTCGTGCTGCCACACCTCGGCGCCGGCCGACGAGAAGCAGAGCCCGACCTCCAATGCCTGAGGAGCGGCGGCGCGGATCCCCGTCAGCGCGTCGAGCAGCCGGCGCGCGTAGATCGAGCCCGAGGCGCCGCCGACGGCCACCACCAGCTTCATGACGCCACCACCAGCGAGGCGACGCCCGACGGGAACAGCGGGCGCGCCTCGACGTTCGCGAAGCCGACCTCGCGAAGCAGGGCGGCGTACTCCTCGCGCGAGCTGAACGCCGCGATCGAGGCGGGCAGGTAGCGATAGGCCTCGCGGTCCCCCGACGCCGCCCAGCCGAGCAGCGGCAGCACGTGCGCGTTGTAAAACCTGTCGAAGAACAGCCGCGGGCGCGCCGGGCGGAA
>DASYCK010000035.1:0-4753 GCA_036500205.1 Polyangia bacterium | reverse complement strand
GCGGCCTGTAGGGCGCGGAGCGCGGCCGCGGTCTGTTGGCTGTAGGCACCGCCGCTGTCGACGTGGACCTTCTTGAGCAAGCCGCCGAGGCGCCGCAGCTCTCGGATGGTCGTCGCGTCGGTGCGGGACACGACGGGGCGGCCGAGAGCCCGCAGCCGTACCAGATCGGAAACCCCAAGCCCGGCGGCCCGCGCAATACCGCGGAGCTGATCCTTCTCCCCGGGCGCGACTCGAACATCGAGGCGTTCCGTCAGGTTCGCGGTCCCCTTCCTACGGAACGGCACGGGTGCTCTCCGCGGTGGGTGGGCGAGAAGCGAAAGCGCCGAGCCGCCCTGCGTTTGGCGGAGCACCGGCGGCGAGAAGCGAAGCGCCGAGCGGTCGGGGCGGAGCGGGCCTTGGGAGGACACGTGCGGCGTCAGCCGCATGTGTCCGGACAAGGCCCCATCCTGCTATCTGGCGATCGACATCCGATGAGACCAGGTCGGAAGCAGCGGCATTCATGTAGCGATTGTCGTCGCGAGGCAAAAAACGTTGCCGGTGATGAGCAACCATTTTCACTGGACGTCGACAATCACCGCGTTACCCGTCTGTCGACAGGCAACAGATGCCCGTCCCGATGCGACAACCCTCTGGAGACGCCATGGAATACACGCTCGAATCCGCGCCACGCCTCGCCGAGGAGCTTCGCGCCATCCCTGCCAAGGACCCAGCCCAGCGCCGCCTCGACAAGCAGGCAATGGTGAGAGAGCTGGCGCAGGAGCTCATCGCACTACAACAGCGCGGATACACGATCGAGGAGGTGGCCGGCAGCCTCCGCGAGCGCGGGCTCGAGATCACGACCCCGACCCTGAAGAACTACCTCCAACGGGCCAAGAGCGCGGGTGCCAAGGCGCGGAAACCTCGGCGGCCGCCAGGCTCGCCCGGCGGCCGCGCAGAGGCCGGAGCGTCCGCGACGCCCAAACCGCCAACCGCAAGAGCGCAAGCCAACTCGGGTCCGATGGCCCCGGTGAGCACCACGAAAGCGGAGTCGTCAGCGCCACCCGGTTCGGAGTCCTCGGTCCGAAGCGGAAAGAGCGCGTTCCTCATCAAGGACCAAGAGAGCTACTGACCAAAAAGGAGGACAGCCATGTTGAACACAATCTTTCTCGTTGGTGGAGGCAAGGGGGGTGTGGGCAAGTCGCTCATGTCGATGGCCCTTCTCGATTTCCTCGAGGCGAACGGCCAGCGACCATTCCTCGTCGAGACCGATACGTCGGTCCCGGACGTCTTCAAGACATACGCGGAAGCCGTGGCAGGAGAGCCTGTGAACCTGGACGAGCGCGAGGGATGGATCGATCTCGTCAACGAGAGGGGCCGGGCGGTAGGAGAGAACGTGGCGAGACGGGAGTGCGCAGCGCTAGTCGCGGCGTCGTCTTGGGCGAGTACGCCCGAGGGGCAGCTCGCGTTCGCCTTCGCAAAGGCAGGAGGCCTGGGCGAGGTGGCCCGGTGTACAGGCCGCGGGATGGTCTCGCGCGATGGCTGGTGCACTGTCCTGTCCGAGCGGGGAAGAACGATGGCGCGCTGGTCAGTCCCGGCAGGCGGCGCCAGGAACAATGGAGAAAGCCCATGAGAAATCACGACCTATTTGTCGATGACGACGCAACCACCGGTGTCTTTGCGCCACCGAGCAAGACGCCCGCCCCGCCCCCGCCGAGAGCGCATGACGATCGGCTCTGGGACACGAACGACGTCGCCAAGTACCTCAAGGTCAGTCGTTCATGGGTCTACCATCGCGCGGAGGCCGGGCAGCTCCCGTGCGTCCGCGTGGGAGGGCTTCTCCGATTCGATCCATCAGCGATTTGCGCATCGGTGCGGGGCGAAGCGATGCCGAACAAGCCGGTGGTCGCGTTCGCGAAGAAGAGCAGAAAGCAATCGGCGACATATCTCGACGCCGCCCGTCGGCATACTGTGAGGAAGTCATGGCCGAACCGTTCCGCAAGAATGAACGCTGGTATCTTCGGTACAAGGACGCGCATGGCCGCTGGCGGCAGCAGCCAAGCGACGCGCAGACAAAGACCGAGGCGCGGCGCCTTGCAGGCGAGCTTCAGCGACGCGAGGAGCGCATCCGCCTCGGAATCGAAGAAGCTCCCCCGGAGGACGGTGGCGGCACCGTCGACGCTCTTCTCGAGTGGTGGATCGACGCGTATCTCTCGAAGTCCCCCGGATACAGTCGAGCCGTCGGCACGATTCGGAAGCACCTCATCGGCTCGAAGCTCGGCCGTCTGCGGCTGGTCGAGCTGATCCCGGGCAAGATCGAAGCGTTCCTCCAGGCGAAGGTGGACCTCTGCGCGCCTCAGACCTTGAACCATCTCCGCGGCTACCTGAGCCGCGCGTTCAGTGCTGGTCGCAAGACCGAGCGCTTCCGCGGTCCGAACCCCGTCGCGGACGTGAAGAAACGCCGGATACCGAAAACCGTGCCGGACTTTCTCCGGGCCGATGAGGTGCCCCTCGTCCTCGCCGCTCTATCGGACCGGTGGCGCTCACTCTTCGCGACGGCCCTTTACACGGGGCTCCGAAAGCGCGAGTTGCTGGGTCTGCGCAAGGTCGACGTCGATCTTGTGAACCGGCTCCTCACCGTCGCCCGCTCCTACCGCCGCGACACGACCAAGGGCGGGCACGCGGACGTCATCCCGATCGCGACCGAGCTCCAGCCTTACCTCGGGGAAGCAATCGCGCGCTCGCCCTCGAGCCTCGTCTTCCCCGCACCAGATGGCTCGATGACGTCCGAGGGCGTGCAACTCGAGCTGGTGCTGCGCCGGGCGCTCCACCGCGCCGGGATCGTGCAAACGTGGCTGCACAAGTGTCGACGCAAGGGGTGCCGGCACGTGGAGGCGGCGTCAGACGACCAGCTTCGCCGCTGCCCCCGCTGCCAGATGAAGCTCTGGCCCTCGGGACAAGTTCGGCCGATCCGCTTCCACCACCTTCGCCACACGACGGCCTCGCTCCTGCTCATGCGCGGAGCCGACGTCGCGGCCGTGCAGAGGATCCTCCGCCACGCCGACCCGCGCCTCACGACAGAGACCTACGGGCATCTGGTTCCCGACTACCTGCGCGTGCAGATCGATCGGCTCTCTTTCGGCCCCCTGGCGGTCGGTCTCAAGACCGCCGTTAGCAGCGAAGCGCAAGCAGTCGCTACGATTTCGGCTCGGTTTGCTCCTATTTTGCTCCCGGAGGCCCGAACCCGGGGAAAAGCCCCCTCCCCGGCCCATCTCGAAACTGAATCGTCGCGGGGACTTGAGAGTGGTCGGGGCGAGAGGATTCGAACCTCCGGCATCCTGCTCCCAAAGCAGGCGCGCTACCAGGCTGCGCTACGCCCCGATGCTTCGTGACCCTCGCCGCGAAGCGTGCGCATCCTACCCGGCCGGCGGCCCGTCGTCACGTGCGGCCTGGCGGGGAATTGGCAACGCGGTGATCGGGTTGCATAGTCCACGGCCGTGACGCCTCGAACCAACAGCGCAACCTGGCGCCCTCGCCTGCTGGCGGCGACCTTGGCGCTCGTCGGCGCGCTGGCCGGCGCCGGCCGGCCCGTGGGCGCGGCCGGCAAGAACCCCGGCGAGCGCCACCTCGTCCTCTTCTACACGGCCGAGGTCCACGGTACCGTCGAGCCATGCGGCTGCACGAGCGATCCGCTCGGTGACATCTCGCGCCTCGCTCCCCTGATCGCGGACGCGCGTCGGACCGGCGCTGGCGTTGCCCTGCTGGACGCGGGCGGCCTCCTTTATCCAGAAGGCTCGATCTCCACCAAGGAGCGCGCCTCGGCAGACCTCCGCGCCGATTTCTTGGCCCACGAATTCGACCGTCTGGGAATGATCGGCGCAGCCCTCGGTGAAACGGATCTCGCTTCCGGCGCCTCCCACGTCCAACCGAAGCGCCTGGCCTCGAACATCACGGGCGCTCCCCAGGCCATTCGGCCCCCCTTCGTCCAGAAGGTCGGGCCCGTCAGCGTCGGCGTGCTGGGCGTCGCCGACCCCGCGCTCGCCGCTACGCTCGGTGGCCACGCCGAGGACCCGACCAAGGCCGCGCAGCGCGATGTCGCCGAGCTGCGCCGTCAAGGCGCGGAGCTGGTCGTGCTGCTCGCCCCCATCGACAAGAACGCCGCCCGCAAGCTGGCGCGCGAGACCGGCGTCGATGTGGTGGTGCTGGGCAAGCGCGTCGGGCAAGGCATGGCGCGCGTCGAGCGCGTGGGTCGCGCCTTCATCGTTGCCTCGGCCGACGAGCTGCAGCGCGTGGGGCGCCTCGAGATCGTGCTGCGCGGGCCCGCCACGCCGGGTTCCCCCCTCGAGCTGACCGACGCGGGCGGCCCCGAGGCCGACAAGCTGCGCCGCGACGAGATCGCCCACTCCCTGGAACGTCTCCGCAACGACCTGCAGAGCTGGTCGGGCGCCGGGGGGAAATCCGGCGGCGGGGCCGACAGCTCCTTCGTGGCGGCGAAAAAGCAGGAACAGGCGGATCTGCTCGCCGAGCAGGAAAAGTTGAAAGCCGCCTGGAAGGCCCCCGCCACCGGCAGCTACGTCATCAACACGTTGATCCCCCTCCGCCGCAGCCTGAAGCGCGACCCGGCCGTCGTCGCCCGGATGAAGACCCTCGACAAGAGCATCGCCGCCTCGAACCTGAAGCAGGCGACCCCGCCGCCCGTCGCCGAGCCGGGCCGAGCCACCTACGTCGGCATGGCCAAGTGCGCCAGCTGCCACAAGGCGGCCACCACCTTCTGGAA
>DASYCK010000034.1:0-12270 GCA_036500205.1 Polyangia bacterium | reverse complement strand
CCCCAACCTCCGCGCAACGCCCGCTTTCGCTGGCCTCCGCGCATCAGCTCGCCGAACAGAAGCCCCCGGAACACCATGAACCAGTGGACGATCAGCAGCATGGGAAGCTGCAGATAGAAGGGGGCGCGGGAAAACAGGTTGTACACACCCATGCCGTCGTTGTTGGGCGACAGCAGATCGGCCACGTTCAACACCACCTGCCCGGGCGGCCCGTGCAACAGCCCCAGGGGGGCCATCAGCGCCGCCGCGAACAGGACATTGGGCAGAAACCATTCCAGCCCGTGCTTCGAAATGAACGTGCCCGATTCCATCAGCAGCTGAAACGAACGGGATTGCCCCTGATACAGCAGCTCGGGCACCGGGTTGAAGAAGACGGCCATGGCCAGTCCGAACAGCGCCACCACGATGTCCGCCTTGGGCCCGGCCGCCGGCGCGATGGCGTATTCGATGATCAAGCCGATGATCCAGAACGCGAACAGCACGCTGACGACGTCCCAGAACTTCGCCCCGAAGCTTTGCCGCAGATCCGCGAAGGCGATCTTCGAGCCCGCCACGGCATGCGACATGAGGTGCAGATAACTGGAAAAGCAGCCCGCGATCACGATGCCCAGCACGAAGCCGCCGATGCGACCCAGCGGCGACACCAGCTTGGCCGCCAGCATGACGATGATCGCGTACAGCACCAGCGAGAACGCCACCGACCACGCGCGCGCCGCCCGCCGCCCTGCCAGCACGGCCGTATCTCCGTAGAGTCGAAGGACTCCGAACACGAAGCCAATCTAGCATTTCCATCGTCGCGTTGCCGATCGTAGAGCGACATCCCCACCCGCGGTGGTAATCTGTCGACTCCGCAAATGGCGCATGGCCGCTACACGATCGTCGGCAAGCTGGCCGATGGGGGCATGGCCGAGATCTTTTTGGCCACGCAGCACGGGGCCGAGGGCTTCGAGAAGATGGTCGTCATGAAGCGCGTGCTCACCGCGTTCTCGGCCGACCCTCAGTTCCGCAACATGTTCATCGACGAGGCGCACATCTCGATGAGCCTGTCGCATGGCAACATCGTGCAGGTGCTGGATGTCGGCCTGGCGGGCGAGCGGACGTTCCTGGTGCTCGAGCTGGTGGAAGGCTGGGATCTGGAGCAGATCCTCGAGCGCGCGCAGGCGACCGGCCCCGAGCACCCCTGGCCCCCGTCGCTGGCGCTGTACGTGACGGCGCAGGTGTGCCGGGGGCTGTCGTACGCGCACGCCAAGCGCGCCGCCGACGGCCGGCCGCTGGGCATCGTCCACCGGGACGTGAACCCGACCAACGTCCTCGTCAGCGAGCAGGGCGAGGTGAAGCTGGCCGACTTCGGCATCGCCAAGGCCGAGCGCAAGCGCGAGCAGACGGGCGCCGGCATCATCAAGGGGAAGATCGGCTTCATGTCGCCCGAGCAGGCGCTGGGGCGGTCGCTCGACGCGCGCGCCGATCTGTTCTCTGTCGGCACGATGCTGTACCTGATGCTGACGGGGCGCCGCCCCTTCGAGGCCGGCTCCGAGCTGGAATCGATGCTGCGCGCCCAGCGCGCCGAGTACCCGGCGCCCGAAACGTTGAATCCGTACCTGCCGGTCGAGGCGACGACGATCGTGAACCGCGCCATGCGGCGCGAGGCGGAGGCGCGCTACCAGACGGCCGACGAGATGCTGGGAGACGTCGAGCGGGTGCTGCGTAGCCAGTACAACTCGGCGGGGCAGACCGAGCTTAAGATCTGGCTGGCGGAGCTGGCGCGGCGCGACGGCTTCGTGCCGATGGGGCGCCTGTCGGCGGTGCCGTTCCCGGCGGAGGATGGCTCGAGCGATCTCAGCGCGGGCGTCTCGGTCGAGCTGTCGGACGTCGGCGTGGGGAGCACGCAGGCCACCGCCGTCGCCATCCCCGTGCGAGAGGTCTCGCCGGCGACGGTGACGAGGACGCCGGGCGAGTCGCGGCGACGGGGCTTCGCGGGCTTCGCGATGCCGCGGCCGACGGCTCCGGCCCTCACGCCAGCGGTACCGCAGGTGGTGGCGCCCGTCGCGACACCGCCCCTCGCTCCGGCGGTGCCGTTCGCGATGGCGGCCACGCCCGCCCAGGCGCCCGTCGCGGAGGCGGCGCCGGCCGTGCAAGCCCCGGCCCCCACGCCCCCGCAGGCAGCGTCGGCCCCCGTCGCGGCGGCGGTGGAGACGCCCTCGTCGCCCACGGGAACGAAGCGGCGCTCGCGAAAGAGCCGGGTGGGCGTCGGGTTCATGCTGGGGGCGCTGTGCATGCTGGGCGCCGTCTACGGCATCAAGTGGCTGGCCGCCTGGGCAGGGCGTGAGGGATTGCCCGTTCCGCGGGTGCTGATGGGGAACGTCGATGCCGCCGCGCCGGTCGCGGCCACGCCTCCGCCGGCGCCGCCTCCCGCGCCGGTGCCTCAGCCGGTGGCGCCTCCGGCGGAAGCGGCCAAGCCGGTCGCCGCAGCCCCGCCCGCTTCACCCTCGGACGCCGCGGTGGTGCCTCCAACCGCCGAAAAGCCGGCGCCCACCAAGGAGGCGGCGAACGACGAGACGGCGGACAAGGGCGACGAAAAGGGCAGCGACGAAGCCGACGAGGGCAAGGACGAAGCGGAAGAACCGGCCGCCCACAGCCCCAACGAGGTGGTGGGCGAGGACGAGGCAGACACCTCGCATCCGACGCCCGCCCGCAAGAGCGTGAAGCACGCCTCGAACCCCGCCCCCAGCCGCCCCCCGCAGCCGGTGATGGTGCGCATCACCTCGAGCCCGCTCGGCGCCGAGGTGCGCACCAAGAAGCAGGTGCTGGGGCGCACGCCGATCGCCATTCGCTTCAACCCCGGCAGCACATACGAGCTGACCTTCATCAAGGCCGGCTACGTGACCAGCAGTCGCATGGTCGCCGTCGCCAGCGGCAAATCGAAGAGCGTCAGCGTCCCGATGAAGAAGGCGCCCGCCCCCGCCCGGCACGGTCTGTTTCGCGGGCGTTAACTCGGGTGGCAGGCCGCCGAAGCGACGTGGCGTCGTCGGCGTCATCCCGTATGCTGCGGGCTTGTCCCGCTCGATCCAGATCGTGTACGCGCATCCGTATCCCGATCGCTCGCGCGCGGGGCGGGCGCTGCTGGCCGGGGTCAGCGACCTTCCCGGCGTGACGGTGCGCAGCCTGTACGCGCTCTATCCCGACTTCGCCATCGACGTCGACGCCGAGCGCCTGGCGCTGTCGCGGGCCGACGTGCTGGTGTGGCAGAGCCCGTTTTACTGGTACGGGATGCCGTCGCTGCTGCACCTGTGGATCGAGAAGGTGCTGGGGGCCGGATGGGCCTACGGCGCGGGCGGCACCGCCGTGCGCGGGAAGAAGGTCCTCTGGGTGACCACGACGGGCGCGCCCGGCGCGGCCTACCAGCCGGGGGGCATGCACGGCCATCCGTTCGAGGCGTTCGTGCCGGCCATCTCCCAGACGGCGATCTTCTGCGGGATGAAGTGGCTGGGGCCGCTGGTGGTGCACGGCGCGCACCGCATCTCCGACGCCGACCTGGGCGAGTCGGTGGCGCGTTACCGCCGCACCCTGGAACGGCTGACCGTCACCGCCACGCCGCGCGAGGCCGCCCCCGATGCATGAGCACGGGCTGCTGTTCGAGGCGATGATCTATCTCGCCGCCGCGGTGGTGTGCGTGCCGCTGGCGAGTCGCCTGAAGCTGGGCTCGGTGCTCGGCTACCTGATCGCCGGCTGCGCCATCGGACCGTTCGGGCTGGGCTTCGTGCGCGACGTGAAGGCGATCCTGCACTTCGCCGAGTTCGGCGTGGTGCTGATGCTGTTCCTCATCGGCCTCGAGCTGGATCCCAAGCGGCTGTTCAGCATGCGCCGGCCCGTGTTCGGCGGCGGCGGCCTGCAGATGGCGGCGTGCGGGGCGGTCCTGTCGGGCGGGGGAATGGCGGCGGGCCTGCCCTGGAAGGGGGCGCTGGTGGCCGGGCTGGCGCTGGCGCTGTCGTCGACGGCCATCGCCGTGCAGACCATGCGCGAGCGGGGAATGCTGACGTCGCCCACCGGGAACACGGCGTTCTCGGTGCTGCTGTTCCAGGACATCGCCGCCATCCCGCTCATCGCGCTGGTGCCCTTGCTGGCGCCGCCCGCGTCTGGCGAGGGGGCCTTGGGCGGCGGTTGGTTCGGCGCGATTCGCGTGCTGCTGGCGGTGGCGGCGGTGGTGATCCTGGGCCGCTACCTGACGCGACCGTTGCTGCGCATCGTCGCGCGCACGGGCCTGCGCGAGGTGTTCACCGGGTTCGCGCTGCTGCTGGTGGTGGGCATCGCGCAGATCATGGCGGCGGCCGGCATCTCGATGGCGCTGGGCGCTTTCCTTGCCGGCGTGCTGCTGGCGGGCTCCGAGTACCGGCACGCGCTGGAGACCGACATCGAGCCGTTCAAGGGCCTGCTGATGGGGCTGTTCTTCATCGCCGTCGGCATGTCGATCGACTTCGCGCTGGTGGCCAGCCGGCCCTTCTCGATCGCGTCGCTGGTGCTGGGGCTGGTTGTGCTGAAGGGGGCGGCGCTGCGGCTCATCGGGCGGCCGCTGGGGGTCCTGCCGCAGGAGCGCTGGCTGTTCGCGGCGCTCCTCGCCGAGGGGGGCGAGTTCGCGTTCGTGGTGTTCGGCGTGGCGGGGCAGGCGCACCTGCTTCCGGGGGCGTGGGACGCGATCCTGACCTTGGTGGTGGCGCTGTCGATGGCGCTGACGCCGCTGCTGTTGCTGCTGCAAGATCGCTTCGCGCGCGCCACCGCGCACGAACGCCCGGCCGACGCCGTCGAGCACCAGGGGGCGCCGGTGATCATCGCCGGCTTCGGCCGCTTCGGACAGATCGTGGGGCGCCTGCTGTTCGCGTCGGGGATTCGCGCCACCGTGCTCGACTACGACGCCGACCAGATCACCATGCTGCGCAAGTTCGGGTTTCGCGTGTTCTACGGCGACGCCACCCGCCTCGATCTGCTGCACGCCGCCGGCGCCGAGCAGGCCAAGCTGCTGGTGGTGGCCATCGAGAACACGGAGAGCAGCGTCAGGCTGGTGGACGTCGTCCGCCAGCACTTCCCGCACCTGCGGATCGTGGCGCGCGCCCGCAACGTCAGCCACTGGGTCGAGCTGCGCAAGCGGGGTGTCGAGGCGGTGCAGCGCGAGACGTTCGAATCGGCGCTGCGCAGCGGACGCCAGGCCCTGGAAGCGCTGGGCGTCGCCCCCTACGAGGCCCGTGAGCGCGCCGATCGTTTCAGGCACCAGAACGTCGTGACGCTGGAAGAGTTGCTGCCTCATTTCGGCGACGAGACCCGGCGCCTGTCGTCCGCGCGCGCCGGCCGTGAGCAGCTCGAGACCCAGTTCGCCGAGGACAAGGCGGCGCTCGATCGCTTGACGGGCGGCGCCTGGTCGGCCGATCTGGAGAAGGCCGCCGAGCGGGCGCCCGCCGCGCCCGAAAACGACAGCGACCGCGCCGACCGCTGATCAACCCGTCGGAGCGCTGGCGGGCGCTCCGGCGCGCCGGAGGGCGCGACAGAGCTCCAGCAACTCCGAGGCTTCTCTCAGGCGGGCCGCCACCCCGACCCCGCCGAGATCGAGCTTCGCATCGAGACGATGGGCCGGTCGCAACGAGCCGGCGAGGCGGCCGGCCTCCCGCAGGCGCCCATCGATCGCATCGGCGCCGAAGCCTGGCGCGCCTCCCGCTTTCACCGGTCGCCCTCCCGTACCGCCTCCAGGTTCTTGTCGACGAGCATGAAGTCGCCGGTCATCAGCTTCCCCGTGCCGTCGATCTTGCTGATGCGCTGAACCTCGGTGCCGTCCTTGAATTCGAGGACGCCGCGAAGCTCGTCGTGAAGGGTCACAAACGAAAGGGGTTAACACCTTGGTCCGAAACAGATCTCCGCCGCGACTTGCCGCCGCGAGCCGGCGATCCAGGTTGACGGCATGAACCCGTCGTCAGACGATCGAGCCCCTCGCGCGCCAGCTCCGGGGGGCAGGCGCCGGGACATACTGGCGGTCGGCGCGGGCCTGGCGGCGGCGGCGGTCAGCCGGCGCGTCTCGGCGGCCACCAAGGTTCCGCCGAAGCCACAGCCCGGAGCGCCGGGCGAAAATGACATCCAGCTCCCCGCGGGTGGGGTGATGCCGAAACGTCGCCTGGGGCGGACCGGGGTCGACGTTTCGATGCTGGGACTGGGCGGCTACCACATCGGGCTGCCCAAGGACGAGCAGACGTCGATTCGCATCGTGCGCATGGCGCTGGATCATGGGGTGACGTTCCTCGACAACTGCTGGGACTACAACGACGGCAAGAGCCAGGTGTGGATGGGGCACGCGCTGCGCGACGGCTACCGTCAGAAGGCCTTCCTGATGACGAAGATCGACGGGCGCACCCGCCAATCGGCGGCGGCCCAGATCGAGCAGTGCCTGCGGTCGTTCGGCACCGACGTGATCGATCTGGTGCAGATCCACGAGGTGATTCGCATGAGCGACCCGGACCGCGTGTTCGGCCCCGACGGCGCCATCGAGGCGTTGGTGGCCGCGCGCCAGGCGGGGAAGATCCGCTTCATAGGCTTCACGGGCCACAAGAGCCCTGACATTCATCTCAAGATGCTGAGCACGGCGAAGGCGCACGGATTCACGTTCGACACGGTCCAGATGCCGTTGAACGTGATGGACGCCCACTACGACAGCTTTCACCGGGTGCTGCCGGTGGCGACGGCCGCCGACATGGGCGTCCTGGGAATGAAGCCGCTGGGCTCGGGCCTGTTCTTCAAGAGCGCCCCCGTGGCCACCCGCCAGGTCACGCCCACGGACTGCTTGCACTATTCGATGGGCTTGCCGACGTCGGTGGTGATCACGGGGTGCGACACCGTCGGCATCTTGAAGCAGGCGCTGGATGCCGCCTACCGGTTCGAGCCCCAGAAAGAGAAGGAGCGCGAGCTGGTCCTGGGCAAGACCGCCGCCGCGGCAGCTCGCGGCGCGTGGGAAAAATACAAGACCTCGGGCACGTTCGACGGCACCGCGCAGCACCCCTGGTGGTTGGAGACCGCGTCGTTGAAGCAGGGCTGAACACCGAAAAAGAGAGAGGACAAACGTCATGAAGACAAAGCAGAACACGACGAAGAAGGTGGCGACGCCAGACCGCAGCCAGGTGGTTCGTGGCCGCGCCGTGCGCGGCGAGACGGTCCGAAAGGTCGCTCCCCGTCCTGCCTGGCAAGGGGACGAGGTCGAGGACAAGAACGCACGCGGCGGTCATGCCTCCGAGCCGGCCGAACAGGCGGCGACCCGCGCCGAGGGCAATGCCCCCATCGCGGCGAGCGACATCGAGAAGTATCTGGCCGGCGGGGACATCGGCGAGACACGCACCCCGCGCAAAGGAGACGCCGCCGCCGACGAGCTGAAGCGGCAGGCAGCCGCGGAAGAACATGTGGCGGCTCGCGACGGAAAGCTGGTACGCGGTCCCATCTGAAGCTTGCAGTCCGCGCGGATAGACTGGCAGCGATGTCGGAATCGTCGACCAGCGATGCGTTGATCCGCCGCGCCATCGCCGAAAAGCGGGTGGTGCGGTTCACGCTCGATGGTGGCGTGCGGACGGCCGAGCCTCACGACTACGGCGTCCGCAACGGAAAAACCCAGCTGCTGGTGTTCCAGATCGGCGGGGCCAGCCGATCGGGCGGTCTGCCCGACTGGCGATGGGTCGAACTGGCGCGCGCGTCCGCCTTCGAGCTGCTCGGGCAGACGTTTCGGGGCGGTCGCGTCGCCCCCTCGGGAAAGCACGCCCAGTGGGAACAGCTTTTTGCGCGCGTGGGCGCCGCCACGAAGTAGGCCGTTGGTACGCGCCTTGAAGCGTCCCCGGGTCATCGAGGCAGTGACCTCATCCAACGCGTGTATCGAGAAAGGACAATCATGAAAAGGACATTGTTGGCCCTGGTTCTCTCGGGGTTCATGGCCCCGACGGCAGTGATGGCTCAGGCACCGGGCGGTACCGGCTCGGGAGTCCCGGGAAGCGGCGCTCCCGGAACCGGCACCGGAACCGGACCTGGCACCCCCACGCCGGGAACCACCGGGGACAGCTCGGGCGCGGGAAGCGCGCTACCGGGTGGCACGCTCCCCGGCAGCGGCACGACGGCGCCTGGCACCACGCCGGGTTCGACGGGCAGTGGCAGCACCGGTCGGCGTCGGGCTCCAGGCGACACCGGCTCGAACACCGACGATCACCGCGCGGGCACGGGGACGGGCACGACTGGAAGCGGCAGCGGAAGCGGCACCGGGATGGCGGGCTCGAAACGATCGTCTCGCCAGGGCTCGCGCAGCAATGGCACGACGCCCGGGAGCGGGACGAGCAGCGGCAGCGGCCGCGGCACCGGCTCGACGGTCACTCCGGGCAGCGGCGCCAGCACCACGCCTTGATCGCGAAGGCGAAACGGTCGACGAGCACCCCTTCGTTTGGAGGGTGTGCTCGTCGATGTGACGTCACAGCGGAGAAGACGACTTGATCGCGGCGCCGTTGGCCGAAGGGCGCCGGTTGGCGCGGGTCTCGAATTCGCCCAGCTCTTCGATGAACTTGGCGCTGAAGCTCTCCAGGTCGTCGGGTCTGCGGCTGGTGGTCCAGTTGCCGTCGACGACGACGGGCTCGTCCCGTACGTGAGCCCCGATCTGGCGTAGATCGTCCTGAATCGTCGACCAGGCCGTCAAGGATCGCCCCTTGACCAATCCCGCCGCGATGAGCAGCTGCGGGCCGTGGCAGACCGCGGCCAGGGGGCGGCCGGTCTGGTCGAACCGCTTCACGAACTGCACGAAGCGGGGATCGGCGCGCAGTTGATCGGGTGAGTGGCCGCCCGGAATCAGCAGCCCTTCGTAGTCATCGACGCGCGCCTCGTCGATGGAACGGTCGACGCTGACGGTGACGCGTCCCTTGTGTCCTTTCAGCTGCTGACCGACCTGCGCGCCGATGATCTCGACCACGTAGCCCGCAGCCTGCAGGCGCTGGCGTGGTACGTCGAGCTCCGAATCCTCGAACTCACTGGCCAGCAGGCAGGCGATCTTCTTGGAGGCCGCGGCAGGCGACCCGTCCTTGGTGTTCGATGTGGTCATGGCAATCCTCCTCCTGATCTCAACGTGTGATCAGCAGGGGAAAGCGCAAGGACCGTCGGCGCTACTCGTCGACCGGCTCTTCGCCGGTCTCGACGCCGGCGCGTTCGAGGGCACGGTAAAGCGTGCGGCGATCGATGCCCAGCCGCTCGGCGGCCTTCTTCTTGTTGCCGCCGCACTCTCCGAGCACCAGATCGATGTAGCGCCGCTCGAGCTCACCGAGGGTCGGGCGGTCGTCGATGATGTTCCCCCCGGCCTGGCGCGGGTGCGGCGTGTTGCTGGCGCCGTCGGCGCCGGGGCGGCGCCGCGCATCGATCTCGGGCGGCAGATCCGAGGGGAGGATGATGCCGTCCTTGGCCACCGCCACGGCGCGATCGATGGCGTTCTCCAGCTCGCGGACGTTGCCGGGCCAGTTGTAGTGCGTCAGGACCTGCAGCGCTTCGCCCGTGATCGTGGCGGGCGCGCGTCCCTCGCGCCGGCCCAGCTTGGCCAGGAAGTGCGCCACCAGGATGGGGATGTCGCCGGGGCGATCGCGCAGCGGCGGCAGCTTGATCGTCACGACGTTGATGCGGAAATAAAGATCCTCGCGGAACTTGCCCGCCTTCACCTCGGCTTCGAGGTCGCGATTGGTGGCGCACACCAGCCGCACGTCGACCTTGATCGATTCCGCCCCGCCCACGGGGCGGACCTCGCCGTCTTGCAACGTGCGCAGCAGCTGCGCCTGCATCTTCGGCCCCATGTCGCCGATCTCGTCGAGGAACAGGGTCCCCTCGTGCGCCATCTCGAACAGGCCGCGCTTCGCCGCCACGGCGCCCGTGAAGGCGCCGCGCGTGTGCCCGAACAGCTCGGACTCGAGCAGCGACTCGGACAGGGCCGTGCAATTGACGGGGACGAACGGCTCGTTGGCGCGCGGCGAGTGGGTGTGGATGGCGCGCGCCACCAGCTCCTTCCCCGAGCCGGATTCGCCGGTGACCAGCACGGTGGCCGACGACGCGGCCACGCGCGCCACCAGCTTGTACACGTCCAGCATGACGGCGCTCTTGCCGACGAAGTCCTCGATCTTGGTGGGCGCCGCCGTGGTGGGCGCCGCCTTCTGCTCGGCCACCAGCCGGCGCCGCTCGAGCGCGCGCGCCACCGTCAGCCGCAGCTCCTCGATGTTGAACGGCTTCGACACGTAGTCGTAGGCGCCACGCTGGATCGCCTCCATCGCGCCGCTGACGTCGCCGAACGCGGTGATCAGGATGACCGGCGTGCCGGGAGACTGCTCCGAGAAAGCGCGCAGCACGTCGAACCCACTGGTGCGATCCATGCGCACGTCGGACACCACCAGATCGTAGCGCCCGGGCTGGGCCCGCTCGACGGCGCCGGCCCCGTCGTCCACCGCCTCGACCTCGAAGTGCTCGGCGCGCAGGATCTCGCACAGCAGATCGCGCGCGACCCGATCGTCCTCGGCGACCAGCACGCGGGTCACGCGCGCCCTCCCGCCCCGACCGCGCGCAGTGCCGGCTCGGTCACGGCCTTGGCGGGCGGGCCGCTCCAGGGGAGGCGCACGAAGAACGTCGATCCACGGTTGGGCGTGCTCTCGACGGCGATCGTTCCCCCCAGCGCCGCGGTGAGCTGGCGGCAGATGGCCAACCCCAGGCCGGTCCCCTTGCCGCGTCCCTTGGTCGTGTAGAACGGCTCGAAGATGCGGTTCAGATCGTCGGCGGCGATGCCGTGCCCGGTGTCGCTGACGGTGATGAGGACATCGTCGGCCTCGGTGCGCGCGGTGATGGTCACGCGCCCATCTGTCCCTTGCCCTTGCCCTTGCCCTAGCCCTTGCCCCACGGCGTCGAGCGCGTTCGTCAGCAGGTTGATCAGGATCTGGCGCAGCAGCCCCGGATCGGTGATCAACCCGCGCAGCGCCTCGCTGTCGGTCCCCAGCTCGCGCACCACCGGGGCGCGGCGCGCGCCCTGACGGTTGACGGCGCGGGTCAGCTCGATCGCCTCATCGAGCAGGCGCGGCAGATCGGTCGCCTTGCGCTCGGGCTCGAGCGGCCGGGTCGAATCGAGGTAGTCGCGCACGATGCGGCTGATGCGCTCGATCTCGCGCGAGCCCACCTCCAGGCGATCGCGCAGCGCCGGCTGCAGATCGCGCTGCAGCAGCGCCAGCTGCAGGTGCCCGGACACCGACGACAGGGGCGTTCCGATCTCGTGGGCGAGCTGCGCCGCCAGCTGACCGAGGGTGGCGAGCTGCACCTTGGAGGCGTTGTCACGCCGCATGTCGGCCAGCAACCTGTTCAGCTGATTCAAGGTGGCGTTCTTCTCGGAGAGGTCGCGGGTGGCCGCCTCGATCTCGGCGGCCAGTCGTTGATTGAACGCGCGAATCTGCGCGTCGGCGCGCGACAGCCGCTCCAGCATGCGGTTGAACCCCTGCGACAGCCGCCCGAACTCGTCGACGGTGGCCACCGGAATGCGTCGCGACAGATCGCCCCCCTCGACGGCGCGCATGGCGCCCGCCAGGACCTCCAGCGGACGTCCGATGACACGGTTGGTGATGAGGCCTGAAAGCAACGTCAACGCCACCAGCAATACCACGCCGGTCACCAGCGACACGCGCCGTTCCGTCTGCAGCGCCGACTCGACCGGACCCAGGGTCCACTTCATGACCAGGGTCGCCTTCCAGGGACCCTTCAGATCGACCGCCAGCTCGATCGGCTCGGACTGGGCGTCACCCACCGACGCCTTGGTGAAGCCCAGCGGCGGGCGGGCCAGCGGCGCGAAGCGCGTGATCTCGGGGCGATCGCCCCGGGGCGCGGCGATACGGCTGGAGGGGGTGTACGCCTCGCGATAGACGTACAGATCGAGGCGCACGATGCGGCTGTGGCGGTTCAGGTAGCCGAGCAGCTTCTCCTCGTACTCGCGGTCGTCGGCCTCCGGCTCGACGCTCTTCAGATCCTCGGCGATGTCGTGGGCCAGCTCCTCGGCCGACGTCTGCGCGTCCTTGATGATGCGCGCCTGGGTCAGGTACAGCCGCACGGCGGACGACAGGAACACCGTCAGCGCGACCGACACGGCGATCAGCCAGATTTTTGTGCGGACGGTCATCCGGGCCCGCCCATCCTACCGCAGGCGCGGGGTGCGGTAGGGCGCCCCGCCTCGTCGAGCGCGCGCTACTTGCCGCCCGGCGCGGTCAGGATGGC
>DASYCK010000033.1:0-23313 GCA_036500205.1 Polyangia bacterium | reverse complement strand
GCTCACGAGGGGGCGTGCCCCCTCGTGCTCATACGACGTCGGCCGCTTCGGGATCGAAGGTCGTCCGATAGGCGGCGCGAACCCGGGTGCGTCGCTCCAGGTCCCGCACCACCACGTCGGCCACGTCGATGCCGTACAGCTCGTGCACCGAGTGGATGCCTCCGGGCGTGAAGACATTCAGCTCGAGAACCTTGTCGCCCACGATGTCGACGCCCACCAGGTACAGGCCGTCGGCCAGCAACTTCGGCCGCATGATCTCGCAGATGCGCGCCTCGACCGGGCCGAAGTCCGTGCGCGAACGGGTGCCCGCCGCCTCGGGGACGGTGTTGCCGGCCACGCCGATGACCGCCTGGCGCCGGTAGATGGCCACCCGTTTGCCCACCCGGATCGGCTCCGCGCCCAGTAACAGCAGCCGCTTCTCACCGTTCTCGATCTCGGGCAGATACTCCTGCGCGACGGCGTAGCCGTTCTCGGTGACCGCCGTGATGATCTGATTCAGGTTCGAGGGCTTGCTGCGGGGGACGAAGAACACGTGCTCGCCCCCGCGCGGCTGCAGCGGCTTCAGCACCGCCGGGCCCCCCAGCGCGCGCACCCATTGCTTCAGCTGCTGCGGCGAGCGCGACACCAGCGTCTTGGCGCGAATGTCGGCCGGAAACTCGTTCAGATAGAGGCGGCTGGCCGCCTTGCGCAGCCCCTCGTGATCGTTGACCACCAGGGTCCCCCCCAGCCGCAGCCGCCAGGCGAAGTCGATGAGGGGCGCGCCCAGCCGCCCCACGTTTTCCCGGGTGGGGTTGTAGCGCAGGAAGACGACGTCGAAGCTGCCCAGGTTGTCTTCCTCGACCACCGCCTCGTCCGAGCTCAGCGCGCTCGCGTAGTCGGCCGGCTTGGCGTAGTCGCCGTGGCGCACCCGCCGCGTGGTGGCGAGGACGGTGTTGTCGTCGAGAAACGACAGATCGTCGACCGACACGAAGCGCACGTCGTGGCCGCGCCGGTGCGACGCCAGCGCCAGGTAGATCCCGGCGTAGGTGGGCTGCTGGGCGCGAACATCGGCGACGACGAAACAGATGCGCATGAGGACCTCGCCGCTGAACCTACGAGCGTACGTCGTTGGCGGCCCGGGCGCGCTTCAGCATGGGGGCCAGCCGATCGAGCGGCAGGGCGGGGGCGGTGTGTCCCGTCGGCCCGGTCATCTCGTCGGCCATGCACAGCGAGTTGATGATGGCCTCCTCGGTGCATTCGACGATCGCCTCGTACAGGCCGTCGCACGCCTCGTCGAGCAGCACCTCGATCGAGGCGGTCATGCGCGAGGTGACGCGGGGGACCTTGTTGGCCGTCGAGAACCCCACGATGATCTCCCCTGAGCCGTGGGCGGCGAACGAGCCGACCCGGCCGATGCCCAGCGCCGCCCGCTTGCACAGGCGCACGAGCTGCGACGACAATAGCGGCGCGTCGGTGGCCACGATGACGATGATCGAGCCGGCGTTCTTGAGGCGCCTGCTCGACGTCAGATCAGGCTCCAGCATCTCGCCCACCGGCACGCCGTCGATGCGCAGCGCGCGCATGACGCCGAAGTTCGACTGCACCAGGATGCCCAGCGTGTACTCGCCGACGGCGCCGTTTTGCCCCAGCGTCACCCGGCGCGAGCTGGTGCCGATGCCCGCCTTGAAGTCGCAGGTGATCAGGCCGGTGCCGGCGCCGACCGAGCCCTCGCGCACGGGGCCGTCGGTCGCCTGCTCGATGGCGCGGTAGATGTGCTCCGAGCGGACGTGGCGCCCCACCGCGTCGTTCAGCCACGAATCGTCGCACTCGCCCACCAGCGGGATGATGACGTCGTAGTCGGTGCCGATGCCGGGAAAATGCCGGGTCATCCACTTCACGGCGGCGTCCGAGACCTTCCCCACCGCCAGCGTGTTGGTCAGCAGGATGGGCGTCTCGAGCAGTCCCCACTCGGCGACCTGGGTCAGCCCGGACACCTCGCCTGCGCCGTTGAGCACGAACGATCCGGCGATCACCCGGTCGTAAAAGATGTTGTCGTGGGGGAGTATCGCCGTCACCCCCGTGCGCACCGGGCCCTCACCGACGACGAGCGGGCCGTCCCCTTCGATCAGCGTGGTGTGGCCGACACGCACGCCGGGCACGTCGGTGATGGCGTTGTACCGCCCCGTGGGAATGTGCCCGATCGAGAACCCGAGCTCGCGTAGGCGCTGTCTCATTCAAGCGTCGAGGCGGGGGAGGCGGCGAGAGGCGCGGGGGGCGGCGTGGCGGCCCCCCCCGTCTGGGCCGGCGTGCCGGTGGCGGGCGTGGCCGCGGCGCCCCCGTTGCTGCTGCTGGCGACCGCGATGCGCGGGATGGCGAGCTGGCGATCGTCCGCCTTGGCCTCGGCGCGGGCCTCGGCGCGTGCCTCGGCGCGCGCCTCCGAACGGGACAACGAGCCCTCGGCGTTCTTCGCGGCGTCGGCGCGTCGCTTCTCGCGCAGACGCTTGAGGCCGCCGGCCAGGATCTCGCCGATGAGCGTGCGGTAGTCGATGCCGGCGGCGGTGGCGATCAGGCACAGATCAGAGTAGCCGGGGGTCAGCCCCGGCAACGGGTTGACCTCGATGACGTAGATCTCCCCCTTGGGGTCGATGCGCAGATCGACGCGCGCGACGTCGCGGCAGTCGAGCGCCTCGAAGGTGTCGCGCGCCACCCGCTCCAGCGCCTTCAGCTCGGCCGGGGCCAGCTCGGCCGGGCACTGGTAGGCGACGTGCTTCTCCCACTCCTGCTTGATCTGGTAGTCATAGACGGGACGCGGGTTCGCCTTGTCCTTGAAGATGATCTCCATGGGCGGCAGCACCCGGGGGCGGCGATCACCGAGCAACCCCACCGTGAACTCGCGGCCCGAAATGTACGCCTCGATCAGGGCCGGCTGCTCGTAACGCTCGATCAGCTCGCGCACGACCGTGCGCAACGAGGCCTCGTCGTCCACCACCGAGGCGTGGGCGCTGACCCCCTTCGACGAGCCCTCCTGGTTGGGCTTGATGATGAGCGGGAACTTCAGCTTGGGCGAGAGCCGCTCGCGCCCCGTCTCCATCACCTGGAACTCGGCGGTCAGGATGCCGTGCTGCAACAGCACCCGCTTCGACAGCGCCTTGTCGAGCGCGATCGACAGCGTGGCCGCGTCGGACCCGGTATAGGGGAGCCCCATCAGCTCGCACAGCGCCGGCACGGCCGCCTCGCGGTTTCGCCCCGCCACGCCCTCGGCGATGTTGAACACCAGATCGACGGGCGTCTCCATCAGCTGGCGCGGCAGCTCGGCGGTGGCCTCGAACAGCAGCACCTGGTGGCCGTGGCTCTCCAGCGCGTCGCGGATCGAGTCGATGGTCTCCGGCGCGTCGTACTCGGCCTCGGCGTCGTTGCCGTGCTTCGAGTCGACCCGCTTCACGTTGAAGGTGAAGCCGATGCGCAGCGGCTCGGGCGGGCGGCGCTTCTTCGTCCCCGTCTTCACCAGCAGCCCCTGGCGCTTGGCGGCGCTCTGCACGATCGCCTGCAACGTGTCGGCGTAGTCGAGCCCCTCGCGGGCGGCGGCGGCGAACGTGCTCCCGCCCCGTTCGAGCGAGGGCAGCGCGTTCACCTCGAGCAGGTAGATGCGACCGTCCTCGCCGAAGCGGAAGTCGACGCGCCCCAGATCGCGGACGCCCAAGGTGCGCGCCGCCAGCTTGGTGAGGGCGCGAATGCGCGCCACCACGTCGCGGGGCAGATCGGGCGGACAGCGCACCGACACCAGGCTCGAGTCGGCGGACTTCAGGCGGTAGTCGTAGAGGTTGAAGCGGCTGCGTGCCTCCGGCTCGACCTCGTAGTCGACCGGCAGCAGCACCCCCTCGTCGCCGTAGCCTTCCAGGAACGGCACGGTGACGTCGGTGCCCGCCACGAACTCTTCCACGATGACGCCGTTCGGGTAGTTGCGCAGGGCGCGGGGGAGCATGTCGGCGAGCTGGCGGGCGTCGCGCGCCACGGCGTCGTCGCCGATCCCCTTCGATGAACCCTCGTAGTTCGGCTTGACGATGACCGGCATCGCCAGGCCCAGCGTCCCCGGTTCTTTCATGCGCCGCAGATCGTCGGCCGTCACCAGGCGGGCGCGCGGCGTGTCGATGCCCTGCTTCTCCAGCACCAGCTTGGTGAGCCACTTGTCCAAGGTCACCGTGAGGACGTAAGCGTCGGAGCCGGTGTACGGGAACCCCAGCTCCTCGAACAGCGCGGGATAGAAGGCCTCGCGGGCGCGACCGCGTCGCCCTTCGGCGGTGTTGAAGATCAGATCGGGGCCGATCGACTCGATGCGCGCCGCCAGGTGCGACGCGGGACCGGTGACCTCGACCTTTTCCACCTCGTGTCCGCCGGCGCGCAGCCCGTCGGCGATGGCGTCCACGGTCTCGACGGTGTCGAACTCGGCCTCTTCTTCGCTGTCGGTCAGTCGAAGGTTGTGCGTAAACGCGATCCTCATGTGTGACCTGACGCGACCCTGCGCGTGAGACGATAACCCTAACAGGATCCGTCAACGGGAATGAAAGCTTTTCGCTCATCGTCCGGCGCGTGCGTCCGGACGCAACGTCCGGACGCACGCGCCGGACAATCACTCGGGACGCTCACTTCGGACGTTGACGGTCCGTGACCACGCGTCCGCGGAGCGCTCTTGGCGGACGTCGCAGCGGCCCGCGCCTTGCGGTGAACGCGCGCGACAAAGGGGTCACGGCGTTCGTGGAGTCGGGCTGGGCGGACGTTGGCCACGCTATCGCGCGGCCAGGGGGTCACGGCTCGACGGGCGTCAACCGCCGCTTGCTGGCGCTCCGCGGACGCGTGGTCACGGACCGGCCTGGGGTAGGCGGAAAAATCAGCCGAGCAGAATCCCGCCGCGACCGCCCAGCGCCTCGCCGACCTTCTCCCCCAGCTTCTTCAGATCCTCGCTGGGACGAACCAGGTAAGCGTCGACGCCGCTCGCGAAGGCTTCCTTGACCGACTCGTACGAGGGATAGGCGGTGTAGAGGACGGACGCGCAGTGGGGGAGCAGCCGCCGCGCGTGCTCGATCACGCGCAACCCCGAGACGCCGGGGAGGTGGCGATCCGCCAGCACCAGGTCGAAGTGCTCCTTCTGCAGGCGATTCAGCGCGTCGTCTCCATCCTCGGCGGCGATGACGACGTAGCTGCGGCCCAGATAGTCGGCGATGAGACGACGCCGCGCCCCCTCCGCCTCGACCAGCAGGACGCGGCCGGCGCGTCCGGTCAACGTGACGCGCGGGCGGGCCAGCTGCTCGTCGCGGCGGGACAGCGCCCGCCGCACCCGCGCCCGCAGATCCTCGACGTCGCGAATCGGCTTCTCGATGTAGTCGTGGGCGCCCGTGTCCATCGCCTCGACGGCCGAATCGAGCGACGAGTAGCCGGTGATGAGGACGATGGCGGGCGCCGGGGTCAACTCGCGCGCCGCGCGCAGGACGTCGAGCCCCGAGGCGCCAGGGAGGTTCTTGTCGGTGAGCACCAGATCGAAGTGACGCTTCCGCATCAGGTCGATCGCCTCCTCGGCCGACGCCGCCGTCGTCACCCGGTACCCGCCGCGGCGAAGCGCCTCGCGGAGCACCGTCAACACCACCGCCTCGTCGTCGACCACCAGCACCTCGTGACCGGTGGGAACGATGGGGGGCGCCGGCTTCTCCGTGCTCGCAGCGGCGATGAGGCTGGCGTCCACGTCGTGATTCAGGGCGGGGTTGTGTGTCGTCTGCTCGCCGGTCAGGATCCCGAACCGGGTCAGGCACTCGGCCAGGGTCAGGCCGATCGATTCGGCGCGCCGTCGGGCTGCCACCGAGGCGGCGATGCGTCCCAGCAGCGACACCTGATCACGGGGCAGATAGGCGCGCACGCCGCCGTAGATCGCGTCGCGCAGCCGCTCCACCGAGGGGGCGTCATCGACCAGGATCAGCGCCGCGCCGGGCGCCCGCTCGCGGGCCTCCTCGGTGGTCTTTTCGACCGAGGCTCGCCTGGCCAGGCTGGCCACCACCGCGTCCGGCGCCGTCACGGGGATGGTGCCGCCCAGATAGCGGCCGAGATCGTTGCCGCCGAAGACGGCGATGCTCGGCTCGGCTCGCGAGGCCGCCACCAGCTCGGACAGGGCGGCCGTCAGCTCCGGATGCGACGTCTCGAGGGCGGCCCGGAAGCTGTTGAAGGCGTTCAGCACCAGCTGTCCGCGCGTCCGCACCTGGCGCGAGGCGACCAGGCGCTTGACGTGCGCGCGCAGCAACACCTCGACTTCGGGGAGCGGGCGAGGGAACACGGCGGCCACCTCGCGCCCGAACGCCTGCGCGCAGCGGGCCGGATCACTCGACGCGATCAGGACCACGTCCGAGAACGGCCGCAGCTCGCGCCAGGTGGCGAGCGGGTCGGTCGTCGTGCTGTTCTCCGTCGCGGGTGATTCGTCCGCTCCCAGGAAGGCCAGGTCGAAGGACTCGTCCGCCAGCCGTTGCAGGGCGGCCGCCGTCGACGTTGCCTCGACCACCTGACCCTCGTCGGCGACGATGTCGACGATACGCTGCCGCTCCGCCGCGTCGGCGATGCCAACGAGGAAGCGCCGTTCACTGCCACGGGCGGCATTGAGCAGATGCTCCAACACTGCCTTGGGATCCGCGCTGGGGGCCATGCGCCGGCCACATTGTACCGCACTCGCGCTGCGCGGCGGAACTTTCCGTCGTCGCGCATCACGCGGAGAGCCAGCATTTTGCTGGCGACGAATCGTTCTCGAGCTTGCTCGAGCTTGCGCGAGCTTGCGCGAGCTTGACGAAGGGCGACGCGGTAAGCTCAGGCAGGGCCATGACGTCCAAGCTCACAGCACGTGACGGGGCGAGCGCGAGGCGCGATGGCTGAGCCTGGCGATGCGCCGCCGCGGCTGCCGTTGCGAATCGATCTGGGCTCGGAGCTCATCCCCACGCCCACGCCCACGCCCACGCCCGTCCCCACGCATGCCTCCGCCGAGCTGTCCCCGCGGCGGTTCACCCGGGTGCGGGGCGGGATCGCCGGCTGGGTGGGGGCGCGCTTCGATCACGGGGTGGCGCGGTTCCTGGACCTGCGGGCGCGGCGGGGCGCGACGTTCGACCAGGACGGCGAGACGGCGCTCACGCGCGTCGGCGGACCCATCGCGCGCTGGGTCTCCTTTCCGAAGGGCGTGCGCACCGCGACCGCCGCGATGTCGGTCACGGCTGCCGGCTTCGGCGTTTGGGGGATCCTGGCCGCGGGAAGCAACGCGCCCTTCGCGCTGCTCGTGGGGTCGCTCGGCGTGGCGCTGGCATCGACGGCGGGGCCGCTCGGCGTGCGGCTGGCGAACCGGCTGCACCGGTTGATCTCGCACCGTCGCCGCTTCAAGATCTCCGAGCTGCGCGGCGTTCCCGATCGCCGCGCGGTCGCCGTGCGCGGCGTGGTGCTGGGGCGCCGCGCCACCACCTCGACGATGGACTCGCGGGCGGTCGTCTGGTCCCTGACCCGATTTCGCCTGGGGCGTTCGCCGCTGGCGCGCGCCTTCTTTCACGAGGTGGCGTTCGATTTTCTCATCGACGACGGAACGGACGAGCCGATCTGGATCGAGGTCAGCGGCGGAATGGTGATCGATCGCTTCCCCGGCGATCGGCGCATCCAGTTTCAGAGCACGACCTTGCTCGACATCGATCATCCGTTCCTGACGCAGCTTCGGCTGCGCGATCGCAAGCTACGCGCGGCGGAGATCTCCATCGCGCCCGGCGACATCGTCGACGTGGTGGGGCGGCTGTCGCGCCGGCTCGATCCCAGTGCGCCGTCGGATTCGGGGCGTGAGCCGCCGCAGCGGCGGGCGCTCCGCTCGGGGACGCGGGTGCCGGTGATGGTGCGCAAGGTGCTCGAGCCCGACCTCGAGCTGGCGCGCGTGCGCCGCCTCGCCGCGCGGGCCACGCCCGACATCAGTCCCGGCGAGCCCCCGCTGCGTCGATTTTGACCCGGCCCGCGCCGCCCGTAGAGTCTGGCTGAGCGACCCCCTCGTGTATCGGCACGGAACTGGCAGTAACCGCGGGAACACCCCCTCCAACAGGAGCACCATGAAGGCCACAAAAGCTGCATTCGTCTCCACGCTGGCGAGCTTGGCCGTTCTCGGCATTCACAGTGGCGCGCAGGCGCAACAGGCCGACCCGGCGCCCCCCGGACCCCCCCCGGTCCAGGGCGAAGCCCAGCAAGCACCGAACCCACCAGCCCAGCCTGGTTACAATTCCCAGTCGTACCCCCCGGGGTACGGTCCACCTCCCGGGTACGCGCAGCCGCAGGGCTACGCGCCGCCCCAGGGATATGGCCCACCGCCCCAGTACTACGCGCCCCCCCCGCGGCCGTACTACGCCCGGCCACGCTACGCCTACTATCCGCCGCCGCCGCCTCCGCCGCCCCCCTATGCGTCCGAGCGCACGTTCATGATCGGGGGCTCCCTGGGACTGGCCACGCTCCACTATCATCTCTCCGACGGCTCGACGTCGGACGCGGCGGTCGGCTATTCGGCCCGCCTGGGCTTCGGGTTGACGCCCAAGTTGCTGTTCCTCATCGAGATCAACGGCGCGACGGCGAACGGCTCGGGTCCTTACAATGACAGCGTGGCCTACGACCAGACGATCTACGATCTGGGCCTGCAGGCGTTCTTGACCCATCGGGTCTTCGTGCGCGGCGGGATGGGGATCGGCAACATCCGCGCGTTCGACTACGTGGGTGACTTCGCGGCCAAGACGGGCTTCGCCTTGACCGGCTCGGTCGGCATCGAGCTGCTGCAGGGCTACAACTGGTCGTTCGAGCTGGCGGGGCAGTGGATCACGGGCTTCTACCAGGACGAGACCTGGACCAGCGGCGCCGTGAACCTCGGCTTCAACTTCTTCTAGGCGTTGACCCTTCTCAATTGCCGAAGGCGTTGATTATGAAGGCTTCGCTGACCGGCCGCCCTTCGATGGCGGCCGGCGGCGGATAGCCGAGCGCCCACAGCGCGGTGGCAGCGGTGTCCATCGTGCTGATGGGCGCGACGATTTTGTGCCCGGCGCGCACCCCGACCCCCCACGCGATCCAGGGGATGAGGCGATCCTCCTTGATTCGACCGGTGTGGTTCAGCCCGTGACCGCCGTGATCGGCGGAGAGGATGAACAGCGTGTCGCCGTCGAGCCCCGCCTCGTGGACGGCGTCGATCATCGTCTTCAGGCAGTGATCCGTCTCCCGGATCGCCTGGATCTGGGGCTCGGACATCCAGCCTTCGTGATGACCGACCTCGTCGGGGTTGGCGAAGTGGACGAACTCGAGCTGGGGGCGGTTGGCGACGAAGTAGCGGGCGGCCGCGTCGACCACCGAGTGACAGAGGAAGCCCGCGTGGGAGAACAGCGCGCCCGAGCTGGGCGGGATGATGTGCTCGAGCTTCTGCTTCCCCACGAAGGCGGCCGATTTTTGCCCGGCCCGCGTCGCGGCGTCGAAGATCGTGGGGACCTGGATGAAGCCACGCCCGGGGCGCCAGGTGTTCCAGGTGAGCTTGTGGGCTGGCTCGTCGAAGCCCGACAGCATGGCGGCGTGCGCGGGGAGGGTGGAAGCGTGGCGAATCGTCGTCGCCGTGAGTGAATAGGCGGCCCGCTTCAGGACCGCCTCCATGGCGGCGCCGTGCGCGCGCAGCATCGCATCGGGGCGCAAGCCGTCCTCGCTGATGATGATCACGTGGCGCGCCAGGGGGGGGCCGGGCGCCGCCGTCACGGACGGAGCCGGTGTGGCCACGACCAGGGCAGGCGCGGGGAGCGGCGTCGCCGCGGGCGCCTCGGCCCATGCCGTCGCGCCGGATGCCGCCGGCAACAGCATCGCCACCGACACCACCAGTCCGACCCGAACCTCACGGCGACGACAGGCCACCCCCGACGTTAACACGACCCCCGCGGGTGAAGGGGACGCCGGGACGAGTTCTTGCGGTGGCGAACGCGTTCTCGTACGCTCTCGCCCCATCGGGGACCGACCAATGAGAGCGCTCGCAGTGGTGGCGTTGGCGGCCGCGATGTTCGCGCCGGCGACCTGCGCGCACGTCGAGCCGACGATGTGCGCGTCCGACAAGGACTGCAAGCTGTCCCGCGTCTGTGAGCGCGGGCAGTGCGTGTGGGGGACCGCCCCCGCCGCGCGTGCGCCGGCGGGACCAGCCCCCGTGGCGCCGCCCCCCGCGGTCCTGGCCGCGCTGGCGAACGGAACCGCCGAGCCGGCGCGCGCCATGTTCCGCTTCGGCCCCCTGCATCGCGGGCGCTCGCCTTACGTCATTCCCGCCAAGAAGCCCGCCGTCGCCTGGACGTACCTGACGGGGGGGCCAATTACCTCGTCTCCGGCGCTGCTCGACGACGGCGCGGTGGTCTTCGCCTCGCACGACGGCCGGCTGTACGTCGCCGGGCGCGACGGCATGTTGAAGTGGTCGTACGCGACGAGCGACATCATCTTCAGCTCTCCGGCGGTGGGGCACGATGGAACGACCTACATCGGCTCGGACGACGACCATCTGTACGCCATCGGCACGTCACAGAAGCCGCTGTGGAGCTTCCAGGTCGGGTCATGCCCCCAGCGCGTCGGCGTGGGCCCCGATGCCAGCCGCTGCGACGTCGACGCGGGTCCCACGCTCGGTCCCGACGGCGTCATCTACACCGGGGGCGACGGCATCTACGCCATCAATCCGGACGGCACGTTGCGCTGGCGCTTCGCCACGGGCGGACACGTGTCGTCCGCCCCCGCGGTGCTGCCCGACGGCATGGTGGTGGCGGGATGCCAGGACGACACCGTCTACGCCGTCGGTCCGGACGGCATGAAACGCTGGGATTTCCGCACCGGCGGCGACGTCGAGTCGAGCCCGGTGGTGGGCGAGGACGGCACGATCTACGTCGGCTCGGACGATCGAAAGGTCTACGCCCTGGGGTTCGACGGCTCGTTGCGCTGGGCGTTCACGACCGGGGGCGACGTGCGGGCCTCGGCGGCGCTGTCCCCCACCGGCATGATCTACGTCGGCGCCTTCGATGCCCAGCTCTACGCGATAAAGCCCGATGGAACGTTGGCCTGGACGTTCCGGACCGGCGATCGTATTGTTTCCTCCGCTCTGGTTGATGTGAAGGGTTCGGTTTTGTTTGGTTCTCAAGACGATCGCGTGTACGCGCTCGAAGTGGACGGTCGTCTCCGGTGGTCGATCGAGCTCGACGGCGACGTCGACAGCTCGCCCATCCTCGCCGCCGACGGAACGATTTTCGTCGGATCGGACGACAAGAAGTTGTATGCGTTGCGCGCTCCTGCGGGCCAAGCCGCCAACGCGCCTTGATTCATTGGCCCGCCCCCTCGATGGCTCGTCGTTTCAGTCGCGGTCTGCAAGGGCAGACCGGTTCCCGACATTCAGGTCCATCGAGACTCTCATGAAAGGTCTGTTTTCCATTGTCTGATAGCGATTACGATTCAACTGGCGAGCGATCGCCCCGGCCGGGCTCGATCCGACGGCTCACCGGCCGCATCAAGGTGCACCCGGTCGGCTACGGCTTCGTCGTGCCCAACGACAACTCCGAGGATGTGCACGTGTCGGCGCGCAGCCGTGGCACCGCCATGGACGGTGACACCGTCGAGATAGACGCCTGGCCCGGCGTCCGCGGCTTCGAGGGCAAGGTGGTGCGCGTCACCCTGCGTGGGCGCGCCAAGGTGACCGGCCAGCTCTCCCGGGTCGGCAAGCGCATCTGCCTGCAGCCCGACGACCCCCGCATCCTGGGCGTGGTGACGTTGATCGGCGCCGAGGGGCTGGCGGCCACCGAGATGGGGCGCGCCGTGGTGGCGGAGATCGTTCAATACCCCGAGACGCCCGACGGCCCCATGGAGGCGCGCGTGCTGCGGGTGCTGGGCGATCCCGACGATCCGCGCACCGAGGTGGAGAAGGTGCTGGCGGTGGCCAGCGTGGAGGACGCGTTCCCGGCGGAGGTCGAGCGCGAGGCGGCGGCGTACGCGCCCGAGGTGGGCCTGCCCGATCGCCTCGACCGCGCCGATCTGCGCCACGTCCCGTTCACCACCATCGATCCCGAGACGGCGCGCGACTTCGACGACGCCGTGGCGGTCGAGAAGCTGGATGGGGGCGGGACCCGGCTGTGGGTCGCCGTCGCCGACGTCTCTCACTACGTGCGCGAGGAGACGGCGCTCGACGCCGAGGCGCGCAATCGCGGCTGCAGCCTCTATCTCCCCAGCCGCGCCATCCCCATGTTGCCCGAGCCGCTGTCGGCGCGGCTCTGCTCGCTGGTCCCCGAGGAGGATCGGCTGGCCATGGTGGTGCGCATCGACTACGACCACAACGCCGACGTCGTCGAGACCGACTTCGCGGCGGCGGTGATTCACTCGCAGGCGCGCCTCGACTATCCGGGCGTGGCGGCGGCGCTGGGCGGCGACACGCGCGGCAAGCGTCGCAAGTACGAGCCGTTCCTGCCGGCGCTGCGGCACATGGACGCGCTGTCGCGGCAGCTCCGCGCGCAGCGCCTGCTGCGCGGCTCGCTCGACTTCGATCTGCCCGAGCCCTACGTCGAGCTCGACCACGACGATCCGCGGCTGGTCCGCGACATCCGCAAGTCGCGGCGTGACCCGGGCGAGCGGCAGGCCTATTCGATGATCGAGGAGTTCATGCTGGCGGCGAACGAGGCGGTGGCGCGCTCGTTCCGCGAGCGGCACGAGGACGCCGTGTGGCGCATCCACGACGCCCCCGATCCCGATCGCCTCGAGCTGTTCTCGCAGCTCGCCGAGCACTACGGCATCGCCATCGACGTCGACGACGCGCGCACCCCCAAGGGGATGCGGCGGGTGCTGGAGCGGTTGCGCGGCCAGCCGGCCGAGAAGGCGCTGTCGTTCGCGCTGCTGCGCTCGCTGAAGCAGGCCACCTACGACGTCAACAACGTGGGCCACTTCGGGCTGGCGTCGCGCGACTACCTGCACTTCACGTCGCCGATTCGCCGCTACCCCGATCTGATCGTCCACCGGCTGCTGAAGATCCGGCTGGCCGGGCTGGGCAAGCCGTCGGGCGGCTGGAAGTCGGCGAAGGACAAGCCGGCCCCCGAGAAGGGCGAGCTGCAGAAGATGGCGGCCGACGCCTCGTTCGCCGAGCGCACCGCCATGGAGGCCGAGCGGGAGGTCATCGACATCTACCGCGCGTACTTCATGCGCGACCGGATCGGCGACGTGTTCGACGGCACCATCTCGGGCGTGATGGGCTTCGGGATCTTCGTGGTCATCGATCAGCCGTTCATCGAGGGGCTGGTCCGCGTCGAGGCGCTGTCGGACGACTACTACCTGTTCGACGAGGTGACGGCCCGCCTGGTGGGACGGCGCAGCGGCCGGACGTTCGCGCTGGGCGACACGGTCAAGGTCGAGGTGCAGTCGGTGAGCGTCGTCCGCCGCAAGATCGACTTCGCGCTGCACGAGCACGGCGAGCGCGAGCGGCGCCGCGTGCTCGCCGGCGGGAAGCCGGGCGAGGCGCGCCGGCCGCGGGGCGAGGCGGGCGGCAAGCCCCAGCAGCCGGAGCGACGGCAAGCGGGGAGGAGCCGCGCCGACAAGAAGGCGCGCGCCGGCGGCGCCGCCAAGCATCCCGCGAGAAAAGGGCGGCCTCGTCGAGGGTGACGGCGCGACGGAGCCCACAGAAGTTACGGAAGATTTATCCGTTCGAAATCAGCCGGTAACGGGCCGTCCGTAAGCTTGAGTTTGCCTGGGTCTGCGTACGTCCCGGGACTTGCCATGGCTTCGGTGTCAGCAGAAAAACAGCACGCTATTGTCGTGACCCTCGACCCAGGTTTGAGGGCGGGACAAGTGGACTCGCCAGCGGGGATCATTCGCAGTCTGGGTTACGACGTGGTCGTCACCGGCTACGACCTGGGGGAGATCCGGACCCGCTCGCTTCACGCGGACGTGGTGGTCATCGAGGCGGGGAGCCACCTCGAGATCGGCCGCGACGCCATCAAGCGCCTGCGCGCCATGGACTCGCTGGTGGGGACGCGCGTGCTCCTGTGCGTGGACGTCACCCGGGTGGCGGGGCTCGACCCCGAGATCGGCGCCGACGACTTCGTGCTGATGCCGATCGTGCCGCGCGAGCTGTCGGCGCGCCTGCGGCAGCTCGGCTGGCGCGAGGTGATGGGGCAGGGGGGACGCGTGGTGAAGCACGGCGGCTTCGTGCTCGACTGCGTCTCGCTGCAGGCGAGCCACGAGGGTCGTCCGCTGAAGCTGACCCCGTACGAGTTCCAGCTGCTGCGGTTCCTGGCCGAGCGCGCCGGCGTCGTGTTCTCGCGCGAAGAGCTGCTGACCCGCGTGTGGGGCTACCGCCACGTCGGCCGCGGCCGGACCGTCGACACGCACATCCTGAACCTGCGCGGCAAGCTGGGCCGCGCCGGCGACCTGCTCGAGGCCGTGCGCGGGATGGGCTACAAGCTGAAGCGCTCCGAGAGCGACGACGAGACGCTGGTCGAGCACCGGTCGATCGCCTGAACCATTCTCGCCTCGCGGGAGGGGGCCCTGTAGAATTCGCGGCATGGACCTGACCGGACGCCTGGGTGATGCCGCCACGCTCGACGCTTCTCTTTCGAAGATGGCCCGGGGGGTGGTCGGCTCGGAGATCCTGCGCATCGCGGCCGAGATTCGCGCCCTTAAGGCCAAGGGCGCCGAGATCTGCAACCTGACGGTCGGTGACTTCGATCCGGCGCAGTTTCCCATCCCGGCCGAGCTGCTGACCGGCGTGCGCGACGCCCTCGACAGCGGGCAGACGAACTATCCCCCCTCGGACGGCGTGCTGTCGCTGCGCGAGGCGGTGGCGCGCACCTACAAGCGCAACCTGGGGCTCGAGTACCCCGTCGAATCGGTGCTCATCACGGGGGGCGCCCGGCCGCTGCTGTACGGGACGTTCCTGACGGTGCTCGATCCGGGCGACGTGGTGATCTACCCGGTACCGTCCTGGAACAACAACCACTACGCTTACCTGACCGGCGCGCGCGCCATCGAGCTGCCGGTGACGGCGGCGTCGAACTTCTTCCCCACCGCCGACGATCTGCGTCCCCACCTCGGGTCGGCGCGCCTGTTGATGTTGAACTCGCCGCTCAATCCGACCGGCACCGCGATCTCGCCCGACCAGCTGCGCGAGATCTGCGAGGCGGTCGTCGAGGAGAACGTCCGTCGCACCCGCGCGGGCGCGCGGGCGCTGTGGCTCTGTTACGACCAGGTGTACTGGCAGCTCGTCTTCGGCGGCGAGACCGCCGGCAAGGTTCGCCACGTCACGCCTCCCGAGGTCGTCCCCGAGATCGCCCCCTACACGATCATCCTCGACGCGGCGTCGAAGAGCTTCGCCGCCACCGGGCTGCGCGTCGGCTGGGCCGTGATGCCGCCCGTGGTGCGGCAGCGGATGGCCGACATCCTGGGGCACGTGGGCGCCTGGGCGCCGCGCGCCGAGCAGGTGGCGATGGCGGCGCTGCTGGACGACGACGCCGTGGTGTCAGGCTATCTGACGCAGATGCGGGGGCGCGTGGCGGCCCGGCTCGACCGGCTGGCGCGCGGCTTCGCGGACATGCGCGCGGCGGGGCTGCCCGTCGACGTCATCCCCCCGCAGGGCGCCATCTATCTGTCCGTGCGCTTTTCGCTGCCGGGAAAGACCAACGAACAGATTCGCAAGCTGCTGCTCGACCAGGCGGGCTTCGCCATCGTCCCGTTCCAGGCGTTCGGGCTCAAGGAGGACAGCGGCTGGTTCCGCATCTCGGTGGGGGCCGTGTCGGTCGAAGACATCGACGCCGCGCTGCCCCGCGTGCGGGCCGCCCTGGCGCGCGGATAGCTTCTCGGCCCCGGCCAAGCTGGGCTATACGCTCCCCGTGGAGATCGTCGCCCCCCGTCCGTTCATTGCCGGTTCCGTGGCCGGTACTGCCGCCGGCACCGCGTTCAGGATGTCGTCCGCCGCGTGGCTCGTCGTCGTCCTGGCCGCGGTGGTTCGCCTGGCGCTGTTCCCCTTCGCCGACAACAAGCAGGCCGACGCCCCCATTCGCACGCTGCTGGCCGAGCGCATGAACGGAAATCCGGCGGCCGCCGCCGATCCGCGCAGCTTTCGGCAGCTGGGCCCGCTCCCCATCGAGGTGATGCGTCCCTTCCTGGCGCTCGCCGGAGACACCCGGCGCGCGTCGCGATTCCCCTCGCTGCTGGCGGGCGTGCTGGCGTTCCTGCCGTTCTTCGCGCTGGCCCGTCGCTTCGGCGTGGGCGCCCAGGCCGAGCTGCTGGCCGGCCTGGCGCTGGCGCTCGCCCCCCTGCACATCCAGGTGTCGACGACGGCCGCCTCCGAGGCGCTGTATCTCCTGCTCTTGCTGGCGATGCTCGAGCGCCTGCACGCGGCGCTGTCGAGCCGCCGACACCTCGATTTCCTGCTCGCCGGGCTGCTCGGCTCGCTGGCCGCCGTCACCCGTTACGACATGTGGCTGTCGCTGCCCTTCGCCGGCGCGGCGGCGCTGTTCTACGGTCCGCGCGATCGCCGGGCCCTCGCCGACGTGGCGCTGTTCCTGACGGCGGCCGCGCTGTTGCCGCTCGCTTATCTGGGCTGGTCGCTGAAGACGGCCGGTGATCCTTTCTTCTTCTTCCACTACATCACGAAGGATCACGCGAACCTCGCGGCGGCCACCGCCGGGCGCATGGGACCGGTCGCGGCGCGAATCCGACAGATCGGCGTGTGGGCGATCTCCTTCGCGGCGGCGATGACGCCGTTGCCTTTCGCCGGTCTGTCCGGGATGCGCAGGACGTGGCGCGCCGCCTCGGCGGCCACCCGCGTGGTGCTGGTGACGGTGCTGGCGCCCATCGGCGTGTATCTGTTTCAGGGTCTGGTGTTCGGCGAGTTCGAGCCGCTGCCGCGCTTCGCGATCGCGCCGGGCGCCGTGCTGTTGCCGCTCGCCGCCGCCACCGTGGTGGCGTGGTGGGGCCGGCGCACGCGAGGCGCGCTGACCGCGTTGCTGGTCACCTTGGCGCTGGCGCTGTCCGGGATCACCGAGCTGCTCGCCTTCGCGCGCCCGGGCCGCAGCTGGTCGGGCGCCGAGTGCCTGGGCCCGCTCACCCGCATCGACGCGGAGGATCGGGCGCTGGCGGCGTACCTGCGCGCGAACCGCCGGCCCGAGGAGGGGGTGTTCATCGACCCGCTCGGCTTCACCGACATCGTCATCATCCAGGAGGCCGGCATCCCCATCGCGAAGGCGGCCACGCTCGCGTCGACCCGCACGCCGTCGGCCACCCTCGCGGAGACGCGCGCGCGCACGGCGGCGTCGTGGTTCGCGGCGCACGACTGGGCGTGGGGCGGGACGGTCATCCCCGACTGGCCGAGTGACGGGCTGCGCTTCGGTGGCTGGCGGCTGGCCCACTACTGGCCGGGGCGGATCGTCTACGTTCCGCGGCGCCCGCCCGCGCCGCCCGCCGGTCGGTAGCGGCGCGCGTGTGCTAGGAAGGGCTCACGTTGTGGCCCTTGCGGACTCGCCGGATTCCAGGTGGCGCCATGGGGGGGCTGATCGCGCTCGGGTTCCTGGCGCGGCTCGTCTGGGTGCTGGCGGTGCCGTCGCGCCCGGTCGGTGACTTCGCGCTCTACCGCGAGTCGGCCAGCTACCTGGTCGAGCACCACGCGCTCGATCCCGAGTTCATCTACATGCCCGGCTACGTGTTCCTGCTGGCGGCGGTGGAGTGGCTGGGGGGCGGCCTGCTCGCCGCGAAGCTGCTGGGCGTCGTCGCCGGCACGGCCGTGGTGGCCGCCGCGGGGGGGATCGGCGCGGGGCTGTTCGATCGACGGACCGGGCTGACGGCCGCGGCGCTGGCGGCGCTGTGGCCGGCGGGCATCGCCGTCACCAGCGTCACCGGCACCGATCTGCCCGCGGGGGCGCTGGTGGCGCTCGCCATCTGGGCCCTCGTGAAATGGGGACGCGATCGCCCCTGGACCGCCGCCGCCGTCTTCGGCCTGCTGATGGGGCTGGGGGCCTGGGTCCGCGCCGTGGCGGCGCCGCTGGCCGCGCTGTCGTTCTTCTACTGGTGGGTGATCGAGCGGCGCGCGCCCCGGGCCGCCACGCGCGCGGCGCTGGGGGTGGCGGTCGCGTTCGTCGTGCTGCTCCCCTGGGCGCTGCGCAACCAGTACGTCTACGGCGATTTCTTCTTCACCGACAGCCACGGCGGCCACACGGCCCTGGTGGGGGCGAACCCCAACAGCGAGGGGACGTACAGCCGCTCGTTGAACGTGATGTTCACGAAGGGGACCGGCTTCCGGTTGATGGACACGCCGGCCCGCCACCGCGCCTCCGATCGCGCGGCCTACGAGCTCGCCAAGGGCTGGACGTCGTTCAGCCCCGCCTACGCCGCCGGGCTGCTGGTGGCGAAGGCGGACCGCCTGCTGTCGCACGAGCGCAACCTGCTGTACTGGCCGATCTACCGGCAGGGCGTGCTTCCCGCCGCGCGTCGCGAGTTCCTCGACGCGCACCGGACGGCGCTCGAGCGCCTGGCGGACGGCTTCTGGTGGGGCATCGTCGGCCTGTTCGTCGCGGGCGTCTCGTTGACGGCGCGCGCGCGCGATCGGCGCGCGCTGGCGCTGCTGGCGTTTCCCGCGGCGATGGTGGTCATCTACGCGTCGTTCTTCTCCGAGGTCCGCTATCACCTGGCGATCGCGCCGCTGCTGTTTCCGCTGGCCGCCTTCGCGCTGACGTGGATGGTCGCCTCGTTCCGGCGGCGGTTCGCGGCCGACGGGCGCGCCTGGCTGGGCGTCGCGCTTCCGCTGCTGGCGCTGTTCGCGGGCTGGCCGGCGCTGGTCGCCGGTGGGGCGGCGCTGCGGGCCCGCGCCCGCTGGGCGGTCGACGTCTGCGCGTACCCGACGGCGGGGGAGACCCATCTGTGCACCTGGCGGCGGACCGCCCCCGCCGGGGGACCCTCGCCGGTGCGGGGGGTCTGGGATGGCGTCGGCCTTCGCGTGGGCGCGGGCGGCTCCGACGACGGCGGGGCCTCGGCCCGGACGTCGATGACCCTCGAGCGGGGGCGCTACCGCCTGAGCGGACTGCTGGCGGTGAAGGGGGCGGGCACGGGCCCCGACGTCGTGGTGGCAATCACGGCCGCCGACCGCGTGATCATGCGCGCGGTGCTGCCGCGGGGCGCGTCCGGAGACGTTCCCGTCGAGGGCCTGTTCGATCACGACGGGGGAAACCTGCCCATCGGCTTCGCGGTCGAGCCGAACGCCATCGGGTCCACTCCCGACGGTGCCACGATCTGGTTTTCGCAACTAGTGGTTGAGAGATTCCCTCCATTGGTGATAATCCCCCGTCGATGAGCAGGGCCCCCTCGTCCGTCCAGGTCAGCTTCGCCGGGGTGTTCGTTTTGCTGAGCGGGCTGCTGGCCGGATGCGGCGGCGCCGCGGACTCCCGGCCCGACAAGTGGTCCTTCATCTCGCCGGTGATCATCCAGCCGAGCTGCGCGACGGCGAACTGCCACTCGCAGCTGGCGGAGCGGTCGGGCGTCGCGCTCGACACCGTCTACGACGGCTACGCTCAGCTGCTCAACCGCCACTTCGTCATGCCCAACGACCCGACGAGCTCCGCCCTGGTGGCGCTGTTGCGCGGGCAAGGGTCGCGGCGGATGCCGCCTGATTTTCCGCTGCCCGAAGCGGACATCCAGCTCATCGAGGGCTGGATCGCCGCCGGGGCGCAATGGGACGGACCGGGATCGGCGCCGCCCACGGGGCCGACGCCATGAAGACGATGGTGCGTTCGTCGCTTCTCTTCGCGGCTGCGATCGTCGTTGTGCTTTCGCTCGGGGCGCGCGAGGCGCAGGCCTATCCGCAGTTCCAGTTCAGCTCGGGGACGCAGCGGTGCGCGCAGTGCCACTATTCACCCGCGGGCTTCGGGCTGCTGACGTCGTGGGGCCGGGACGAAGGCGCTGACACCATCAGCCGCGGCGGCGATGGCGCGTTCCTGAGCGGCGCGTGGACGCCGCCCGACTGGCTGGCCCTGGGCGGTGACTTCCGGGGCGCCGGCATCATCAACGACGCGGGCAGCTCGGGTCCGCCCGAGGTGGCGGTGTTCCCCATGCAGGCCGATCTCTACGGGCGCGTGGGCTTCGGTGATTCGGGGATCTCGGTCTACGTGGCCGGGGGCGCGCGCGGCACGACGCGCCCCGGGGACGACAGCGCGGCGGCGCACATCGAATCGGTGATGTCGCGCGAGCACTACGTCATGTGGAAGCCGAGCGCGACCGGCGCGTACGTGCGCGCGGGGCGCTTCTACGCGCCCTACGGCCTGCGCACGGCCGAGCACATCTACTACATTCGCAGCGTCACCGGCTTCAACCTCTACGAGGAGACCTACAACCTGTCGGGCGGCTACCTCGAGGAGAACTGGGAGCTGCACGTCACGGCGTTCACGCCCCCACCCAACAGCCTGCCGCTTCCGCTGCGCAGCACCGCGACGGGCTCGGGGGCGGCGGCCTACGCGGAGCGGCGCTTCGACTCGTCGGCCTCGCTGGCGTTGCAGACGCGCGTCTCGATCAACAAGGAGCAGACGCTGATCCAGGGGGGCACGGTCGGAAAGCTGTGGCTCGACCGGCCGCGGATCCTGTTCATGGGCGAGCTCGACATCCAGCGCCGCAGCACCTCGGGGGGCAACGGCGTCAATCAGCTGGTGGCCTACGTGGGGCCGACGTTCTTTCCCGTGAAGGGCCTGATGACGGCGCTGGCGATCGAGCGGTATCAGGAAGACCTGCGGGTCGCCGGTACGGCGCACACGGCCGTCGACGCGCAGGTGAACTTCTTCCCCTGGGCGCACTGCGAGATCGTCCTGCTGGGGCGCTATCAGATGAACGGCGCGGGCCTGGCGGACGGCCCGGCCGACACGCTGGGCATGCTGCAGTTCCACTATTACCTGTGAGCGGGAGCGAAGGATGAAGCGGTCGCTGCTGATGGGGTTGCCGCTGGTCGCGCTGCTGGGCGCGGGGTGTGGCGACGAAGTCCCCCAGAACCCGACCTGGGCGGCCGACGTTCATCCCATCATGGTCGCGCACTGCATCCGGTGTCACAACAAGGTCATCGGTGACCTGACCTATTTGAACGGGACGATAGGGCCGAGCTTCGAATACGCCACGTACGACGACGTGAACGCCGTCACCGGCCTGGTTGCTTACATGCAGGGCAGCGATCTCTCCCCCGGGATCACCGAGGACACGGAGAAGGGCCACATGCCTCCGCCACCGGCCGCCAAGCTGCTCGACTGGCAGATCGAGACGTTCCGGCGCTGGACGAAGAACCCGCGGTAGGCGGCGCTCAGCGCGCCGGGTGCAGCCCGCACTCCTTGTTTTCCGGATTCTCCCACCACCAGCGCCCGGAGCGCGGGTGCTCGCCGGGGGCCACCGCGCGCGTGCAGGGGGCGCAGCCGATCGAGGGATAGCCGCGATCGTGCAGGGGGTGGATGGGGACGCGGAACTCGTTCGCGTAGGCGCGCACCTGGGCTTCCGTCCAGGTGATGATCGGGTTCAGCTTGCAGATGCCGCCGTGGTCGGTGTCGAACTCGACCTCGGGCGTGTCGGTGCGCGTGACGGACTGCTCGCGGCGTAGCCCCGTCACCCAGGCGTCGAGCCCGGTCAGGGCGCGCCCCAGCGGGGCAACCTTGCGAATGCCGCAGCACTCGTGCCGGTTGTCGAGCGAGTCCCGAAAGCTGTACAGCCCCTTCGTCCGCTCCAGCGCCTCCACGGATTCGCGCGCGGGGAACTGCCACTCGATGGCGACGTCGTACTTGGCCCGCACCCGCTCGGCCGTCATGTACGTCTCGTCGGGGAGGCGCCCGGTGTCGAGCGCGAAGACGCGGACGGTGGGATCGATCCGGTGCGCAATGTCGATGACCACGCAGTCCTCGATGGAGAAGGAAGAGGCGATGGCGAGCTGCTTGCCGAAGCGCTCGAGCGCCCAGCGCATGACGGTGGCCGGCTCGGCCCCGGAGAGACGCTTCGCCGCGTCAACGGTTTCGTTCTTTTCCGCTTTCATGTTTTCGGAAGTGTACGTCGGGGACGGGCGGCGTCGAGGGGGAAAGGGGATGGGGCTACACCACTTTCGGCGGCGGTTCGCATACAACGCGTCACGTTCGAGCGCCTCGTCCTTCCATTTCTGCCACCCACGCATCGGTTCGGAGATGTAGCTGCGGCGGCCGGCCAGGGCCAGAGCCACCATCACGCGCTTGCTGTGATAGCCCTTGTCGCCGACGGCTTCTGCGGCAATCGCGAGTGTGCTTGCTATCCTCGGTCACTCACGAAATTTTCGGGGACACTTTCGAGCAGACGCCGGCTAGACATCACTTTCCACGAGAACCTCGTCTAATTCGACGCCCGAGGGAGAGGACCAGTAGTGCAGTCGGTAGCCCGCTCCTTTGCGAGAAACCATACATCGCCACTTCTTGTCGCCGTTCGCGCGAACGACTTGCGGAGCGTCGGCAGCCATACTTTCTCGAACCTGATGCACCTTTGCTCCAGCGAGAGACGAAATGCGACCACAGCAAGCCATAGCGCACAGCTTGTAGAGTCGCCGAAGAATTGACGGATGCTTGTCAATTCCACGAGCTTCAATGCTTGATAGAAAGTATTTCCCGAATCGGAAGACTAAGCTGTCCGGCGCTCCCGAGTTCTCCCGGCATTCAGTTTTGTAAATATGCTGAATTGCTCGTTCTGGATTTAGACAGATATCATTCCAATCATTAGATAAAAGTTGATCCGGATCATGAACTAAATCAAAAGACTGAGAAACTATGCGTATTGGACCAGAGACGCCGGCGATATTTCGATCGTAAGTCTCGACGAGATCAGCGACCCCTTCGACGATGGCCTCTTTTTCACTCAGACCCACAGTCCCGATGTCAGGGGGAGCGCTCTTTGACGTTCGGCAAAAGATTGCCAAGCTCGCCAAAACATCCTTGAGCGCACGGCCCGCTAATGTTGGGAGACGATCAGACATAGCAGCCGGAAGAACGTCAACCTCGGCGGATACGCCTGCAATATCGATCCGTTCCTCGACGTATGGGGATCTCTCAGAGAGAACGCGCAATCCATTCTGAACGTCGACAGCGCTGAGACTATCGATTCCCGCATCAGAAATTAGATCCTTGATAGCATCAAACGTCGGATACAGTCCGGCGGCGTGCAGCGCAGAAACAGCATTTTCAGACGTTGAACTTTCAACCTCGCGAAGTACACGGCTCCATTTTACCACTAACTGGATGAACTTAGTGGAGGTTTCCTGATCGCGTTTGGCAGGTAAACAAAAGATATAGGGATCAATTAAAA
>DASYCK010000032.1:0-44719 GCA_036500205.1 Polyangia bacterium | reverse complement strand
GCTTCGTCCTCATCAAGCTGTTCGTGAACCCGAAGTTGCTGGCCGCGCGCAACGCCATGCCCACCGCGCCGCGCGCCTCGCGCGCCATCTGGTAGCGCGCGTTTTCGCGCCCCCGCCCGCCGTGCGATAGTGCGGGCTTCCGCTCACCGGTGAGGAGACACGTGATGAAGATCCCCGCTCTGTTCCTGCTCGGCTCATTGATGCTTTCGTGCGGCGGGGGCGGAAGCGCCAGCGTCCCCGAGGCCGACGCCTGCAACGAGGCGGCGAAGACCGCCTGCGTGAAGATCTACAGCTGCCCCGACCTCGTGATGCTCGCGACGCCGTCGGTCGGGACCGAGGCGCAGTGCGAGACGATGGTGCTGGCCCAGTGCGGGGCCACCGGATTCCAGTGCAGCGCGGGCGAGACCTACCACGGCGACAAGGCACAGACGTGCAAGGACCAGTTCAACGCACAGGACTGCGGTACGCTATTGGTGTCCCTTCTCTCGGCGTTTTCGAGCAGCGGTGGTTCGACCTCGGCCGCCATCTCCGGAATCACCCAAAACGTCCCTGCCTGCAACCAGATCTGCACGACCCCCTAGGGGTCCTGGATCACCGGGACAGGCGCGTTGCGCGACCCGGCAACTCTTCAGGAGGGTCGCAGGGAGGACAAGTCCTCCCCGGCATCGAAGGCGGGCTCCGCCCGCCGGAGACCCCACCCGTCGAGCACATCCGGCCCCGCCTAACAGGTCCGGATCTTGGGGGTCTCGTAGGGGGGACGTAGTCCCCCTGCGCCTAAGGAAATATTCCCCGCTCGCTGTACGCCTTGCCGATGCGTTCGATGGCGATGCAGAGGGCGGCGCTGCGCCAGTCGCACTTCTTCATGGCCGCGTACTCGCTGACCGCCAGGTAGGTCCGCTTCATGCGCTTGGCCAGCCGTTCTTCCACCTCTTCCAGATCCCAGCGCTCCGAGCGCTTGTTCTGCAGCCACTCGTAGTAGCTGACCACCACGCCGCCCGAGTTGGCCAGCACGTCGGGGACGAGCGCGATCCCCTTCTCGTAGAGATAGGGCTCCGCCGCCGTGTCGGTGGGGCCGTTCGCCCCCTCCACCAGCAGCTTGCACGTGATCGCCTTCGCCTCGGGGATGCCGATCTCCAGCTCGAGGGCGGCCGGGATGAAGATGTCGACCGGGGTGGCGAAGAACTCGTCGCGCGTGATGCTGCGGGCGCCGGGATAGCCGACCACCGAGCCGTTGCGCCCCACGTACTCCGCCAGCTTGAACGGGTTGATGCCGTCGCCGTTGAAGATGTACCCCTTCCAGTCGCCCGTCGCCGTCAGCGAGGCGCCCGTTCGCGCCAGGATCTTGGCCGTGTTCGAGCCGACGTTGCCGAACCCCTGCACCGAGAACGTCGCGCCGTTCAGGTCGAAGCGGCGATCGCGCGCCCACTCGGTGATGCAGTGGACGATGCCCTGGCCGGTCGCGCTCTCGCGCCCGTGCGAGCCGCCCGACGCCAAGGTCTTGCCGGTGACGACGCCGCGGTTCGCGTTCTTGTCGTTCGTGCCCACGCCGTTCATGTACGTGTCCATCATCCAGACCATGATCTGGCCGTTGGTCCCCACATCGGGGGCGGGGATGTCGTACTCGGGGCCGATGTTCGCCCCCAGCGCGTGGGTGAAGCGGCGGGTGATGCGCTCGAGCTCGCCCTGGGAATGATCCCGGGGGTTGAACTTGATGCCGCCCTTGCCACCGCCGAACGGGATGTCGTGCAGCGCGCACTTGTAGGTCATCCACGACGCCAGCGCCTTGATCTCGTCCAACGACACCTGCTCGTGGTAACGAATGCCCCCCTTGTAGGGCCCCAGGATGTTGCTGTGCTGGACGCGATAGCCCTTGAACAGCCGGTATTCGCCGTTGTCCATGCGCACCGGGAAGTTCACGATCAGCTCGTTCTTCGGCTGCGACAGGATGGCGGTGATCGCCGGGGAGAGCCCGGAGATCTCGGCCGCGCGCAGCATCTGATCCTGGGCGATCTTGTAGGGATTGGGCTTCTGATCAGTCATGGGTTGGTTTAATCCTATGCCTTTCCTTCGAAAAGCGGCAGAAACATGGCTCACCTTGAGCGCCCCCAGCGTTCGCTTGACCTGGGTGGATCCCCGGGGCAGACAGAGCACCGACTTTCATGAGCAACCTCCTTTGAACCCCGTCGCTTCGCCTCCTCCCCCCAAATCCGCGCCCCCCCTGCGCCTGGGGGGAGCGGCGCGCGCCCTCGCCCTCGAGATCGCCGCCGAGACGCGCGCCGAATGGGGCTACGCCACCGACGTCATCGCCCGGGCGTTTCGCGCTCACCGCGAGCTGGGCAGCACGGAGCGGCGGCGCATCTCGGAGACCGTCTATGGACTGATCCGGGCCGACCGCCGCCTCGACGCCATCGTTGCCGAGCTGCTGGAGCCGGTGTCGCGCGCCGGCGAGAAGCCGTCTCAGGTGGTGCGCGACGAGCTGAAGCTGATCGCGTTCGAGCTGCGGGAAGGGATCCCCGTCGAGGCGGTCCGTAACGACATGCGCAGGCTGCTGCGCACCGAGGTGGATCTGGCGGCCGTGGTCGAGCCGGACGCGGGGCTGGGGACGCGCACCGGTCTCGACCGCGACGCCGTCCGCTCGTCGGTGCCGACCTGGCTGGCCGAGCTGGTCACCCGGGAGCGTGGCCACGACGAAGGGCTGGCGCTGATCGACTCGATGAACCAGCGGGCACCGCTGGCCATCCGCGTGAACACGGCGCTGACGACGCGCGACGCACTGATCAAGGAGCTGGGCGAGGAGGGCGTCACGGCGCGGCCCGGGAAGTGGTCGGCCACGGCGCTGGTGCTCGAGACGCGGGTCAACGCGTTTGGTCTGTCGGCGTTCCGGCGCGGCCTGTTCGAGGTGATGGACGAAGGGAGCCAGCTGGTGGCGGAGCTCGTGGCGCCGCCCCCCGGGGGCCGCGTGCTCGACGCCTGCGCCGGGGCGGGGGGGAAGACGCTGGCGCTGGCGGCGGCGCTGGCGGGCAAGGGGCGAGTGCTCGCCATCGACACCGACGGGAAGAAGCTGGAAGAGCTGCGGCGCCGCGCCCGCCGCGCCGGTCTGAACAACGTCGCCGCGCGCGCCATCGATCGCGACGAGACGACCTTGCCGGCCGAGGCGCTCCCCGCGGCGTGGGATCGCGTGCTGGTGGACGCACCCTGCTCCGGCCTGGGCGTCCTGCGCCGCAACCCCGAGGCGCGCTGGCGGCTCTCCGCGGCCGCCGTGGCCGGGTTCCCACCGCGCCAGATCTCCCTGCTGGTGACCTACGCGCCGCTGGTGGCGGTGGGGGGGCGCCTGATCTACGCGACCTGTTCGATCCTCGCCGACGAGAACGAGCGGGTCATCGAGCGCTTCCTCGCCGAGCGCGACGACTTCGTGCGCGTGCCTGTCAAGGAGATCTGGGGCAAAGCCCGGGTCGAAGAGCTGGGGCAGGGGACAGACGGCTTCTTGCGCCTCGACCCGGGCCGGCACGACGCCGACGGCTTCTTCGGCGCCATCCTGAGGCGCGTGCGGTGAGCCGGGGGCGGCCGCCGGGCAGGGTCGCGGCCGCCTCGAGCTTCGCGCTTGCCCTCGCTTGCTGGGGTTTCGTCGCGAAGGCCCAGCCGGCGCCCCTCGCGGCGCCGGCGACAGAGTCGCCGTACATCATCGAGGTGCTGACGTTCGGCCCCGGCGATCACCCCTTCACCCGGTTCGGTCATGACGCCCTCCGCGTCGTCGATCGCCGGAGCCACGACGATCGCGTCTACAACTTCGGCACGTTCTCGATCGCGGCGCACGGCCTGATCGGCGACTTCTTGAAGGGGCGGCTTCACTACTGGCTGTCGCGGTCGCCCACCGCGGAGACGATCGAGGACTACCGCCTCGACAACCGCAGCATCGAGGCGCAGACCTTGAACCTGACCGCGGACGAGCAGCGCGAGCTGGTGCGTCGTCTCGAGGAGAACGTCCGCCCCGAGAACCGTGAATACCGTTACGACTACTTCTACGACAACTGCGCGACGCGGGTCCGGGACGCCCTCGACGCCGTCACGGGCGGCGCGGTTCGGGCCGCGTCCTCGCAGGTCCAGGGTGCCCGTGCGTGGACATTGCGCGAGCAGGCGTTACGCATGGCGGCTGACGACCTGCCGCTCTACGGCGCGCTGCTGGTCGTGCTGGGGCCGTCGACGGATCGCCCCATCGCGCCCTGGATCGAGGATTTTCTGCCCCAGATGTTGCAGCGCACCTTGCGGACCGTTCGGCTGGCGGGGCCGACGCCGCGGCTGCTCGTGGCGAGCGAGCGCGTCGTCTTCGCCGCGCGGCGCCCGCCCCCACGCGAGGCGCCCCCCGCGTGGACGCCGAGATTTCTGGCCATCGGGGTGGCGGCCGGCCTGCTGCTCTTGCTGCTGGCGCGCGTCGGTCGGCGCCTGTGGGTGGCGCGCGCCCTGTTCGGGGCGGCGCTCGCCGTCGGCGGCGCGCTGCTGGGCTTCATCGGGACGTTTCTCCTCGGAGCCTGGATGGCGACGCCTCACGCCGTCGTCTATCGCAATCAAAACATCCTGCTGTGCGCGCCTTTTGCCCTGGCGTTGACCGTGCTGGGCATCGGCGTGGCCATGGGATGGCCAGGGGCCACGAGGAAGGCTTTTCTGGTCACCGCCGCGGCCACCGCCTTCGCGCTCGCCGCATGCCTGATCAAGATCTTGCCGTTCGCCCATCAGGACAACACGGCGCTGATCGCGCTGCTGCTTCCCGTGTGGGCCGGGATGGCGCTCGGCACGCGGTCGCTCGCTGCGCGTTAGAGCACGCGCAAGATCCAGCACTTGAGGTGGCCCGTCTCGGCCACGCCCACCCGCTCGGGATGATCGCGTCCGGCGCCGTGGCGTGCCACCACCTGGGCCGTGCGCCCCGCATCGGCGAGCGCCTCGGCCACCAGCTCGTCGAAGTGGGCCCGCGAGACGCGCCCCGAGCACGAGCAGGCCACCAGCAGCCCCCCCGGCTCGGTCAGGCGCGCGCCGCGCAGGAACAGCTCCTTGTAGGCGCGATCGGCGGCCGCCAGCGCCGCCTCCGCCGCGCGCCCCGGGCCGGTGGTGCCCCCCCGCTTGGCCAGGGCAGGGGGGTCGAGCACGACGACATCGAAGCGCTTCCCTTCCCCTTCCAGTGCGCGGAGCAGATCGAAGGCGTTCGCCTGGCGCACCTCCATCCGGGCGAGGCCGTTGCGGGCGGCGTTGGCGCGGGCGCGCGCCACGGCCGGTGCCGCCTCGTCGGTGGCCAGCACGTCTCCGCCTCGCCGCGCCAGGGCCAGCGCGAAGCCCCCGTGATACGTGAAGGCGTCGAGCGCCCGGGCCCCATCGGGCGCGAGCGCCGCCACCGCCGCATGATTATCCGCTTGGTCGAGAAACCCGCCGGTCTTTCCGTCGGTCAGCAGATCGGCCTCGAGCTCGTTGGGACCGAGGCGATAGACGACGCGCGTGTCGCCACCCCCGGCGACGATGCCCGCGAAGCGCGGCAGTCCCTCGAAGTCGCGCGCACTGCCGTCGTCGCGCGCGATCACCACCCGCACGCCCAGGCGGGTCGCGACCCGCGCGGCGATGGCGTCGCGCGCCGCGTTCATGGCGACCGAGTTCGTCTGCACGACGGCGGCGTCGGCGTACCGGTCGACGATCAGCCCGGGCAGTCCGTCCGCCTCGGCGTGGACCACGCGGTAGGCCGTTCGATCGAGCCGATCCGCCAGCCGCCGCGCCAGCGCCTCGTCGAGACGGCGCTCACAGAGCGCCAGCAGCTCATCGGGGCCGTCGTCGTTCTCGGCTGGCGCATCGGTGTCGGGCTGGGCCGTCGTCACGACGCGCAGCCCGATGCGCGCCGTCTGCGCCCAGGTCCCCCGGCCCAGCCAGCGTCCTCGTCCGTCGGTGATGTCGACCAGGAAGGGGCCGCCGGTGCTCGCGTCGCGCTCGGGGCCGCGCACGATGTCGTCCCGGAAGATCCAGGGGTGACCTGCTCGAACACGCGCCACCCCGCGCGCGCTGACGACCGCCGTTGCTTTCACGGGTGCAGCATAAGGCAGGGCGCTGATTTCCGTCGTCGCCGATTCGTCGCGGAGGGCGGGTGAGGGGGGCGAATGTTAGAGTAGGCGGGGAATGAAAGACGCACACGCCGTTCGACGCGAGCCCGGTCTCTGCATCGCGCCCGACGCGGATGTGCCGCCGGCTCCGCGCGGGATTGACGTTCCCATCGAGGAGCACATCCTGGTGACGGAGACCGGCCACGAAAATCTGACCCGCTCGACGGCCGAGATCGTCGCGGAGATCGAGAAGCTGGTCTCGGCCGGATGAGCCGCCGGGGAACTCGTGCGCTCGCCCTCGTCGTGCTCGTCTCGCTGCTGGGCGGGAGCGCGGGCTGTGGCACCACGTCGAACCATACCCGGCCGCGCGTGCTGGCGTTCGTGGGCGCTGGCATCGCGCTCGGTGGCTCGGCCGTCTGGTTGACCGGAGAAAATCGCGACAAGCCGGGCAATCTTCCCGCCATCGGCCTCGGCACGGTCGCCGTGGGCGTGGTGGCGATGATCGCCGCCGGCGCCTGGATGGCGGCCGAGGTGACCTGCCAGGCCGATCCCGACTGCCCCGAGTACGAGGAGTGCCGCGAGATCCCGGCACCACCCGGCGGCGTTCCTTACAAACAGTGCGTTCCCCGCTGACTCGGCGCTGATCGCGCGGCCGGCCAGCGAGACTAGGGACGGCCGCCGCTCGCCCCAGGCGCCGTCGGTTCGTCTTGCCAGGCTGGATCGAGCTCGCCGTCCCGCTCGCTGGCGTTGCCCGCCACGTGGGAGGGCATGGACACGCGGGGGGTCTGGCGTTCGGCGCCGTGCCCGCCCATGGCCGTTTTTTCTCGGCCGTTCAAGCGGCCTGGGCCTGGGAAGCGCGACGTCGTCTCGACGAGCTCGACCGGCGCTGGCAAGGGGGACTGCCCCTGCAGCCCCAACGGCAGCGTGTTCCGCTTTTTTTGTCCGGATGCCGGCGCGGCCTCCGTTTTTGGCTGCGGATCGGGGGCCTTCACGGCAATGACCGCCGCTGGAACTTTCTTCTTCGTCAGCAGGATGGGCGTCGCCGCGCCAGCCGCCGGAGCCGCCTGCACGGCGGGCTCGAGCTCGATCGAGACCGAGGGGGTCAGTCGGATCCCGTTCGGGATCTCGCCCGCCGGTGGGAGCTTCTTCTTGGTGAGGGGGATGGCCGCCACGGCTGGTGCCTGCGTGGTCGGCGTCTTCACCGTGCGGCGAAAGCGGAGCTGTCCATAGCACTTCTGCAGATCGCGGTGGAACTCTTCCATGCTCTGCTGGCGTTGCTCGGGATCCTTGGCCAGCGCCTTCCGGATCATCGTCTCGGTCTCGTCGGTGATCTCGGCCTCGGGGGCGACGTCGTGCATGCGGGGCACGCGCTCGTTCACCTGCTTCATCATCACGTCGACGGGGGCCTCGCCGGTGAACGGCACCACCCCCGTCAGCATCTCGAAGAACATGACGCCCAGCGCGTAGATGTCCGAACGGGCATCCGAGAAGCCGATGCGCGCCGTCTCGGGCGCCATGTACTCCGGCGTGCCGAACACCACGCCCGCCTGCGTGACCCGCCCCTTCTGCGCGTCGGGCTCGCGCACCTTGGCCACGCCGAAGTCGAGGATCTTCACGAAGTCGAACTGGGTCTCGCGCTCGCTGATCTCGTGGGCGCCACTGTCGTCGTTCACCCGCCTCAGCAGCTCGCGCCGCCCTTCGCGCGGGATCAACATGACGTTCTCGGGCTTCAGATCGCGATGAATGATCCCCTTGCTGTGGGCGGCCCCCAGCGCCGCCGCCAGCTGATTGCAGATGGTGATCGAGCGCAACAGCGCCAGCCGGCGATCGCGCGCCAGCACGGCGTCGAGCGGCTCGCCCACCAGCAGCTCCATCACGAAGAACACCGTGCCGTCGGTCGACTTGCCGAAGTCGGTCACCTCGACGATGTTGGGATGGTTGATGAGGCTGGCGGCCCGCGCTTCGCGCAAGAACCGCTTGATGGAGTCCTCGCGAGCCCCATACCCCTCGTGGAGGATCTTCACCGCGACCTCGCGGCCGATGTACACGTGCTCGGCGCGGTAAACGACGCCCATCCCCCCGCGTCCGACGATCTCGTGGAGGCGGTACTTGCCGACCGTCGTTCCAGAGCGGGCGTCAGGCGCGATCATCAAGAGAATTCACTTCCACCTGGTGTAGATTCGACCTTCATGCGCGCCGATGGCCGTCGCCCCGATGAACTCCGCCCCGTTCGAATCACCCCTGACTATAACCTGTACGCCGAGGGTTCGGTGTTGATCGAATGTGGATCGACCCGACTTATTTGCACGGCGTCGGTGGAGGAGAAAGTCCCACCTTTTCTCGAAGGACAGGGCAAAGGCTGGGTTACGGCCGAATATGGAATGCTCCCCAGATCGACCCACACCCGCTCCAACCGGAATACAGGTGGTCGCGGGCAGGAGATTCAACGGCTCATCGGCCGCGCGCTGCGGGCGGCGATCGATCAGCGGGCGCTCGGACCCCGGCAGATCGTGGTCGATTGCGACGTGATCCAGGCCGACGGCGGCACCCGCACGGCGGCCGTGACGGGCGGCTGGGTGGCCCTGGCGCTGGCGGCCCGCAAGCTGGAGCGCGCCGGCAAGATCACCAAGAATCCGATTCGCATGGGAATCGCGGCGATCTCGGCGGGGATCGTGTCCGGCGAGCCGCGCCTCGATCTCCCCTACGTCGAGGATTCGGCGGCCGACGTCGACTTCAACTTCGTCATGACCGACCAGGGAAACTTCGTGGAGATCCAGGGCACCGCCGAGAAGGGAAGCTTCTCCGCCGAGGATTACGGACGTCTGGTGAGCCTGGCCAGCGCGGGAACGAAAGAGCTGTTCGCGCTGCAGACGGCGGCGCTCGCGCAGGCGCGCGCCTCCTGAGAGCGACGGTATGACCACCGCCACCGATGCGCGTCAGACGGTCGTCGTCGCCACGCGAAATCGCGGTAAATTGCGGGAGATCCTGGCGCTGCTCGAGGAGTCGCGGCTCGCCTTTCGACTGGTCACCATCGACGAGCTCGCGCCCGACGCCGAGCTGCGCGAGGACGAGGACACCTTCGAGGGGAACGCGCTCGCCAAGGCCCGTCAGGCGGCGGCAGCGACCGGCTTGCCGGCGCTGGCCGACGATTCGGGGCTGGAGGTGGACGCCCTCGACGGTGCGCCGGGCGTCTGGTCGGCGCGCTACGCGGGGCTGCCCAGCGACGACGCGCGCAACAACGAGAAGCTGGTTCAGGCGCTCCGCGACGTGCCCGCCGATCGACGGGCCGGTCGCTACCGGTGCGTCGCCGCCTACGTCGATCCGCGCCGCGGCCTCGAGCTCGTTCGCGCCGGCTCCTGCGAGGGGGAGCTGCGCTCGACACCGCAAGGCCAGGGGGGCTTCGGCTACGATCCTTACTTCTTCTTGCCTGCGCTGGGGCGCACCATGGCCGAAATAGAGCTGGCGGAAAAGAACCAGATGTCGCATCGTGCAGCCGCGTTCCGCGCCCTGGCGGCCGCGTTGGCGGCGTCGCTCGGGTCGGGTTTCCCGGCCCCCTGAGGGGCGAAATTCTGTCACCTTGACAGAAGGCCGATGGCTGGTTAGCTTCTGCCCTCCTTTTTCAAGGACTCCCGATGTCAGTGACCATTCGACTCACCCGTGCCGGCAGCAAAAAAGTTCCCTTCTACCGTGTGGTGGTGGCTGATAGCCGCAGCCCGCGCGACGGTCGGTTCATCGAGCAGCTCGGCGTTTATGATCCATTGCGCAATCCTCCCGAAGTGCGCATCGACCAGGATCGTCTGAAGCACTGGACTTCGGTGGGGGCGCTCCCCAGCCAGACGGTCGGCGAGCTGATTCGCGACCTGCGTCATGCGGCCGCGGGCGCTGTTGCGGCGAAGTAAGTCCAAGTACAGGCAGGCGTCAGTCAACAGGCGCCGCCGTCGGGGCCTTGGCAGGAGACAGATTTGGGCAGCTCACCGTCGCTACGCGAACTCATCGAGTATCTCGCCCGTGGGCTCGTGGACCATCCCGAGGAAGTCGTTGTCGAGGAAGTCGACGAACCCGATGCCCTGGTGCTGGAGCTGAAGGTGGCCGAGCAGGATCTGGGTAAGGTCATCGGCAAGCAGGGCCGCACCGCCAAGGCTCTGCGCACGGTGCTGTCCGCGGCGTCGTCGAAGTCGCGCCGCCGCGTCTTGCTAGAGATCCTGGAGTAGACATCCCCTGGTGCGCGCGGGCTCGTCCCGCGCCGTGAGCCCGCGGCCGGTGTTGATGTGTCCCAAGCTGCTTACGATCCAGAGCTGTTGCCCATCGGTGTCATGGGCCGCCCGCATGGTTTGCGCGGCGAGATCGTGTTGCGCCTGCACAACCCCGGCGGAACGGATCTGAGCCGCGCCGTCGAGCTGATCCTCGAGAAGGGCGGGGTGCGGGATACCCGTAGGCTGCAATCGATCCGTCGCGTCGCCGACGGTTGGCTGGTGAAGATGGTGGGCGCCGAGTCGCGCACCGACGCCGAGCCCCTGACCAACAGTCAGGTGCTGGTGCGCCGGGCCACGTTGCCTCGCCTCACCGACGGAGAGTTCTTCGTGGCCGACACCGTCGGCTGCGAGGTGCGCACCGAGGACGATCGCCTGCTGGGCGTCGTGGCCGACCTGTTCTGGAACGGCGCCCAGGACGTGATGATCGTGCGCGGCGAGGCCGAGCTGCTCATCCCCCTCATCGGCGAGTTCATTCGCTCGGTCGACGTCGCCGCCCGTCGCATCGTGGTGGCCTGGACCGAAGCCGATGAATGAGGGCGAAGCGCAGGGCGGGGCGTCCGACGTGGCCGCGCCGGCGCCGTTGATCACGTTCGAGGTGGTGACGCTCTTTCCCGAGATGTTCGACGGGTTTCTGGCGGGGAGCCTGCTCGGCCGCGCGGTGGCGGGAGGCCTGATCGCCGTCGAACGCACCAACCCGCGCGACTTCGCGCCGGGGCGTCACCGCTCGGTAGACGACACGCCGTACGGAGGTGGACCAGGGATGATCCTGCGCGTCGAGCCGTTCGCGGCGGCGCTCGATCAGATCGTCGCCCAGCGCGGTCCGATGCGGAAGATCTTGCTGTCTCCGCAGGGGGGGCTGCTCGATCAGAAGAAGGTGCGCGACCTGTCGACGCTCGGCCGGATCGCCCTCGTTTGCGGCCGCTACGAGGGATTCGACGAACGGATCGGCGCCGTGCTGTGCGACGAGGAGCTCAGCATCGGCGACTACGTGCTGGCGGGGGGCGAGCTGGCGGCCTGCGTGGTCATCGAGGCCGTGGCGCGGCTGCTGCCGGGCGTGCTCGGCTGCGGGCAGTCGACCGTCGACGAATCCTTCTCGCACGAGCGGCTGGAATACCCGCAATGGACGCGCCCCCTCACGTTCCGGGAGCACACCGTGCCGCCCGTGCTGCTGTCCGGCAATCACCAGCAGATCGAGGCGTGGCGGCGAAAGGAATCCCTGCGACGGACCTTTTCGCGCCGCCCGGACCTGCTGCAGCGCCATCCTCCCACCGACGAGGAGCGGTCCTGGCTGCCTGTCACGGGCGGGAGCGAGCCCGAAGGCGACAAGAATTCTCGCTAAATGAAACCGCGACGCCCCCGCGCGGACTTGACTCGCGGGGCTCTCGCCGTTAGTAATGGTCCCCCTTCGGAGCACCCATGAGCCAAAACCCGATTTTGAGAGAGATTGACCAGTCCTATCAGCGCGCTGACGTTCCGGACTTTCGTTCCGGTGACAGCGTGCGCGTTCACACCCTCATCAAGGAGGGTGACAAAGAGCGGGTTCAGGTCTTCGAGGGTGTCGTGATCGGTCAGCACCGCGGCGGCTCGCGCGCGACGTTCACCGTCCGCAAGATCTCGTACGGCGTCGGCGTCGAGCGTATTTTCCCGCTGCACACGTCGCGCATCGAGAAGATCGAGGTCCTGCAGCGCGGTCACGTGCGCCGCGCCCGCCTCAACTACCTGCGGCAGCTCCAGGGCAAGGCCGCTCGTATCAAGGGCGAGAAGCGCGACGAGCTCACCGTCGCCGCTCCCGCCGCCGCGGCTCCGGTCACGGAAGCTCCCCCCTCCGCCTAGTCGGGGCTTCCTCTGGCGCGGCCCGGGAATCGGCAGGCTGGCCCGCCACGGGCGCGGTCAGCGCCGGTTCCTGTCACCGAGGCACACGTCCCGCGTCCGAATCTGGCCCGACGCCCCACCCTGGCGCGCCTGGCCGAGGATCTGGCGGCGCGGACGCTGGAAGCGGCCGGAATGACGATCGTCGAGCGCAACTGGCGCCGGCCCCAGGGCGAGCTCGATATTGTCGCCATGGACCGGGAGGGAACGTGTGTCTTCTGTGAGGTCCGCTCGCGAACCGGCACGGCGAGCGGCGACCCGCTGGAGGCCGTCACGGCCCGCAAGCAGGCCCAGGTGGTCCGCTGCGCGCGCCTCTACCTCTCCGAGGCTGGCTCCCCTTCCGCGAAAGCCTACCGCTTCGACGTGGTGGCGGTGGCCTTCGAAGACGACCAGCCCCCGATAGTCACCCACATCCCCGCCGCCTTCGAAACCACCTGATCCGGCGCAACTCCACCTTGTGCCCCGGGATCGGAGCGCAATGAGGCGCGTGTCCAAGTACCGGGGAGCGGGGCGGAGCCCCGTCCACGCCTACGAAGAGCCTACGAGCAGCCGAGCGGCTTCGTGTTCGAATTCGTATCCAGGAAGTCCTTGCAGGTACAAACTTTTTGACACGACAGGGCAACGTTCGCCAGGTTCGGGATGACCACGCGGCAAACAAAGCCGGTCGCGCAGCGGGTGTCGTTGCCTGCATCGCCGCCTGCACGCGTCTCGCCGTCAGCGCAATCGTCGTCGCTGCTGCAGCTATCGGTGCAGAACGGCCCCGTGCCGTTGCTGTCCTTCTGCTGGTTGGGGAGGATGCACACCCGCGACGGGCACTCCAGCGCTTCCGAGTTCACGGAGACGTTCGTGGGTTGCGCCGTGACCGTGCAATCCGCATTCAGGCAGCACGGACGTCCAATGTGCTTGTCCTCACAGCCGCCGAGGGCGATGAGCGCCAACGCCGCGATGCCTACGGCGATTCCAGTGACTGACCGACTTGGGCGGGCCGAAAAACGGGTCATCATGCGCTCCTTCGCTCCGAGCTGGGGGACCAGGATCGTGGGGGTTCCCACGGGGCCGCCATGTTACTGGCGCGCAGCCTGGTGTCAACTGGTAACGTGTGCCGGAGAGACGCCGCTTGCAAGCTGATTTTGTTCAGGAAATGGCTATGGTGGTTCTGGCAATCGTTCCCGGTAGTTGCCCCGCAGTTGCCCTTGACAGCCGTGATCACGGCGTCTAGCATGGCCCGGTTTTGGGTGCGCCCCCACACGTCGTTGTATGTCATTGTAACCGCGCGTAAAGCTTGAAAATATGCGGGCCTTTCTTAGCGGCGTGGTCTCCCCTCCATCTGTCCAACGACACTTCAGCAAGAGGTTTTCATGAGCCGATTTCGCGGTCTCGGCATTGTGCTTACTTGTGCCCTCGTCCTCACGCCCTCCCTGGCGAATGCGAAAAAGAAGAAGAAGGACGCTGGCGGAGATGCACCGAAGGGTGACTTCCAGGCGGACGCCGCGCCGACGGGAGACGAGCCGTCGAAGACGCTCGATCGCGCGCTGAAGCTCTACGACACCGACGATTTCTTCTCGGCGTCGATCGAGCTCAACAAGGTCGTCGAGGGCGAGTCCGGCGACAGCGAGGCCAACAAGCAGAAGGCCGAGTTCTGGATGGGCAAGGCCCTCTACAACATGAAGTTCTACTCGGCGTCGCTGTCCTTCTTCGACCGCATCGTCCAGAAGGGCGCTTCGCACGCCTACTACAACGCTACGTTGAAGTGGTTGGCGTCGCTGTCGCGTCAGCTTCCTGACTCGACCGGCATCCTCGAAAAGATCGGTAAGTTCCAGAAATCCGATCTCGAGCAGCCGGCGCTCGAGAAGGTGCGCGACGAGCTCTACTTCCTGCTCGGCAAGTACTACTACCAGAAGGGACAGTTCAAGGAGGCGGTCGAGCTGTACAGCAGCGTCCCCTCGAACAGTGAGTTCTACGTCAAGGCGAAGCTCTTCGAGGGCGCCACGCACGTTCGCGAATACCAGGCCAAGCCCGCCGTCGATGCCTTCAAAGAGGTGTTGAAAGCGGCAGCCGAGAGCAACGATCCGGCAGTGAAGCCTTACGAGGATCTGGCGAACCTCTCGCTGGCACGAACGTTCTACTCGACCGGCCAGTTCGACCTGGCAACGAAGTACTTCGATCGCGTGTCGGAGGAGTCTTACGACTGGGCAAACAGCTTGTTCGAAGCGTCATGGGCGAACTTCATGCTCAAGCAGAAGGGGTACTCGAAGGCGCTCGGCGAGATCCACACGCTGCAGGCGCCGTTCTTCGAGAACTACATCAAGCCCGAGTCGATCGGTGAGGCCCTCACCGTCAAGGCGACGATCTACTTCTACAACTGTCTCTACGATCGCGCCGAGAGCGCCATCGGCGAGTTCAACGCCACCTATCCCGACCTGTTCCGCGAGCTCAGCAAGGTTGTGGCGACGAACACCGACAACGCCGCGCTGTTCGAGCTGGCCGTCAAGATCCGCAAGGGGACCTCGGGGATGCCCGAGAAGACCGAGCGCGCCGCGCGCGCCGTCCTCTCCGATCTCAGCCTGGTGAAGCGGTTCGAGTACGTAGACGAGCTTCAGCGGGAGCTGGACCGTCACGAGAAGGCCGATGCCTCGTGGAAGAATACCAATATCGCCCAGACCATCCTGGCCGATCTGACCTTGCAGAAGTCGTTGGCCATGAACGAGGCGGGTGATCTGTCGCGTCGCCGCATCAAGCGTCTCACCGACGAGCTGGCGCAGCTCATCAAGCGCGTCATCAAGATCGAGTACGAAATCTTGCAGGGCGCGAAGGGTGACCTCGAGACCGAGGTCGTGGAAGAGCAGCAGATCCTGAAGGCGAATGGCCCGGCCAAGCGGCTCGAGGACATCCGCGCCGACGACGAGCATTACATGTGGCCGTTCACGGGCGAGTACTGGCGGGACGAGCTCGGCTACTACCGTGTCAAGATTGGCAACAAGTGCGACAAGAGCGCGCCCGAAGGGGCGCCGACGACGGGTGAGGGTGCGGCGGGACCGGCGACGCCGGTCGAGGGCGCGGGCGCAGAGACCCCGCCCGCGGGACAGAATTAGCCCCTAGCACATAGTCCTAGTCCCTTCGTCAGAGTTCTGTTTTCAACCTGGAAACCGAGAAGAGCAGGTGGAGTGAACATGACCAGTACCGCAATTCGTATCTCCCAGGGGGCGTTGGCGTTGTTGCTGACCGTCCCCATCGTTCCCACCTTGGCCCTCGCCGCGCCGGCGACCGGTGCCACGGGCGCGAACACCGCGAAAGACGGCAAGGGGAAGTACACGAAGCAGGAGACCCAGGTCCAGGCCACGCAAACCAAGCTGACGAAGCCGGAAGCGCCGCCGCCGCCCAAGAAGGAAACCGGGCCGGTGCTGAGCGTCGACGACTTCGTGCAAGGACGCCAGGGCAAGATCCAGCACATCACCGACGCCCAGATCAGCAAGATGAAGCGGCTGATCCAGGTCACGCCGGATGACGACCCGCAGAAGCCGGACTTCTTCTTCCGCCTCGGCGAGCTCTTTGCCGAGAAGCAGCGGTTCTTCTTCAGCCAGGCCCACGGTCTCGATCAGAAGATCTTCGACGCGCAAGGCGCGGAGAAGTCCAAGCTGCAGCAGGATCAGGCGAACTTCTCGAAGAACGAGCAGAAGTGGCTGCTCGAGGCCGTCAAGGCCTACATCCAGTCGACGAAGTACAAGAAGTACGAGCGGATGGACGAGGTGCTGTTCAAGCTCGCCTTCCTGCTCACCTCGGTGAAGAAGGAAGATCAGGCGCGTGAGTTCTTCCTGCGCCTCATCAAGGACTACCCGAACTCGAAGTACATCCCGGACGCCTATCTGTCGTTCGCCGAGTACTACTTCGACAAGGGCGAGATGGACAACGCCCTCAAGTTCTACGAAAAGGTCGAGCAGTTCCCCAAGGCCAGCGTCTACCCGTACGCCGTCTACAAAAAGGGCTGGTGCTACGTCAACAACGGCGACTTCAAGACCGCGCTCGAGACCTTCGTGGGCGTCGTTCGCATGGCGACCGAGGGCAAGGTCAACATCAACGCCGCGCAGAAGCAGTCGCTGGTCAAGGAGGCGAAGAAGGACATCGTCAAGGCCTACGCCCACGTGGGCGGTCCCGACAAGGCCTGGGAGTTCTTCCAGCGCACGGGCGGCGACTACGCGCCGAAGATGATGGAAGCCCTGGCCGAGCTGTACTGGGAGCAGGGCAAGTTCGCCGATTCGAGCCGCGTCTATCGCAAGATCATCTCGCAGAACATGGACAGCCCGCGCATCTGCGAGTGGCAGGGCAAGGTCGTCCGCAACACGCTGTCGGCCGGCAACAAGCGCGACCAGGTCCAGGAGATCGAGCGCATGGGCGCCGTCTACGACAAGGTCGTGACGATGAAGGGTCTGAAGAAGGACCAGATGGAGGAGTGCAAGAACGCCTTCCACGACACGTCGAAGGAGCTGGCGCTCATCTGGCACAAGGAAGCGCAGAAGACCAAGAACGCCGACACGTATCAGCTCGTCCAGAACATCTACAAGGAGTTCCTCAAGCACTTCCCGGACGACAAAGACGCGTACGACATGAACTTCTACTACGGCGAGCTGCTGTGGACGCTCGAGCGGTGGAAGGACGCCGCCGAGCAGTACACGAAGGTCGTCGAGATCAACCCCAAGGGGAAGTTCGCGAAGGACGCCGCCTACGCCGCCGTTCTCGGCTGGAAGAACGCGCTGCAGGTCGACGACGAGGGCCTGGGGCCGGACGCCAACAAGGCGCACGCGGAGCACGAGAAGGACGAGAAGTCGAACAAGAAGATGGAGCCGCGGCCCATCCCCGAGTACCAGGGGAAGATGATCGCGGCCTTCGACACGTACATCAAGTACGTGCCTGACGCGCCCGAGCTGCCCGTCATCCGCTACCGCAAGGCCCGCATCTACTACGAGTACAACCACTACGCCGAGGCGGCCAAGCTGTTCCAGGAAGTGGTGGAGAAGCACCCCAACCACGAGCTGGCGATCTACTCGGCGAACCTGCTCCTCGACTCGTTGAACGCCCAGGGCAAGACCAAGGAGGTCGTGCAGTGGGTCGACAAGTTCCTGGAGATGCCGAACCTCATGAAGGACCCGGAGTTCGGCAAGCAGATGATCTCGCTGAAGAGCGACACGTACGATCTGGAAGGCCGCGAGTACGAGAAGAACAAGAACTACAAGGAGTGCGGCCGTTCACTGCTGGCCGCCGCCGACGCGCTTCCCGATCACCCGAAGCACGCCGAGCGCCTCTGGAACGCCGGTCAGTGCTTCCAGAACGCGCACCTGGTTGGCCAGGCCCTGAAGGCTCGCCAGCAGCTCATCAAGGACCACGCCGGCGACCCGCTGGCGCAGAAGGCGCTGTTCCGCGTGGCGGCGGGCTACCACCAGCTCGCCTACTACACCAAGGCCGCGGACAACTACGAGGACTTCGCCAAGAAGTTCCCGGGCGAGAGCAAGGCCACCGACGCGCTCGGCAACGCCACCACGTTCCGTATCGGCCTGGGCGAGTCGGACAAGGCGATCTCGGACATGAAGTCATTCGTCGAGTACTACGGCAAGCGCAAGCCGCAGGACGCGGCGGGCGTGAACTTCCAGATGGCCGAGGTCTACGAGAAGGACAAGAAGTACGACGAGCTCGCCAAGCACCTCGAGAACTACCTGAAAGTGTGGGGCAAGGAGGGCGGTCCTGATCGCCAGGTCCTCGCCCACTTCCGCCTCGGCGAGCTGGCCTGGAAGGCGTCGTGCTCGCACGCCTCCGAGGACGGCGCTTGCCTGGAAGTGAAGCGCGTCGCCGCCACCGGCCGACAGAAGGTCTTCGCCGACCTCAACAAGAAGTTGAAGAAGGGCAAGAAGATCAAAGAGGTGAAGACCCAGTGCGGGCCGCCCACCAAGTCGAAGATCACCCTGTTCGAGCGCAACAAGGCGCAGGCCGCCAAGGGGCAGGATCACTTCCAGACGGTGCTCAAGATCTGGAAGGGCGGGGACGCCGCCAAGAACATCACCGGCAAGGACGTGGACGCCCGCGCTTCAGCGGCGGCCTACGCCGTCGCCGGTGCCGCCTTCGAGATCGCGGAGAAGCAGTACGAGGACTTCCTGAAGATCAAGTTCCCGGAGGGCCTCGATTTCCAGACCCCCAGCCAGTACGACAGCAAGCACAAACAGGACGTCACCAAGAAGAAGATGGAGGAGTCGGTGAAGAAGTTCACCGCCTACCTCGACACGAAGTCCAAGCAGCTCGACAAGGCGCGGACGATGTACCTCGACGTCTTCAAGATGAAGCAGGCGCAGTGGACGATCGCCTCCGCGGCGCGCGTCGGCCAGATCTACCAGGACTTCGCCGGTCAGCTGTACACGGCGGAAATTCCCAAGGATCTGAAAGAGGTCGATCAGTGGGGCAACCAGCCCAAGCAGATCTACTGCGACCAGCTGGAAGACAAGGCCGAGCCGATCGAGGGCAAGGCCGTCGACGGCTTCGAGAAGTGCCTGCAGGCCGCCACCGAGCAGTCCTGGTACAACGAGTGGTCTCGTCTGTGTGAGCGCGAGCTGAACCAGATGAAGCCGTCGGAGTACCCGCTGTCCTCGGAGGTGAAGCCCGAGGCTGGTTACGTATCGACGGCAATGTCCGCGACGCCGGTGATTTCGGAGCTCAGCACCGAAGTCTCCGCCACCCCGAAGCAGTAAGCGGCCAGGAGCGAACATGATGACCGTGAAGAAAAGCAGCCTCGCCCTCGTAACGTCGTTCCTCTCCACCGGGTTGGCCACCGGCCTGATCGCCGGGTTGGCTTCCGCCAGCCTGTTCATCGGCTGCGGTGGCTCGCAGACCCCCCCGCCCGAGTCGGCCGGAACCGCCGGCGACGAAGTGAAGGACGGGACCACGCCCGAGAAGGGATTGTCCGGCTCGGCCTCTTCCAAGCTCACCGGAGGGGATCAGCTGGTCCCCAAGGCCGCCAAGCGGTCCATCTCGGACGACGATCGCGCCGACTTCGAGAAGGTGCTGGCTCGGTACACCGCCGCCCGCAAGGCGGGCAAGGTCGACTCGGACTGCGAGAGCCTGTCCAGCGCCTTCGCCAAGGTGGCGGACTCGAGCCCCGGGCTCGTCGAGGCGCGCTTCAACCAGGGCGCGGTGCTGCAGGAGTGCGGCAAAGAGGACGAAGCGGTGCGGATCTGGGAGAACATGCCCAAGTACGGCCCTGCCATCACGAATCTCGGCTACGTGTCGTGGCGCAAGGGCGACACCAACCGGGCCGAATCGCTGTTCAATCACGCGGTCGACATCGATCCGCTGCACACCATCGAGGCGCGCAACAATCTGGCCCAGTTGCTGCGCGACAAGGCGCGCCGCGCCTCGTCGGATGGCGACAAGAAGACCTACGTCAACCAGGCGGTCACGCACCTGCGTACGGTCCTGGCGCTCGACAGCGACAACTTGCAGGCGTTCGCGACGCTGGCCTTCGTCTACTACGACTTGAACATGCTGGAGATGGCGAAGCTGGTCGGTAACCAGGCCATCAAGAAGGGCGAGGAAATCGCGACCGGCAAGTTCGACGAAGAGAAGACCGAGGACAAGAGCGGCGAGAAGGGCAAGAAGGGCAAGAAGGGCAAGAAGGCCGAGTCGAGCGGCGATGACGGCAAGCTCGCCAAGGAAGAGAACGTCCAGGGCGAGGGGACCGGCTACACCCAGACGATGAAAGACAACCTGGCTCTCGTCTACAACACGATGGGTCTGGTCGAGCTGAAGCGGAAGAAGATCAGCCCCGCCATCAGCCAGTTCCGCAAGGCCGTCGAGATGAACCCGAAGCTGGCGGAAGCCCGCATGAACCTGGCGGCGCTGTCGCTGAACAACCGGGACTACAAGACGGCCGAGGAGAACTTCCGATCGGTCCTCGGCATGCAGCCGAAGAACTACGAGGCGGTGATCGGTCTGGGCGTGGCGCTGCGCGGAAACAAGAAGATCGACGACGCCGAGGCGCAGTACAACAATGCGCAGAAGCTCGATTCCTCGAATCCTTCCAGCTACTTCAACCTCGGTCTGCTCTATCAGGACTACAAGGGCGGCGACAAGCCCGTGCTGCAGAAGGCCCAGGAGTACTACCGGCAGTTCCTCTCCAAGGTGAACGGCAACACGCCGGACGCATTGAAGAAGGAGGCCGAGAAGCGCATCAAGGACATCGACGAGACCTTCGTCGCCCTGGCGGAAGCGGCCAAGATGCAGGCCGAAGCCGAGGAGATGCAAAAGAAGGCCGAAGAGCAGCAGAAGAAGATGGAAGAGGAGATGAAGAAGCAGGAGGCCGCCGAGGCCGCCGCCAAGGGGGCCGCTGCCGCCCCGGCTGGCAAGGACGGCGCCGCTGCCGCCCCGGCTGGTAAGGACGGCGCCCCTGCGGCTCCCGGCGCCAAGGACGCCGCCCCCGGAACTCAACCGCCGCCGGCCAATGGAGCGGCTGCCGCTCCGGCAGCGGGCGCCGCTCCGTCGGCAGGGGCCGCTCCGGCGGCTGATGCGGCCGCCGGAGCCGCCCCCGCCGACGATGCCAAGGGCAAGAAGAAGAAGAAGAAGAGCAAGAAGTCGGAGTAGCCCGACGCACCCGCGACGGCGGCGGCCTCACGGCCCCGTCGTTCGGACACGAAATTCCGGGATGGCGAAAAAAAAGGGAACCTCAGCAACTTTGGGGTGTCTAGGCTCGGTCCCCAGTGGTCGCGCCGGGACACCGAACGGGAGAGAACACCATGAAGCTCGTAGCCACATTCATCGTCCTTGGGCTTGTCGGAGCCGCACAGCCTCTTTTTGCCGCCGATGACAAGGCAGCCCCCGCGGAGGGCGCCGCCGCCGCCGGCGGTGGGGACGAAGCCAATACGTCCTACAAGGCCAAGACCGTCTACGACTTCGAGGATGACATGGTCGAAGGCGACCTGCAGCGCCCCGACGGCGAGCTGGTCAACGCCCTGAAGAAGACCGAGCACTCCAGCCTGATCGAGATCAGGAAGGACTTCATCCCCGAGATGCTGAAGTCCCTCGAAGATATCTGACGGACAGCTGAAAGACATCTGATCTAGTTCCCGATTCGCGCGCGCCGCGCCCAAGTCATCCGGCCTTTACGCTCCACGACCAGGCCGATATCCCGCCCACGAACCAGGAGAAGTGTCCATGTCGGAAGCCAAAGTTCCCCTTCGTTTTCAAATCTTCAAAGGGGACGAATTGGTCCGTGAGGAGGTCCTGAATCAGGACGTCATCAAGGTGGGCAAGCTCGCCTCCTCACATCTGCGGATCGACGACGAGACCGTCTCGCGCATGCACGCCGTCATCGAGATCGCGGGCCCGGACGAGGTCTCGCTGATCGATCTCGGTTCAACGCGCGGAACGACCGTCAATGGCGAGCGCATCACCAAAACCCGGCTGCAGTCGGGCGACGAGGTCATGTTCGGCGACGCGCGCGTCGTGGTGACTTTCCTGGCCGCCGCCGAGTCGACGCCGGTTCCGCCGAGCCGCGGACGCGCCCCTGCCCCGGTGGCCGCTCCGCCCCAGGCACGGTTCGCCCCCGCTCCCTTCGCCGAGCAGCAGGCGCCCCAGGCAGCCTTCGCGGCGCCATCGTACAGCGGTCCGTCCGGCTACACAGGCGGGCCCAGCGCCGCGGCCGGTGAAGTGGAAGTGAACGATGGGTCGCGCGCCGTCGAGGTGCAGACCGTGTTCCGCGGCGTGGTGACGAACGCTCGCGTGCTCGCCAACCCGGGCGCCAAGACCACGCAGGGGGTCGGGACCGGCATGTTCTTCGCCGGCGTTGCCCTGGCGGCCATCGCGCTCTTCACCTTCGTCGCCACGGCGATGGACGTGGGCGCGGAGAAGCAGGCCTACGAGGATTGGCAGACGGCCGGCAAAGAGGCGAAGAACTTCGCCTGGAAGCACCGCAACCCCGCGATGGACGTGGTGGTGTTCGGCGGACTGGTCGGCGCGGTGGCGCTGGCTTACATGGGCTTGAAGCGCCGGGTGAAGAGCAACCCGAACTTTGTGGTCGGTTCAGAGTCGGGCGTCGACGCTCCGGTCGACCCCGAGTACGTGCCGTCCCCCGCGCATCCCTTGGTGGCCGCGCAGGGCTCGGACTACGTCGTCAACGTCACGCCGCGAATGGGGGGTGAGATCGTCGTCGACGGCCAGTCGTATCCGCTGGCGCAGTTCGTTCAGCAGCGCGGCTCGAGCTTCTCGCTGCCGCAGAACGGTTACGCGCGGCTCGACTGCGGCGAGACCACCTTCTTGCTGACGGCCACCAATCGGCCCCGGGTCCTCGACGTTCCCTTCCTGACCTGGCGCTGGAACGAGCAGGTCTACACGGTCGGTTCGGCCGTGGCGCTGTTGCTGTTCCTCTTGATGATCTTCTCGGTTCCCCCCGATCCGAAGTCGCTGTCCCTCGATCTCTTCAACTCCGACAATCGGTTCGTGAAGTTCCTCATCAAGCCGCCGGAGGAGAAGGAAGAGGACATCCCCGAGTTCCTCAAGTCCAAGAAGCCGGAAGAGCAGGGCGGCAAGGGCAAGCGGCACAAGGGCGAAGAAGGAAAGATGGGCAAGAAGACCTCCAAGAACAAGGAGGGTCTGTACGGCCTGAAGGGTCCGAAGGACAACCCGGATCCGCACCTGGCCAAGAAGCTGGCCGAGGAGCAGGCGAAGAACGCCGGCATCTTGGGCGTCCTGAAGCAGTCCGAGGGTTCGCACATTGCCTCGATCTTCGGTCGCGACTCGGCGCTCGGCAGCGACGCCTCGGACGTGCTCGGCGGCCTCGTCGGCAACCAGATCGGCGAGGCGTACGGCGTCGGCGGTCTCGGCCTCGTCGGCACAGGTTCGGGCGGCGGCGGCACGGGTGAAGGCACCATCGGCCTCGGCAACCTCGGCACCATCGGCAAGGGCGGAGGCGGCGGCAACGGCTCGGGCTACGGCCGCGGTGCTGGTGGTCTCGGTGGTCGTCGCGCTCACGCGCCGGACGTCATTCCCGGTCAGGCGAACGTTCGCGGCTCGCTGGACAAGGAGATCATCCGCCGCATCATCCGCCGGCACATCAACGAGGTTAAGTACTGCTACGAGCAAGAGTTGACCAAGAAGGCGAGCCTCGGTGGCCGCATCATGGTTCAGTTCACCATCGCGGCCTCGGGGCAGGTCATCGCCTCCGTCCTCCAGAACTCGACGATGGGCAACGCAAAGGTCGAGAACTGCACGGTCCAGGCGGTTCGCCGGTGGGAGTTCCCGAAGCCCCTCGGCGGCGGCATCGTCATCGTCTCCTACCCGTTCGTTCTCACCCCGGCCGGCGGGGGCGAGTAAGCCATGAAGACGCTCCAGAGCCGTCTTTCCCCGTTCGCGGTCGTCCTGCTCATCGGCACCGTTCTTCCCGCTTGTGAAGGTTTCGTTTGCAGTCAGGAACGGATCAAGGCCATCGAGCTCGCGAATCGTGGCGCCGAGGAGTTCCGGAACAACCTGTACGACAGCGCCGAGAAGGATCTGAAGCAGTCGATCCAGACGGATCCGTCGTACGACATCGCCTACTACAACCTCGGTAAGGTCCTGCAAAAGCAGCGGAAATGGGACTCGGCCTCGGAGGCGTTCGAGCAGGCGGCACAGCACTCCCCCAACAACGCGAATTACCAGTACGACCTTGGCGAATCGTACATGGAATCGAAGAAGCTGGATCAGGCCGAAAAGGCCTTCCTGGCCGCGACGGAGGCTGACTCGAAGCTCTTCAAGGCATGGTGGCGTCTCGGCCTCATCTACAAGACGCTCGACAAGCCGAAGGAGGCCGACAACGCGCTCCGCAAGGCGATCGAGGCGAACACTCGCTTCGCCAAGCCGTACGTCGCCCTCGGCTACCTCTACCTCGACTACGACTTCGACAAGGAGGCCTCGCAGGTCTTCTCCCAGTGCGTCCTGGCGAAGGACGACGATGCCGAGTGCCACAACGGCTTCGGCATGGCGTTGAAGAACCTGAAGCAGTACGACCAGAGCGCCAAGGAGTTCAAGGCCGCCATCGACCTCGACCCGGAGCTGTTCGATGCCCTCTACAATGCCGGCATGACCTACGCCGATTGGTACGACGCCGACCACGCCGCCGACCACAAGGACAAGGCCCAGGACTACCTGAAGAAGTTCGTGGCCACGGGCGGCGGCAAGGAGGGCGGCGCGGGCTACATCAAGGCCGCCAACGACAAGCTGTACGCCCTGTCCGGACCGTAGAGCGACGTCCCCCGAGGGGCGAAATTCGAAACGCCCGCCAGTTGGTGGGCCACGCGGGAGCGACGTGAGGGAGCGGCAGGGGCCGCCTTTCCGTCGCTCTTCGTGCGTTCTGACGCGCTTTCCGTGTTATAAAACGAAACCGTTTTCGTGTTCCGTGTCGCCAGCTTAGCCGCGACGCCGACCGGTGCGGCGTCATTTTCGCCGCAGGTCCGGGGTGTCGCGTCCAGGCGGAGGCTCGGGTTCGGTCCAGACGTCGAGGAGCGCCAACGTGGAGCAGCAGTCGAAGCAGGCAAGCGAGTCGAAGCGAAACAAAGCAGCTGAGTCCGGAAACGGCGCTTCGAACGGGATCCATGATTTTCCGCCGGAGCTCGTCGCCCAGGCGACCGCCGCTCTCGATGCCGAGAAGATCTCCGTGGACAAAGGCGTCGACGCCTGGAAAAAAATCGTCGCCACGGCGCCGTCCGCCTGGATGCCGCGCCGCGAGCTGGCGCGCGTCTACAAGAAGGCCGAGCGCTGGAACGCCTTCATCGAGGTGATGAAGGACGCGGTCGACAAGGCGGCCTGGGCGAGTCCCGAAGACAAGATTCCCCTGCTGAACGAGATGATCGAGATCTATCGCGACCGCTTGAAGCTGGACGTGATGGTGGTCAACGCGTTCAACCAGATCCTGAACATCCAGCCGAACAACGCCGAGGCCGCCGACGCGCTGGCCGCGCAGTACGAGCAGATGAAGCGTTGGCCGGATCTGATCTCGCTGCTGCGCAAGAAGGCGCAGACCTCGGAGGACACGGCGGAGAAGGTGACCCTGCACCTGCGCGTCGCCAATCTGTTCCTCGAGAAGTTCTCGAATCAGGCGGAGGCGATCAAGGCGTTCGAGACGGTGCTCGAGCTCGATCCCGAGCACGCGCAGGCGCTGGCCTTCCTGAAGCAGATGTACGAGAAGCGCCGCGATTGGGAGAAGCTGATCGCCGTCAATCAGCGCGAGATCGCCAAGGTGACGTCGCCGGCCGAGCGCGCCGTTCGCCGCGCCGAGGTCGCCAAGCTGTCCTCGGAGAAGCTGAAGAAGCCCGCCGTCTCCATCGAGCTCTGGCGGCAGGTGATCGAGGACGCGCCCGACAACCTGGAAGCATTCGTCGAGCTGGAGAAGCTGTACGAGCGCGAGAAGTCCTGGAACGAGCTGGGCGAGGTGCTGCAGCAGCAGGTGAAGCTGAGCGAGGGCGACAGCGCGAAGCGCTCGGCGCTGCTGGTGAAGCTGGGCATTCTCTTCACGGAGAAGGTCAACGCGCCGGACAAGGCCATCGCGGCGTGGAACGAGCTCCTGCAGATCGATCCCGACAACCGCCGCGCGCAGGACGCGCTGAAGAAGCTGTACCTGCAGCAGCGTGACTGGAACGCGCTCGAGCAGTTCTACGCGGCCCAAGGCAAGTGGGACGAGCTGGTGCGTGTGCTGGAGCGCCAGTCGGAGACGGAAGAAGAGCCCGCGCGCCTGGGCCTGTGGAACAAGGTGGGCGAGATCTATCGCGATCGCCTGACCAAGCCGGATCGCGCGCAGAAGGCGTTCGAGAAGGCGCTGTCGATCGATTCGACCAACGCCGTGGCGGCCGAGGCGCTGATTCCGATCTACGAGAAGGCGAACGCGGTGGGCCCGCTGTCGCAGGTGCTGCGCGTGCAGCTCGACCACACCGCCGAGTTCCAGGAGCGACAGACCCGCATGCGCCGGCTGTCGACCTTGCTGGACGTCGACTCGGGAGATGCGGCGGGCGCCCTGGAGATCGCGCTCGGCGCCTTCGCAGAGAATCCCTCGGGCGACTGGGCCCGCGATGACTCCGCGCGCCTGGCGGCGCAGTCCGGGGGCTGGGCGAAGCTGGTCGAGGTGTTCGAGCTATCGCTGAAGAAGTTGAAGGACAACGCCTCGCGGCTGCCCGTGCTGGCGATCCTGGCGCAGGCCTACGAGAAGGAGCTGGCCAACCCCGAGATCGCCATCGAGCGCAATCAGGCGATCCTCGAGATCTCGCCGAAGCACGAAGAGGCGGTGGGGGCGCTGGAGCGGCTTTACGTGGCGACGGGCCGCTTCGAGCAGCTGCTGGCCATCTACGACAAGAAGCTGGAGCTGGCGAAGTCGAAGCAAGAGCAGCTCGACATCCGCTTCAAGCTGGCCGGCCTGTACGAGGACGAGATCCGTCAGCCCGAGAAGGCGGTCGAGCTGTATCAGGCGATCCTCAAGCAGGATCCCAAGCAGGGTCCGGCCCTTCAGGCGCTCGATCGCATCTTCGCCGGCCTGGGCAAGTGGCCCGAGCTCGCCGAGACGTTGAATCGAGAGATCGAGCTGGCCTCCGAGGCAGGCGCCGTTGCCGAGCTGAAGTACCGTCGCGGCAAGCTCGAGGAGCAGCACCTCGAGAAGCCGGCCGCCGCCGTGGCGTCGTTCCGCGAAGCGCTGGCGCTTTCGCCGGCGCACGAAGGGGCGCGCGAATCCTTGCAGGCCTACCTGAAGGACGCCGATCACCAGGTCGCCGCCGTCGAGGTGCTGGAGCCGATCTACGAGCAGACGTTCGATCTGCCTCGTCTCGTCGAGGTGCAGCGCATCAAGCTGGGACGTGAGAAGACCACCGCCGGCAGGGTGACCCTGCTGTTGCGCATCGGCGGGCTGGAACAGAACCTGGCCGACGCCGAAGGGGCCTGGGACGCCTACGCACAGGCATTCGCCGAGGACCCGACGTCGCAGGCGGCGCGCGAAGCGCTGGAGAACCTGGCCACCGCGCTCGATCGATGGGCGCCGATGGTGAAGCTGTACGAGGCGGCGCTGAAGAAGAAGCTGGCCCCCGAGCTGGAGCGCGAGCTGTTGCTGGTGATCGCGGTCGCCTACGACGAGAAGCTGGAGCAGTCCGAGAAGGCGGTCGAGTACTTCCGCAAGGCGCAGCAGATCGTCCCGGAGGATGCCTCGGCGCTGGTGGCCCTCGAGCGCCTCTACACGCGCACCGAGCGCTGGCCCGATCTGATCGAGACGTTGCGCCGCAAGGCCGACCTCGTCACGGACTTGAACGAACGGGTCGCCATCCGCACCCGCATCGCCACGGTTTGGGAAGAGATGCTGTCGAACCCCGACGAGTCGATCTCGGCGTGGAACGAGGTGCTGTCGGAGAGCGGTGAGAACCTGCAGGCGCTGCGGGCCCTCGACCGCCTGTACGTTCAGCGCAAGGAGTACCGTGAGCTGGCGGACAACCTGCAGCGGCAGCTGAAGCTGACGGCGGAGCCGGCGGAAGCGGTGACCCTGTTGGGGCGCCTCGGTCTGCTGCGCGAGCAGAGCCTCGACGAACCGGGCGCCGCCGTCGACACCTACCGGTTGGTGCTCGAGATCGAGCCCGAGCATGCGGAGACGATCGCGGCTCTCAACCGGATTCTGCCGGATCCGAACTACGAGCTCTCCGTGGCCCAGTTGCTCGAGCCGGTGTACCGAGGCCGCGGCGACTACCCCAATCTGGTGGCGGTCCAGGAGGTCATGGCGCGCCATGCCTCGACGCCCGAACAGAAGATCGCGACCTTGCGTCAGATCTCCGAGGCCTACGAGCTGGGGATCGATGATCCCGAGCGCGCCTACGACGCGCTGGCGCGTGCGCTGCGCGAGGATCCGCTGCACCCCGAGCTTCAGGCGCAGATCGAGCGGCTGGCCCGCGTGCTCGGCAAGCTCGACGATCTGGTCCACCGCTACGAGAGCCTCGTCTCGACCGTGCCCGACGCCGAGCTGAAGAACGCCCTGTACCACAAGATCGCGATGCTCTGGGAGGTCGATCTGCGCCGGGACAAGGAGGCGGCCGCCGCCTACGCGTCGGCCCTCGACGTCGTCCCGCGCGATCTGACGGCGGCGAACGCCCTCGAGCAGATCTACCTGCGAAACGGCGACTATCCCCAGCTGGTGACCTTGCTGCTCCGCAAGGCGGACATCGTCGGGACCACCGTGGAGAAGAAGGAGCTGTACTACAAAGCAGCCCAGCTCGACGAAGAGGTCCTCGAGAATCTCGAGAAGGCGATCGAGGTGTACCGCCTGGTGCTGTCGGTGGACGCGTCCGATCCGGTGGCGCTCGACAACCTCGAGCGGTTGTACATCCGCCTGTCGTTGTGGAACGACCTCAAGGACGTCTACGCGAAGAAGGCCGAGCTGGCCACGACGCCCGCCGAGAAGAAGCAGATGCTGTACGTGCTCGGGCAGGTCCACGACCGCGAGCTGCAGAACCCCGAGCGCGCCATCGAGACGTACACCTCGATCCTCGATCTCGATCCCGAGGACTACGACGCCGCGCAGGCGCTCGATCGGCTGTATCAGCGGACGGAGCGCTGGTACGACCTGCTGGCGATCCTGGAGCGCCAGACCGAGATGGCCCCGTCGCCCGCCGAGGTGGTCAGCCTGCGTTTCCGCATCGGCGAGCTGTGGCGGCAGCACCTGAACGATCTGGCCCACGCCGTCGACGCCTACCGGTCCGTTCTGGCGATGGATCCCGTTCACGAGCCCACCTTGCAGTCGCTGCAGGCGTTGATGGTCGGCTCGCAAGAGCCCGTGCTGGCGGCCCAGGTACTCGAGCCGATCTACGAGTCGGCCGGTGAGTGGGATCGCGTGGTGGCCGTCTACGAGGTGATGGCCGCTCACGCCGACGACGCCAACCGCAAGGTCGATCTGCTGACCCGTATCGCTGATATCGAGGAGCGAAGGCTCTCCCATCAGAGCGCCGCCTTCGACGCCTACGGACGGGCGTTGCGGCTCGATGCCTCCAACCCCGACGTGGTGGCCCATCTCGAGCGGCTGGCCGCCGAGACCAACGGCTGGCAGCGGCTGGCCCGCCTCTACACCGATGAGCTGGAGAAGACGGAAGAGCCGCGGCGCCGCGTGGACGTACTGCTGCGCCTGGCGCGCGTCCACGAGGAGGAGACTGGCCAGTCCGAGGAAGCGATCGCCGTCTATCAGAAGGTGGTCGAGGTCGAGGCCGACAACCGGGTGGCCCTCACCGCGCTCGACGGGCTCTACAGCCGCAGTCAGCGCTGGGAGCCGCTGGCGGAGGTGGTGCGTAGCGAGATCCGCACCGCCCGCACCGATCAGGAGATCGTCGAGCTGACGTTCCGCCTGGCGCAGATCTTCGACCTGGCACTGCTCGACATGCCGAAGGCGATCGAGACCTATCGCGAGGTCCTGACGGCCGACCCCAATCACGAAGAGACGCGCGCCGCCCTGGAGCGGATGTTCATGGGGGGAACGTTGCAGGGCGAGATCGCCGACGTCCTCGAGCCGCTCTACCGCCAGAATCAAGAGTGGGAGAAGCTGGCGCAGATCTACGAGGTCCAGCTGGGGCGCCTCACGGCGGTCGAGGAACGGCAGGCGCTGCTGCGTCGGCTGGCCGAGATCTCCGAGCAGAAGCTGGTCGACCAGATCGCGGCCTTCGCCTGGTGGGCGCAAGCGGTCAAGGAAGATCCCTCGGCGCAGGTTCCGCTCGACGAGCTGCTTCGCCTGGTGCGCTCGACGCATCAGTGGGACGAGTACGTCGACACGATGTTCGAAGCCGCCTCGGCCAGCGATGTCCCCGCCGCGCGCCGGGACGTGCTGCTGCGGTTGGCCAGCGTGTTCGAGAACGATCTGGGCGATCTGGAGCGCTCCGAGCGCGTGCTCGTGCAGGTGCTTTCCGATCACCCCAAGGATCCGGTGGCGCTGGAGGCGCTCGATCGCATCTACGTGTCGCAAGGGATGCACGAGAACCTGGCGGCCGTGCTGCGCCAGCGCATCGCCATCTCGGACGGCGGTCAGGATCTCGTCGGTCTGCAGCTTCGGCTGGGACGGGTGGCGGCGGAGGCGCTGGATGACGTCGGGGGTGCCATCACCAGTTACCTGGCGGTCCTCGACCAGGAGTCGCGCTCTCCCGAGGCGCTCGACGCGCTCGAGAAGCTGTACTTCCGCAGCGAGCAGTGGGCCGACCTTTACGGCGTCTACGAGAAGCTGGTCGACATCGCGAAGAATGACGAGGAGATCGCGGCGTCGTACGCCCGCATGGCTCGCCTGGCCACCGACGCGCTCGAGCAGCGTGCCAAGGCGGTCGAGCTGTGGGGACGAGTCCTCGACCTCCGCGGCACCGACGCCACCGCGCTGGCGGGGTTGGCCGATCTTCACGAGGCGGCCGAGGAGTGGAAAGAGCTCACCGAGATCCTCGAGCGACTGGTCGTCGCCGTCGAGGAGCCGGAGGCGCGGATTCCCATCTTCAAACGCCTGGGGCGCGTCTGGGGCGAGAAGCTCGGTCGCGAGCGCAACGCCCTGGAGAGCTGGCAGAAGGTCCTCGAGCTGGACCCGCAGGACGTCGATGCCCTGCGTGCCATCGTCGACAACTACCGCAGCGCCGGCGCCTGGGAAGAGCTGTCGGAGGCCCTGCGGCGTCTGATCGGCGTCGCCCAGCTCGGCGAAAATCACGTCGGCCAGGCCGAGCTTCAGGACCTCTATTCTCAGCTCGGCGAGCTCGAGGGCGAGACCCTCATGCGCACGCAAGAGGCGATCGAGGCCTGGCGGGAGGTGCTGGAGATCGACGCGCACGACTTCCGGGCCCTGGCGGCGCTGGAGAAGCTGTTCATGCAGGAGGCGCGCTGGGAGGACGCCGTCGACATCCTCGAGCGTCGCGCGCAGGCGCTGGCCAGTCCCACCGAGCAGGTCGATGTCCTCATGCAGGCGGCGGCGCTGTGGGCCGACAAGATCGGCGACGGTGGCTCGGCCGCCCAGGTCTATGAACGCGTCCTGCAGATCGACGCCTCGAACCAGTCGGCGTCGACGGAGGTGGAGCAGCTGTACCGGCAGCGCAAGAGCTGGCACAAGCTGGTCGAGCTGCTGATCGCGCGGACCGAGTTCGTCGCGGACGCGGCGGCGCGCATCGGCCTGCTGGTGCAGGTGGCCGAGATCTACGAGCAACAGCTCGACGATCGCGAGAGCAGCTTCGTGACGTTGCAGGCGGCCTTCCGCGAGGACTACTCGAACGATCACGTCGCCAAGGAGCTGGAGCGGCTGGCCACCACCACCGGGCGGTGGAACGAGCTGATCTCGGACTACACCCAGGTGGTGCAGGGGATCTCCGATTCCAAGCAGGCGGCCGATCTGTGGGTGAAGATCGCGCGCTGGTACGACTCGGCGCTGGGGCACGTCGACTACGCCATCGCTTCGGCGCAGCAGGCGCTGCAGCTCGAGCCGGCGCACGTGGGCGCGCTGACGGCGCTCGAGGACTTCTACCGCAAGCAGAAGAAGTGGGCCGAGCTGGTGGCCGTCCTGGCCAAGCACGCCGATCTGGAGACGGCGCCCCCCCGCAAGGTGGAGCTGCTGCTGAATCTGGCCGACGCCTACGAGACGCAGATCGGCGACGCCGCGCAGGCCACGTACGCCTACCAGCGCGCGCTCGATGCCGACGAACGCTGCCTCGACGCCATCAACGCGCTCGAGCGGCTGTACCGCCGCACCCAGGCCTGGGATCGGTTGGTCGATGTGCTGGCCAAGAAGGCGCTCGTCGTCGAGGACAGCGAGCTGGCCATCCGCCTGCGCATCCAGGTGGGCGAGCTGTGGGAGGATCGGCTGGGCGACAACGAGCGCGCCGTGGCCGCTTACAAGGAAGTCCTGGCCGTCGATCCACAGAACCTGGCGGCGCTGAAGGCGCTCGATACCCTGTACCAGAAGACCGGGAACATGGAGGCCTACCTCGAGAACCTGGAGCACCAGCTCGAGGTCTCGTCCCCCGAGGGCGATCGGGTCGAGATCTACCAGCGCATGGCGACGGTGTGGGAGACGCAGTTCGCGAAGACCGACCGCGCCGCCGACATGCTGGAGAAGAGCCTCCAGCTCGACGATCGCAACCACAAGGCGTACCGCGACCTCGAGCGGCTCTACGCCCAGGATCGCAAGTGGGAGAGCCTGGTCGAGACGTATCGCAAGCACATCCTGGCCACGAACGATCAGAGCGAACGCATCGAGCTGTACACGAAGACCGGCCAGGTGCTGGAGAGCGAGCTGCGCGATCTCGACCGCGCCATCGATGCGTACAACGACGCCCTGAACTTCGAGGCGGAGAACGTGGTGGCCCTGTCGGGGCTGGCGAGGCTTTACGAAGAGACCGAGCAGTGGGAGCGCGCCGTCGACGTGATGCGCCGGCTGGTGGCGACGTCGACCGAGCTGAAAGAGAAGGTCGACCTAAACTACCGACTGGGCAAGGTCCACGACGAGCAGCTGCGAGCGCCCGAGGTGGCCGAGGAGTTCCTGTCCGAGGCGCTGGCTCAGGATCCCACGCACGTTCCGTCGATGATGTCGTTGCTGGCGCTGTACAAGCGGCGCGGCGACTGGGTCAAGGCGGCCCAGCTGATGGTGCGGGCCGAGGCGAACACGCAGAATCCCCTGGAGAAGACCCGCCTGCTGCACGAGGCGGCGAAGATCTACCAGGAGAAGCTGGGCGACGAGGAGCTGGCGACCCAGCTGTATTCACGGGTCATCGAGCTCGATCCCGAGCACGTCGAGACGGCCGAGCCGCTCTCCGAGCTGTACTACAAGCGGCAGGAGTGGGCCAAACTGGTCCCCCTGATGGAGACGCTGGCGCGCAAGGCCGGCAAGAAGACGAACCGCGAGCTGACGCAGCTTTATCACCGGCTGGCCAAGGCCGCCGATCAGGTGGGCGACTCCGAGAAGGCCCTCAAGTACTACAAGCAGTCGTTCGAGCTGGACGCCACCTACCTGCCGACGCTGCTCGACCGGGCCGCGTTGCTGTACAAGCTCGAGCACTGGGACGATGCCTTCCGGATCTACCAGACCATCCTGGTTCATCACCGGGACACGCAGAAGGACGAGCAGATCGTCGATCTGTTCTTCCGCCTCGGTCGCATCAAGCTGAAGCAGGGAGAGCGCACCAAGGCCATCAACATGTTCGAGAAGGCCCTGGAGATTCAGGGCGGCCACCGGGCGACCCTGGACGCCTTGATCGATCTGTACTCCGAGTCCAACGACTGGGAGGCGGTGGTCAAGCAGAAGCGCGCCCTGTTGAGCGCCAGCCGCGACCTCGACGAGAAGTTCGAGATCAACGAGCAGATCGCCGCCATCTACAAGGACAAGCTGAACAACCCGCAGAAGGCCATCGCCTCGCACCTGGAGGCGCTGGATCTGAGGGCGGGGGATCGCCAGCTGCTGCACAACCTGCTCGATCTCTTCAGCGAGACCAAGCAGTGGAAGAAGGCCATCGAGATCCTGACGAAGCTGTCGGAGATCGAGACAGGCAAGATCAAGTCGCGCTTCCTGGTGGCGGCCGGCAACATCGCCAACTACGAGCTGCACAGCACGGACGACGCGGTCGAGTTCTACAACCAGGCCCTCGACGCCGACCCGGACGATCTGAAGGCCTTCGAGCGCATCGACAAGATCATGACCGCCAAGAAGGATTGGCGGAATCAGGAGCGAAGCTACCGGCGCATGATCAAGCGCCTGGGAGCCGAGCCCCCGGCGGAGAAGCGCCCCACCCAGATCGCGCTGTGGCACGCCCTGGGCGAGATCTATCGCTCTCGACTGAAGGACTACAAGGCGGCCACGGCGGCCTTCGAGGTGGCGGTCAGCCTCGATCGCGACGCGCTGCCGCGGCACCAGATCCTGGCGGAGCTGTACCAGCTGTCGGGACCGGACAGCTACGACAAGGCCGTGCACGAGCTGCGTTACCTGATGAACAGCACGCAGGATCTGGGCGAGATGGCCGGCCATCTCAAGACCCTGCGTCGCCTGTTCACGGAGATGCAGGCCTACGACAAGGCCTGGTGCGTGACCTCGGCGCTGGCGTTCCTGCGCAAGGCCGACGGCGAGGAGCAGCAGTTCTTCGAGCAGTACCGCCCCAAGGGCTTCGTGCGGGCGCGGGCCCGTCTCACCGAGGAGCTGTGGCAGAAGAACGTCTACCACCCCGACGAGGATCGCTTCATCTCGCACATCCTCGCCACCGTGAGCTCGTCGGTCGCCGCGGCTTACGCCAAGGAGCACAAGGACTGGGGGCTGAAGCGCAAGGATCGCCGCGATGTCCAGAATGACCAGTTGCTGTTCAGCAAGGTCTTCGCGTATCTGGTGCAGATCCTGGGCGTGCCCCAGCCCGAGCTGTACCTTCGTCCCGAGTCACCGGGCGAGCTCGATCTGGCGAACGCACGCGAGAAGGGTCAGCTGATCCCGTCGTTCGTGGTGGGCGCCAGCCTGCTGCAAGGGCGGCCGGAGAAAGAGCTGGCCTACGTCGTGGCCAAGAAGCTGTCGTTCATGCGGCCGGATCACTTCGTCCGCTGGCCCACGGTGGTGCCGACCTTGACGCAGCTGCGGGTGGTGTTCCTGGCCGCGTTGAAGCTGGCCCAGCCCTCGTTCACGGTGAAGCCCGAGGTGGCCCAACCGGTGGCGCAGTACCTCGACCTGCTGAAGAAGCTGGTGGCGCCGCAGATGGCAGAGCAGCTGTCCGTCGTCGTGCAGCGTTTCATCAGCAGCCAGACCGAGGCTGATCTGCCGCGCTGGGCACGGGCCGTCGATCTGACCGCCACGCGCGCCGGATTCTTGATGTGCAACGATCTCGAGGTGGCGGCGCGCCTGGTGCAGGGCGAGGCGGTGGCGGTGGGCGTGGCCGAGCCGAAGGACAAGGTGAAGGACCTGTTGCAGTGGTCGGTGTCGGACGAGTACTTCACCGTGCGCGAGCACCTGGGTCTGGTCATCGGATGACGCGAAAGCGACGCTGAAGTGATCCCCTTCGCGCTGCTCGGAGTCCTGGCGGTCGTGGCGGTCATCGCCGGGACGGCGCTGGGGCGGCTGGCGGCGAAGCGTCAGGCCGAGGCGCGATCGGTCGCGCTGAACGACACGCTGCGGACGATCTCATCATCCGCGGCGAACGACAGGAACGAGATCTTGCGTTCGGCGGAGCTGGGCGCGCGCGAGGAGGCCGAGACCGCGAACACCGCGTTCGATGCCATCGCCGACGTGCGCGAGCGGGAGCTGGTGGGCCGGGAGGCACAAGGGATCGGTCGCGAGGCGGCCCTGACGCGGCTCGAGCAAGAGGTCCGCGAGCATCGAGAGAAGCTGAACGCCATGCGGGCGCGCGAGCGCGAGCAGGCTGCCGACACCCGTCGCCTCGCCGACGAGGTGTCGCTGGTGGGGCGTCAGCGGCTGGCGCAACTGGAGCGGATCGCGCAGGAGTCGGCGGCCAGCCTGCGCCAATCGATCGTGGAGACCGAAGCGGAGGCGGCCCGTGTGGCGGCGGCCTATCTTCTTCGGGGCATCGATCAGTCGAGCGCTGATCCCGATCACGGGCGCATGGCCAAGCGGATCATGGGAATCGCGGTGGGGCGCTTCTCGGGGCACTATCTGACCGAGCGGCTGCTCTCGATCGTGCCGCTCGCTCCTGGCACCAACCTCGACGTGATGGCGGGCAAAGACGAAGCGAATCTACGGGCCATCGAGGCTGTCGCCAACATCCGCATCGAGGTCACCGAGGGGCGGGATGCCCTGCGCCTGGAAGGGCTCGACGGCGTGGGGCGCGAGGTGGCGCGGCGGACGTTCACCTGGATGGCGCGACACGGCAGCGCCGCGGCCGACCCCGCGAACGTGGGTCGCGCGGCGCGCGACGTGGCGCAGGCGCTCGACCGCGAGCTGATGGAGCTGGGACGCCGAGCCTTCTCGAACCTGGAGATCCCGCCCGCCCACGCCGAGATCGTCGCGCTGGTGGGGAGGTTGAACTACCGCACCAGCTTCACGCAGAACCAGTGGAAGCACGCCGTCGAGGCGGCTTTTCTCTGCGGCATGATGGCCGACGAGCTGGGCCTCGATGTCAAGGTGGCGCGGCGGGCGGCGCTGATGCACGACATCGGCAAGGCGCTGACGCACGAGCTGGACGGCTCGCACGCCGTGATCGGCGCAGACTACGCGCGTCGCCTGGGCGAAAGTGAGCTGGTCGCGAACGCCATCGGCGCGCACCACACCGACGAGCCGTTCTCGAGCCCCTACGCCTACCTGGTGGCGGCGGCCGACGCCATGTCGGGCGCTCGCCCCGGCGCGCGCCGGCAGATGGAGGACAACTACGTCGCCCGTCTCGATGATCTCGAGCGCATCACGCGCTCCTTCGGCGGGATCGAGGAAGCCTACGCCGTGCAGGGCGGCCGCGAAGTTCGCATCTACGTCGCCGAAGACAAGGTCGACGACCGCGCCGCCATCGGCCTCTCCTCCGAGATCGCCCGCAAGATCTCGGCGGAGATGACCTTCCCGGGCCAGATCCGGGTGACCGTCATTCGCGAGCTCCGGGCCATCGAAATCGCCAACTGACCTCCCGCCCTCCTGTGCGGGCGTAGGCCTCCGCGTTTCTGAGCGAGGCGGCGTTCGTTCGTGGTGCGGGTCCTGCCGCTGCGGGACCCCTCCCCGCTGATTTTTCTGTCGGGGGCCGGGTCAACCGAGCGGAGACCTTCATCCGAGCGACCGGTTGGCAAGGTGGCACTTGCCCGCCGACAGAAAAACCATCGGGTCCCCTCCCTCCGCGTCACCCCCACCACTCACTCCACGCCGCCGGTAACGCCCCGCGATCCTCCCGTCCGGAGGACCTACCCCGCCAAAAGAGAGCGCCGTGTCGTCATCGTCCAAGAAAGGACCAGCGCTCGGTCAGACATATTGAACCAGCGCCCGATCGGGTCCGAGCTGAGATTTGTTTGAAGGGATCGCGGCGCGCTGTCGGCGGCACGGAGGGAGGGAGGGGTGGCCGGAGTGGAGGGGCCCCCGACGGGATCGGACGGCGGGGCTGGCAAGTACCAGCTTGCCAAGCGATCGCTCGTCTAGCCAGCCACCGCTCTGTTGGCCGTAACCCCCCGCCGTCCGGGCCCGGCGGGGAGGTGCCACGCAGGAGAGGACCCCGACCGACCGGAGGGCCGCCCCCGCTTAGCTAGAGGGAAGGCCGAGACGAAGGGGAGGAGGGATCGTAGTATGCCGGCATGGACGTAGTGATTCCCCCAATGGTCTTTTACGCCGTCGGCCTGGTGCTGATCGTCGGTGGCGCGGCGCGCGCGGTGATGCTGGGACGGCGCAACCCTTCGCGTGAAGTTTCGGACGACGACCCGGCCAAGTCGCGCGCCCGCCGGCGGCACCTGACGTTCGGCCTGGTCTGGATGGCGATGGGGCTCTTCCTGCTCGCCTCCACCGCCGGCGTTCTCCACTCGCGCGCCGCGACCTCTAACCTGTCGCCGGTTCGGTCGGTGGGGTCTTCTTCGCCGGTGATTCGGCTCGACCCCGCGCGCCCCACCACTTTATCGCCGCCGGCAAACCCATGATGGCGGCGGTCAGGCACGACAGCTCGCCCAGGATCGCCATCTTCCCGAACCCCTGCAGCGCCTGATTGCTGGCCGCCAGCAGCGAGCCGTAGCCGACGATCGTCGTCCATGAGCACAGCGCCACCGCCGCGCCCGTCGACGTGACGGCGTCCACGATGTTGCGATCCTCGCGATAGCGACCGACGACGTTCAGGGCGTACTCGGTGCCGATGCCGAAGGTGATGGGAAGCGCGATGAAGTTGAGAAACGTGACCCGGACGCCCGCCCAGCCGGCGGCGCCCACCATCCAGAGCACGCCCACCAGCAGGGCGCACAGTGCCATGGCCGCGGAGCGGAACGGCCGCATCATGATCAACACGACGATCAGCACGGCGATCAGTGAGGCCAAGGTGGCTATCGGTCCGTCGCGCAAGATCGACCGAATCATGGAGCCGAACACCACGGCCGACCCGGAGGTCTCCAGCACCTGACCGCTCGACAGATGCAGCTCCTGCAACACCGAAGCGATCTGCAGCAGCGAGCGGCCATTCCACACCGAGATTCCCTCTTCCGGGGGGTAGACCAGCACCACGCGCCCCACGGTCCCGTCCACCTCGGTGAAAGGTCGCTGGGCGATGGGGGGTAAGTCCTTGGGACCCAGCTCGTGGAGATCGTCCGGCGGATTGATCTTGGCCAGATCGGCCCGCTCCTTGTCGTTCAGCACCTCGAGCGCCGGGTCGTGGACCAGCTTGCGAATGCTCGCGATCAGCTCCAGCTTGTGGCGCTGCACCTCGACCGGCCCCGGCAACAGATCCCAGATGGTGGTGATCTGGCCGATGACGGGGTTGGTTCTCCCCTCGGCCTTGGCCTGGGCGGCGTCCTGGCGGCGAATCGTGGCGCGCACGTCTTCCACGTCGGACAGCCGGTCCGCCAGGATGATGGTCGGCGAGGGCCAGCGGCCGAACAGCTTGTCCATGCCCTTGTTGAACTGCTTCGCCTCGTCGGTGGTGGCCAGCTTGGCGTTCAGCTTGTTGAAGTCGTACTCGAAGGGATCGCGCAGGAAGTGCGTCAGGCCGTACACCGAGGCCGCCGCCATCAACCCGAAGATCACCAGCAGGCCCCGGTTGCGCGTGGCGATCGTTCGCCCCAGCCAGGTCAAGTGCAGGGGCGGCCGTGCCGCCGTGGTGGCGACCCGCGAGCGATCCCAGAGCAGCAACATCGCCGGAAGCGCCGTGTACGTGGCGAGCCAGCAGGCGACCGCGCCCACCGCGCCCATGACGCCGAATTGATAGAAGCCGCGGAAGCTGGTCACCATCAACGACGCGTAGGCCACCGATGCAGCCAGGGCGGCGACGACCGTGGCGCGCCACGTTCCGTTGATGGCGTTCGTCATGGCCAGGCCGGCGGCCGCGCCGTGCGACCGCTCTTCCTCGTAGCGTGACATCAGCACGATGGCGTAGTTGATGCCGTTTCCGAAGATGATGGGTCCGAGAAAAGCGGTGGCCGAGGTGAGGTACCCGAAGGCCCGCTGCGCCACGGCGAACGCCACGCTGGCGCCGATGATGGCGGGCAGCCCGATGAGGGGGACGGCGCGGATTCGCCGGAAATACAGCCCGATCGAGAGCGCCACCACCACGAAGCAGGTGATCGACACCGAGATGATGTCGCCCTCGACCGCCTTGCGCGACGCGATCGCGGTGGTGACCGGTCCGCCCGGCTGCACCCGCATGGCCGGGTTGTACCGTGTCGGGGGATCCTCCTCGATGAGGTGATTCACGTCCTTCAGCAGATCCTCGCCCGACCCTTCGACGAACAGCCCTCCGGGGGGAAGCATCGCGATCCACAGGTAGGTCTTGTCCTGCGTGGCGAACAGGCCGTCGGGGAAGCGATCGCCCATGGGATCCTTGTGGGCGATGCGATCCTGCATCGAGGCGATGGGCTCGTCATCGCCCCCCAGATCGACGAACAGCGGGTTCTTGCGCTTGCCGATCTCCTTGCGCAGGCGATCGCGGATGCTCTCCAGATCGTCCTCCGAGACGTAGAGCCACTTGTTCCGCTCGAAGAAATCCCGCACGTCGCGCACGTTGTAGGTCGCGATGGCGGGGGCGTGATGCTTCAGCGCCAGGATCTTCTTGGTCAGGACGTCGGCGTAGCGAACGTTCGCGGCGGGATCGGGCGAATGAATGCCCACCAGCAGCAGGGACATATCGGCCAGGCGCTCTGACGTCTTCTGCAGGGCGACCACGCCGGGATCATCGCTCGGCAACAGCTCGGTGAACGAGGTCCTGAGTCCGAGCTTCATCGCGAACGACACAGCCCCGGCGCCCACCAGCAGGACGACCGTCAAAATGATGCCGGGCCGACGCCCGAGCCACCGCTGATACCGACCGCTCTTCTCGCGTTCTGACGTCATCGTCGCGCGGGAAAAGGTATCAGGGAATGGGCCGCCCGGGGGGAGTTCCTTCGCCGCCACCTGCCCCGGTGCTAAGATTGAAAACGTATGCTCCCTTTTCTTAGTCGTTCGCGGGCGCTGGTTGCCGCGGCGACCGTGATGTCGATCGTCGCCTCTGCCGGTTCTGCGTTCGCCCTGGGCGAGACGATCGTCGACGTCAGGGTGGTCGGCGCGGTGAGGACCGACGAATCGACGGTTCGTTCAATCGCCGGCCTACGCATCGGCGACACCCTCGAAAACGAGACCCTGGCACTGGTGCGCGAGCGCCTGAACACCACCGGTCTCTTCGCCGACGTCAACGTGTGGTGGGAGGCGCGAGGGGAGGGCGTTCGCGTCAACATCGCCGTCAAGGACAAGTTCCCCTGGGCGCCAGTCCCCACCGGCTCCTGGTCGGCCAACAACAAGTCGATCGGGTTGGTGTTCGTCCACGGAAACCTGTTCGGGCTGGGGAAGCAGTTGGCGATCGGCGGGCGGCTGGCGGAGCTCGATTCGGGGGCGATCCTGGCCTATCGCGATCCCGCGCTCTTCCAGACCTGGATGTACTGGGAGCTGAAGGCGATCTACCAGCGCCAGATCATGCCCGAGTACGACGCCAACATGCTGGTCCCCTTGTCACCGTACCGGCAGACGACCTACGACGCGTTCGGCATCGAGCCGGCCTTCGGGGTGGCGTGGTTCCGTCGGGTGCGGACGCAGGTGTCGTGGCGCCTCGACAAGGTGAACTACAAGAACACCGAGTATTTCAACGACACGGGGATGCTCGATCCCACGATCATGGGACCGCCCAGCACGAAGGGTGGCTACGTCGGGATCGGCAAGGCCGCCGTGGCCTTCGACTGGCGGGCGCGCGAGCAGGCCGTCATGCACGGCATGGCCCTGGGCGGAAATCTCGACATCGGCAGCCCCGCCTTCGGCAGCGACTTCAAGTTCTGGCGCGCCGCCGCCTTCTGGGAGCAGGGCATCCGGATCTTTCGTCGTCACAATCTCATCTACAGCGGCGGCGCGACCTTCGGACACAACCTGCCGGTGTGGCTCGATCCGGTTTCTGGCGGCCCCAACCTGCGCGGCTACCTGGTCCAGCAGTTTCGCGGCGACTCGCAGCTCAGCGCCAAGGTCGAATATCACTTCCCCCTGTTCTCCATCGGGTCCCTCGATATCAGGGGGCTCGGTTTCTACGATACCTCGGCGGTGTGGTTCCGCGAGCTGCCCCCGCTCGACCCGGTGACGGGCTACCGCATCCGCCCCGACGGAGACATGCGGACCTTCAGCCCCTTGGTTTCGCCTGGGCTCGACACCAATCGGGACCTCCACAACGACGTGGGTGCGGGCTTGCGTTTCTTCCTGCGGTCGGTGGCCGTTCCCCTGGTCGGCTTCGACGCGGGGTACGGGCTCGAGAGTCACAAGGTTCGCTTCATCCTGGTCGTCGGCGCGTAGCCGCCGTGACGGCCCGGTGGGTGCCCGGGTGGGGAAACGGGGGAGGTGTCAGCTTTTCATCTGATCGTCCGCTTCCGATCTGGTGAAAATTCAACAGATCACCGGCCCTGTGCCATTAACTATTTGAAATAATTCGATATAATATCCGTCGCGTTGTGGATCGCCGCTTGCGTCCTGGCCGAGGACCATGTCAGCTCTCCCCGCCGGATTCGTCGCCTTTCAACGTGGTTCCCTGGCACCCGGGTCGTTGGCGGCCACGCTCCGGCAACCGAAGGTCCTGCTCTGCGATCTGGACGGGACGCTCATCGACAGCATGCCGACCCTGGCGGATCTGGCCACCGACGTGCTCGGCGAGGTCTATGGGACGCCGAGCTCCCTCGCCCGGGAGTTCTACCTGGCGACCTGCGGCCTGCCCTTCATCCGCCAGCTCGACTCGATTTTCCCCGGCGACGCGCGCAACCAGGGCGCCTCGGACCTGTTCGAGGGGCGCAAGCCCGATCGCTGCAATCAGATCCGGATGCCGGCCGACGTGGTACGCGCGTTGTCCGACCTGAAGCAGCGGGGCGTGGCCATCGTCGTCTCGTCGAACAACGGCGTCGAGAACGTGGCGACGTTCGCCCGCAACTCGGGCTTTGCCTTCGACATGGTGCTGGGCTTCGGGGGCGGGCTGGCCAAGGGGAAGCCGCACATCGATCTGTGCGAGGCGACCTTCGGCGTCGATCGCTCCGAGATGCTGTTCGTGGGGGACTCGCTGCACGACGGCGAGATCGCCGAGCGCGAGGCGATTCCCTTCGTGGGGCTGTCGGGCACGTTCTCCTACGAACGCTTCGTGCTGCGCTTCCCCGACGTGCCCGTGCTGCGCCGCTTTGGCCAGCTCCCGGAGCTCTTCTCCTGGTCCGAGGGCAAGGGCATGGGGTCGGACGCCCGTCTGTTCGCGGGCAACGGCTGAGGGGCGCGATGCAGGTGGTCCTGCTGGCGGCGGGCCTGGGCAGTCGCCTGGGGGCGCTGACCGAGAGCCTCCCCAAGGCGTTGATTCAGGTCGCCGGGGAATCGCTGCTGGCCCGCGCCGTGCGCTTCGCCGAACGGTTGCGGCCCACCGAGCTGCTCGTCGTCGGTGGCTTCGGATTTTCGGACGTCGCCGCCGAGGTGGACCGGCTGCGCGCGCGACCAGAGCTACCCCAGGATCATCCCGAGCTCCGGCTGCTGCGCAACGAGCAGTTTCGTGACGGAAACCTGATCTCGCTGATGACGGCGCGCGAGCTGATCCGCGAGGATTTTCTGCTGATGAACGTCGATCACATCTACCGCCCGGCCGTCGCCGCGCGCGTGGCGCCTCCCATCGACGAGATCACGGCGTTCATCGACACCGATCGCACGCTGGGCGCGGACGACATGAAGGTGGAACGAGACCCGCGCGGGCGCGTTCACGCCATCGCGAAGACGCTGACGACCTTCGACTGCGGTTACGTGGGGATGACCCGGGTGCCCACGGCCGCGCTGGCGCGCTACTGGGCGGCTGCCGACGCCGCCCTGGCCGAGGGGGGGCGCACCATCCACGTGGAGAGAATTCTGGCCCGTCTGGCGACCTCGGAAAACCCGCCCGCCTGCCGCGACATCAGCGGCATCGGCTGGCTGGAGGTCGACCTGCGCGACGAACGCGACCTGGCCGAGGCCACGATTCAGCGCGACCCGGGCCAGTGGGCCTGAGCGCATCGCGCCTTCTCAGGCGGCCGGTCGCCGTTCGGTAGCCAGCGGCTCCTGGCGCGCCAGCGCCGCGTCGAACGCCGCCCGGCCATCGACCATCTCGCGAAACCAGACCTCGAGGATCAGCAGGTTCCAGATCCGCTCGCCGTGATCTTCTCCGGCCAGATGGCGATCGAGGAGCGACGTCACCGCCTCGGAACGAAACAGGCCGCGCTGGCGCGCGCTCTCCGACAGCAGCGTGTCGCGCGCGAAGTCGTGCAGCTTCCCGGCCAGCCAGTGTCGGGTGGGCAGCGCGAAGCCGCGCTTCTTCCGCTCGAGGATGGCCGGCGGCAACAGGTCGGCGAAGGCCTGCTTGAAGAGATACTTCTCCTCCAGGTGGTGCAGCTTCGCGGCGCCCGACAGGCGGGCCCCCAGCTCGACCACGTGGTGATCGACGAGCGGCGCGCGCGCCTCCAGGCTGTGGGTCATGCTGGCGATGTCGACCTTGGTCAGGATGTCGTCGGGCAGATAGGTCTCGATGTCGAGCTCGCACAGCCGGTTGATGACCGACGGGGCGGTGCTGGCCGAGAGCCGCGCGGCGAACCGCTCCGCCGTCCGATCGGTCCTGAACTGCTCCGCCAGCGCCGGCGCGTACAGATTCAGCCGCTCGTCGCCGGGAAAGTGCGCGACGAACTCGAGGTAGCGCTCGGCCTCCGAGGCGTCGATGGCCCGTCCGTACCGGCGCAACCAGCGCATGCGCGGCCCCGGCACGGCGCGCAGGGCGGCCGCCACCGCCCAGCCGAGGGGGCGGGGCAAGCGGCGGATCAGGTCGGCGACGTGCGTCCAGACGTAGCGCCGGTAGCCTCCGAACACCTCGTCGCCGCCGTCGCCGGACAGCGCCACCACGACATTGCGGCGGGTCATCTCGCACAGGTAGCGCGTGGGGATGGCGGAGGTGTCTCCGAAGGGCTCGCCGTGGTGGCGCACCACGCTGGGAAGCAGCGACACCATCTCGGGCTGCACCATCAGCTCGTGATGATCGGTGCGGTAGCGCTCCGCGACGAGGCGCGCGTACGGCAGCTCGGTCGCCCCCGAATCGGTGAACCCGACCGAGAACGTCTGCACGGGGCGGCTCGAGCGTCGGGCCATGCAGGCGACGATGATCGACGAGTCGACGCCGCCCGACAGAAACGCGCCCAGCGGGACGTCGGCCATCAGCCGGCTCTCCACCGCCTCCTCGACGGTCGCCCGGATCAATGCCAGCGTCTCGGCGCGCGTGGTCAGCGGGGGCGCGGCAGCCACGGCGGCGCGCAGATCGTAGTACGGCCGGACCAGCGGCTTCAGGCTCGCCGCCGCGATCTCCAGCACGTGCCCCGGGGGGAGCTTCTTGATGCCCTCGAAGATCGTGTCGGGGGCCGGCACGTACT
>DASYCK010000031.1:0-17924 GCA_036500205.1 Polyangia bacterium | reverse complement strand
TGGCCGCCCCTTGCGCGCGTCGAGCGAGCGGCGAACGACGCGCAACTCGCCCACGGCGTCCGGACTCCGCGCGAGCGCCCGCGCCACCTGCAGCGGCAACGGCGCGTCGACGTCGCCGAGCGGCACGAACAGATCGATCGTCTCGGCCATCGCCGCGCCGACGCTAGGCCGCGCCCACCGACAGCCCGACCCGCCGTCGCGCCTCGAGGCAGTGCCGCCCGTTGGCCGCGAATTCGCGGCACGGATTGGGCCGGTTGTCATAGATCGTACAGGCGTAGCGCGGCGTCGCGCCGGGCTCCGCGACAGCCAGCGCCGCGCAGCGCTCGCCGTTCTCCCCTTCGCGGCGGATCTCGAAGCGGTGGCCCTGACGCACGATCAGATGCGGCTCCCGCCAGACGACCGGATCCCGCACCGACACGGTGACCGAGTGATAAGCCTCGCGGCAGCAGGCGCCGCAGGCCTGACAGTCGACCGGCGGCTCCCAGCGCGCGCAGGCACGCGAGGTCCGTTCGGTGCGTACGCCGTCGCCGACGGCGCGCGCGGTCTGTCGGCAGCGCGCGACCGCCGTGCCCCGGCCGCCGACGTACAGCCAGGCGCAGCCGCCGCAGGTCTCACCGGCTGGTCCCCAGTCGAACCCCAACGGATGGCGCGCCGATACCAGCGTGGCCGTCCGAGCCAGCGCGGTCTCGATCGCGGGTCGCCAGCCCGACGCCGCGAAGCGTGCGCGCGCCGCCTCCGCGATCGCCACCGCCGGATCGCCGTCGGGCGCCAGCGGATCGTCGGGGAGCGCGTCGTGGTACGCGCGGTAGTCGGTGGTCGGCGCCATCAGGACGCGCAACCCGAAGCGACCCGCCAACTGCGCCGCGAACCGAAGACACGCGTGCTCGCGCACCACGTGCGCCGAGACATCGTCCAGCCCCCAGTCGGGCGCGGCGCGCGCCGCCTCCCCTTCGGTGATCGCGTGACAGAGCTCGTGAAAGACGAGCTGCGCGAACGCGTCGTCGACGTCCAACGTGTCGTCCGCGCCGATCGAAATCGTCCCTCGCCCGTCGCTGCTGGCATAGGCCTCGCGCGTGCGCGCGATGGAGAAGCCGATCTCGGCGGCGGCCCCGCGCCAGATCTCGGCGATCGCCGGGGTCCCGAGCGGGCTCGGTGCGAGGCCTGTCGCGGAACGTGACATCGGGCCGCTAGTGTGAACCGCGCGCTTCGAGATCGCGACAAGGACCTGGCTGCTTTTTGCAATCCGCATTACGTCTTACGCCGCAGGGGGACGACGTTTTTTTTGACAAGGCACTTGCCTTGTCGGTTGAGCGGATCAAACCTTTGCCACCACACCGCGGGTAATCCGCGACGGCCCCAATACCCGGATCGCCGACCGAGCGTCGGCACCGTTTCAACGAAAGGGGAGAAGCCGTGTTCGCCGATTTGCGAAAGCTATCTTTGTCTTTTGGTACCGCCACCGCTTTGGCCAGCTTGGCACCCTCTTTCGCGCACGCGGAGGCGTCCCCCGAGGGCGCCGTTCAATCCGCCACTGCCGCCACTGCCGCCACTGCCGCCGGCGCCGCCACTGCCCTGGACACCGACGCGGGCGGCGAGGTGCACGCCAACAGCTGCCTCGCCCAGACAGTCTGCGCGGTGAAAGAGCGAATCCGCTGGCAGACGCCGGCCTGGACGCCCTCTCAGTGCGGGCGAATCGCCGACGCCGTCGCCACCTCGGCGAAGCGCCACAACCTTTCTCCGTCGCTGTTGCTGGCCATCATGGTCAATGAGAGCGACATGAACGAGAAGGCCGCGCGCCTCTACACGCGCGACGGAAAGGTCTACGCCAAGGACGGCGGCCTCATGGCCATCCGCTGCCTTCTCGACGATCACGATCGTTGCACCAACGGCAACGTGCGCGGCGTCGCCTGGAAAGACCTCATGGATCCCGTGAAGAACATCGAGATGGGCGCGCGCGAGCTCGCACACTGGCGCGACGGCGGCGGCGTCATGTCCAAGACGATCGTCAAGCTCGATGCCTCGGGGCACCGCCAGCGCGTGACCAAGGAGGTCGCGTGCGACCACAAGACGCACGGCTGGTGGGCGCACTACAACCACGGCCCGCGCTACATCGACAAGGGCTACGCCCGCCACTATCCCCATCGCATCGCGGTGCTCGATCACGCGTTCGCGACCGTGATGAACACCCCCGCTCCCGAGCTCACCGCGGGACGGATCACCATCCACGATCCCGGCAAGCGAGAGCGCACGGTCGACCGCCCGCTCGAGCCCCGCTACAAGAAGCTCTACTCGCAGATCCTCTCCGGGGGGACCTGCTCGGCGATCGCTCTCAACTAGAGGGCGACGCGCGCTAGCGGCGCGCAGCTGCTGAGTGGGCCGCTGGGGGCGCGGCCTCGGCGGCGGTCGAGACCCGCAGGCCGAGGGCGGTCGTCAATCCGAGCACCGCCAGCGCCAGCCCCACGACGGCCGCCAGACGTGATCCGCTCGGGCGAAGGCGCCAGAGCGCGCGCCGGAAGCCGAACTCCTTCAACGTGGGCGCCGCATCGCTGTCGCGGGCCGCTGCCGCCGCCTTCTCTCGGGCATCAGGCCCGTCCGAACGCGCCGCGCGCTCGCCTGGCAGGGGCCGCGCCAACGGCGAGATGGCCTCGACTTGACGGACGAACCGGGCCACCTCGTCGAGGTGCAGCTTGGAGGCGACCACGAAGTCGTCGAGCGCGCGGGCCATCTCGGCCGCGGTGGCGAAGCGATGGCGTCGATCGCGCTCGAGGGCGTGCATCACGATCCCCTCCAGCTCTTCGGGAACGTCGGGCCGATGCGCGCGTAGGCGCGGAATCTTCATCTCCATGATCTTCTTCGCCGTCTGCAGATCGCTGTCGCCGGTGAAGAGGTGCTGCAGCGAGAGCATCTCGTGCATCACGATGCCCAGCGCGAACAGGTCGACGCGCCCGTCGATCTGCTTGCCCTGCAGCTGCTCCGGCGCCAGATAGGCCGGCTTCCCCTTCACCGTCCCCTCCCGCGTCGAGCGGACGGCGCTGGCGAACTTGGCCACGCCGAAATCGAGCAGCTTGACCCCGCCCCAGGGGGTCACGATCACGTTGGACGGCGTCACGTCGCGGTGGACGACGTCGAGCCGCACGCCCGACTCGTCTTCCAGCCGGTGCACGCAGTCGAGAGCACGACAGATCTCGCGGGCGATGTAAGCGGCGATGGCCGGCGACATCCGACGGTTGGCGGCCCGCAGCGCGCGAAGGATACGTGACAGCGAGGGTCCCTCGACGTACTCGAGCGCCAGGTACAGCGTCCCGTCTTCCTCGCCGAACTCGAGGGCCTGCACGACGTTCGGGTGATTGACCAACCCCAGGATCCGAGCCTCGTCGGCGAACATCCGCACGAAGTCCTCGTCCCGGCCGTAGGCCGGGAGGATCCGTTTGATGACCACCTCACGCTCAAAGCCGGCTGGGCCCAGGGCCCGCGCCTTGAACACCTCGGCCATGCCCCCGGCGCCCAATGGATGCAAGAGCTCGTAGTGGCCAAGCTTGGTGGCCCCATCCACCCGGCGGCGCATGCGCGCCAGCCATGGTGCCCGTCCCAACAATTTGTCCCACAGCACGACCGTGTCCTCGCCCACTCGGTTTCCCCTCCATCTGTCTCAAGCGCCGTGCCAGCCGCACGCCCGTCGAACCCGCGCCCTTCCGGCGTCCTTCGGACGCCCGCGGGCCGGACCGTAACGGCGGTCCCCCAGCGGTTACGCCGAAGTGACGAGGGCAATCGGCCCCGCTGCGCGCGATCTGGGCCTTAGCTTCAACAGCAAATGGACGGCGAAAAAAAGAAGATGAGGTTCTCGCTGGGGTACCTCATCGTTGCCTTCTGGGCGGTCCTGCTGCTGCAGCAGGTATTCAGCGCCTACCTGCAGCCCACCAGAACCTCGTACAGCGACTTCAAGGCGGCGGTCGACAGCGGGCGTGTCAGCGACGTCGCGATCGGGCACACCGTCATCCACGGCCACATGAAGACGGAGCCTGCGGCGGCGAACAAAGAGGCGAACAAAGAGGCGAACAAAGAGGCGAACAAAGAGGCGAACAAAGAGGCGAACAAAGAGCCCACCAAAGAGCCCAACAAAGACCAGCAGTCCGCCAAGCCCTCGCACGTCGGCGCGTTCGAGACCGTGCGGGTCGATGACCCCGATCTGATGCGCGCGCTCTCCGCGAAGGGCGTGAAGGTCACCGGCGTCGTCGAGAGCAGCTTCTGGCACGACGCCGCGGGCTGGCTGATCCCGCTGGCCATCATCGCCTTTCTCTGGGTGGTGGTGCTGCGGCGAATGGGCCAGGTCGGTCAGAACGGCTTTCTGGCCGTCGGGCGCAGCAAGGCCAAGGTCTACATGGAGAAGGACGTGCACGTCCGCTTCTCCGACGTGGCGGGCGTCGACGAGGCCAAGGAGGAGCTGCGCGAGGTGATCGACTTCCTGAAGACGCCGGCCCGGTTCGGGCGCCTCGGCGCCAAGCTTCCCAAGGGCGTGCTGCTCATCGGTCCTCCCGGCACGGGCAAGACGCTGCTGGCGCGCGCGGTCGCCGGAGAGGCCGGCGTCCCCTTCTTCTCGATCAGCGGCTCCGACTTCGTCGAGATGTTCGTCGGCGTCGGCGCCGCGCGCGTGCGCGATCTGTTCGAGCAGGCCAAGCAGAAGGCCCCCTGCATCATCTTCGTCGACGAGCTCGACGCCCTCGGCAAGGCCCGCGGCGTCGGACCGGTCACCCACGAGGAGCGCGAACAGACGCTCAATCAGCTGCTGGTCGAGCTCGACGGTTTCGACACCCGCGTCGGCGTCATCCTGATGGCCGCCACCAATCGCCCGGAGATCCTCGATCCGGCGCTGCTGCGCGCCGGACGGTTCGATCGCCAGGTTCTCGTCGACAGGCCCGATCGCCCGGACCGCCTGGAGATCCTCAAGCTGCACGCGCAGAAGGTCCCCATGGAGTCGCCCCAGGACCTGGAGTTCATCGCCGGGATGACCGCTGGCTTCGTGGGCGCCGACCTGGCGAACATCATCAACGAGGCGGCGCTGCTCGGTGTTCGCCGAGACAAGGACCGCGTCGGGCTCTCGGAGCTGCAGGAGGCGGTCGAACGGATCGTCGCCGGCCTGGAGAAGAAGAACCGCGTCCTGTCACCCGACGAGAAGAAGCGGGTCGCCCACCACGAGCTGGGCCACGCGTTGGTCGCCCTCTCGCTGCCCAGGGGCGAGGGCGTCCACAAGATCTCCATCATCCCGCGCGGGATCGCGGCGCTCGGCTACACGCTGCAGGCGCCCACCGAGGACCGCTTCCTGATGACCGAGAGCGAGCTCAAGGACAAGGTCGCCACGCTGCTCGGCGGCCGGGCCGCCGAGGAATTGATCTACGACGAGGTCTCGACGGGCGCGCATGACGATCTGAGCAAGGCGACCGACATCGCGCGCAGCATGGTCAAGACCTTCGGGATGAGCGCCCGGGTCGGCCAGGTCAGCTTCGAGAAAGACAGACGCAGCCTGATGCTGCAGCCGCCCGGCGGAGAACCTTCGTTTCGGGGCGAGTACAGCGACCAGACCGCGCGCGCGATCGACGATGAGGTCCGGCGCATCATCGACGAGCAACGCGATCGCGCCACCGAGATCCTCTCGCGACGGCACGAGGTGCTGCTGCGCGCGGCGCAGGTGCTGCTGGCCAAAGAGACCATCAGCGGCCAGGAGCTACGCGACCTGCTCGCCGCGCACGAACCGTCGGAGGCGGCAGTCGAGCCGCCGACCTCCGACGTTCATGCAATGTGACGGCGGACTAGCCTTCGTCCGCGACGTCGGCGACGGCACCGGCCGCGCCGTTGTCACCGGCGGCGCCGTTGCGGCCTGCGCCGCCGTTCCGGCCAGCGGCGCCGTTTCGGCCAGCGCCCCCGTTGCGGCCCGCGCCGCCGTTCCGGCCAGCGCCCCCGTTCATCCCGGCGCCGCCGTTCCGGCCAGCGCCGCCAGTCCGGCCAGCGCCCCCGTTCATCCCAGCGCCCCCGTTGCGGCCAGCGCCGCCAGTCCTTCCAGCGCCACCGTTCGTCCCGGCCTCGCCAGTGCCGAAGCGGCCAGCGCCGCCGTTGTTACCGGCCTGGCCCGTGCCGAAGCGGCCAGCGCCGCCGTTGTTGCCGGCCTCGCCGGTCTGACCGCCGGTGCCGGTGCCGTTGTTGCCGCCGGTCTCAGCACCGCCCGTGCCGGTGCCGTTGTTGCCGCCGGTCTCGGCGCCACCGGTGCCGGTCCCGTTGGACCCACCCTCACTGCTCGCGGTGCCGCCCTCCCCTCCGGCGCCGCCGCCGTCCGAGCCACCGCAGCCCGGAATCAACAAGGCGAGAGCCAGAGCGGTCGTGCCGCCAACCGTGAGCAGAAACTTCTTGGAGCCGAGAAAGCGCGTCATTTTGATATCCCCCCGGGGATGAGAGTTAACTGGTGGGATATGTGTGGGGGCCGGGGGGGCGTTATCAAAAAAAGATCAGGGCCCAATCGGATTGCGCGCGGGTTGTGACAGCAGTCACCGCCTCGTTAGATCGACGATGACGCGCTGCTCGCCGATCCTGTGCGTCTGGTAGGCCTGCTCCGCGCGTGGCCGCGCGGGCGGCACGAGGGCTCCCCACAGCAATCCGACGACGACCGCGACGCTCCAGCGCACGAACAGTGATCGCATGCGACTCTCCTCTGCGCGGCGATATGCAGATCGGGCGCCACCGCAGGGCCGGCGCGCGATACACGATTTCGCCGGCTTGGCCCAGAGATTCGCCGGCGATGTTTCGCGGCGGTGACGGTGGACGCGGACGGCGTTACGCGGATCGGACGGCGTTCACCGTTTCGGGGAACCGCCTGTCTTGCCTCCGGGGCCTGTGACCTTAAAAACAGTCTTTGGGGATCGCGGTGAACGCAGAACATTCTACGCAGACAGGGGTGGAGTCCTTCGCGTCCGGGCCCGGAGGACTGAACGTGCTCCTCGTCGACGACGAACCCGACATCGGCCTCGCGGCCGGTGAAGCGTTGCGCGACGCGGGCCACCGGGTCAGTGTCGCCACCACCGGCGCCGAGGCACTCGACCTGGTGGGCAAGACGCTGTTCGACGTCATGATCTGTGACGTCCGGCTCCCCGGGATCGACGGCTTGACGCTGTTCCGGCGCACCCGGCAGGAGTCGCCGGAGACCGCCGTCATCTTGATGACCGCCTTCGCGGCGGTCCAGGACGCCGTGGCCGCCGTCAAGGAAGGCGCCCACGACTACCTGACCAAGCCGTTCGACATCGACGAGATCACCCTCCGGGTCCGGCGCATCGCCGAGCACCGGGCGCTCCTGCGCGAGCTCGAGGAGGCGCGGGCGCAGCTGGCGGGGCACAAAGCGGACGAGACGGTGATCGGCCGTTCGACCCAGATGCTGCGGCTCATGGATCGGGTCAACACCATCGCCACCAGCCACGCGCCGGTGCTGATCCGCGGCGAGAGCGGCACCGGAAAGGAGCTGGTCGCCCGCGCGCTGCACGAACGCGGTCCGCGGCGCGGGAACCCCTTCGTGGCCGTCAACTGCGCGGCCTTCCCCGACACGTTGCTCGAGGCTGAGTTGTTCGGGCACGAGCGCGGCGCCTTCACCGGGGCGGTCCGGCGGCGCGACGGGCGCTTCCGGGCGGCGCACGGCGGGACGCTGCTGCTCGACGAGGTCGCCGAGATGTCCCTGCCGGCCCAGGCCAAGCTCCTGCGCGTGCTGCAGGAGGGGACCATCGAGCCGCTCGGGACCAACGAGTCACTGCGGGTCGACGTCCGGGTGATCTCGGCGACGCACCGCGATCTCAAGGAGCGGATCGCCGACGGCCGCTTCCGCGAGGACCTCTATTACCGGCTCAACGTCCTGGACGTCGACATCCCCCCGCTGCGCGAGCGGCGTGGCGACCTGCCCTTGCTGGTCCAGTACTTCCTCAAGAAGTTCACTCGGCCGGGACGCACGCTGCCGAACCTCTCTCCCGCCGCCTGGGGAGCGCTCTCGCAGTTCACCTTCCCGGGCAACGTCCGCGAGCTGGGGCACGCCATCGAGCACGCCGCCGTGTTGGCCGACGGCGCTGACATCGACATCCGCCACCTGCCCCGCGACATCGCGCATGCGGGCGAAATCGCTGACGAGACCACCGCCCCGCCCCGCCCGCTCGGCACGGCGCTAAAAGAGTTCGAGCGCGAGTACCTGCAGCGCGCGCTGGCGCAGGCCGACGGCAAGCGCACCGTCGCCGCCGAGATCCTGGGTATCTCCCGCAAGAACCTCTGGGAGAAGCTCCGGATGCACGGCTTCAACGACTGACGGCGCGCCAGCCTACGCCCCACAGCCCGCCGTGCCGGACCACCGTTACGGCGCGTGGCTCTCGACCGTGTGGACCTCGGAGGGAACCGAGCCGGTCGGCAGTGACATGGGGTTGCGCGTCAGCAGATCGCCGAACACGCCGACCATCATGACGACCGTGAACACCAGGGAGACCGAGAAGACCAGCCGGTTGGCGCCAGGCGCCTCGGTCATGTGCATGAAGAACAGCACGACCAGCGTCGCCTTCGCAATCGCGATGGCCAGCGCCAGATAGATGTTCGGGTGGTAGTGGCCCGTGTAGACCGTCAGCGCCGTGAAGGCGCAGAGCATGAGCCAGACGATCCAGTAGCGCCCGGCGCCATGGGCGTGGGGCTCGGCTTTTCCGGATTCGGTGTGGGCTGGTTCGTGGGCCACGATGGAATCTCCGGTGCGCTAGATGAGGTAGAGGAGCGGAAAGAGGAAGATCCAGACCAGGTCGACGAGGTGCCAGTAGAGGCCGCCCAGCTCGACCGGTACGTAGTTGTTCGACGAGAACTCCCCTTTGAGCACGCGCGCCAGGACCCAGATGAGGACCGACATCCCGACGATGACGTGGAACGCGTGCAGGCCGGTCGTGAGGAAGTAGATCGTGTAGAACATGTTCGCGCCAGGCGCGGTCACCTCTTCGAAGTGGTAGAAGTCGCCCGGCAGCGCCCCTTCGACGAACTTGTGGTGGTACTCGTACGCCTTGATGCCCAAGAAGCCAACGGCGCAGACAATCGTGAAGATCAACAGCGCCGCACACAGCTTGGTCTTGTTCTGCTTGATGGCGTGATAGGCGAGCGCGACGCTCAAGCTGCTGGTGATGAGGACGAGCGTGTTGGTCGTACCAGCCCACAGATCGAGGTGTCGCGAGGCCTCGTGAAACGCCTCGTAGTAAAAGTGGCGGTAGACGGCGTAGCCCAGGAACAGACCGGCGAAGAGCAGCACCTCGGTCCCAAGGAAAAGCCACATCCCCAGGCGGACGGCGTAGTCCTGCTTGTCGATCGTGTCGAAGTGGTGCGCGAGGCGCGGGCCGGGGTGGGCAGCGTGCGCGCCGTCAGATGACGACATGCTCCACCTCCTCTCCCGGGTTCTGGTACGAGTGCGAGTCCTGGGTGATCACGGGCGTCACGTCGAAGTTGTGCTTCGGGGGCGGCGAGGTGGTCATCCACTCGTAGCCGCGCGAATTCCACGGGTTGTCGGTGGCGCGCTCGCCCCGAGCCAGCGCATAGATGAGATAGATGAGGATGATGACGAAGCCGAAGGCCAGCAGTGAGGCACCCGCCGTGGACGCCACGTTGAGCGACTGGAATCGCTCCGGGTAGATGTAATAGCGGCGCGGCATCCCGCCGTTCCCCATCAGGAACTGAGGGATGAAGGTGGCGTTGAAGCCGAGCACGATGAGGGAGGCCGCGACCATCGCCCACCCCTCGTGATACATGCGGCCGAACATCTTGGGGAACCAGTAGTGGAGCGCGATGAGGAACGCCATGATCACGGCGCCCACCATGATGAAGTGGAAGTGGGCGATGACGAAGTAGGTGTCGTGCCAGTGAACGTCGAGCGACACGGTCGCCACCGCGATCCCCGTCATCCCGCCGAACACCACGAAGAAGAGAAAACCGCAGATGTAGATCATCGGCGCCGAAATGACGATGGCGCCCTTGTAGAGGGTGGCCACCCAGTTGAACACCTTGATGGCGGTGAAGACACCGACCAGCATGGAGACGACCGCGAAGGCGCCGTTGTCGGTCGGCGACTGTCCCGACACGAACATGTGGTGGCCCCAAGCGAAGAACCCGACGAAGGCGATCCCCAGCGACGAGTAGGCGATCGCCTTGTAACCGAAGATGTTCTTGCGTGAGTAGGCCGAGATGGCGTCGGAGACGACGGCCATCGACGGCAACACCATGATGTAGACGGCCGGGTGCGAGTAGAACCAGAACATGTGCTGGAACAGCACCGGATCGCCGCCGCGCGCCGGGTCGAAGAAGCCGAAGTGGCCGATCTTCTCGATCCCCACCAGCATGACCGTGAGGCCGATGACCGGCGTGGCCAGCACCTGGATGATGCTGGTGGCGTAGATGCCCCAGACGAAGAGCTGCAGCCGCATCCACCCCATACCCGGGGCCCGCAGGGTGTGGATGGTGACGATGAAGTTGAGCCCGGTGAGAATGGACGAGAAGCCGAGCACGAAGATTCCCAGCACGATGGGAAACACCGTCATCGGCGTCGTCGTGCTGTAGGGCGCGTAGAGAGTCCAACCGGTGTCGGTCCCGCCCATGATCATCCCGCAGAGCGCCAGCAAGGCGCCCGTCCAATAGAGATAGATCGACAGAAGGTTCAGCTTGGGGAACGCGACGTCCTTCGCCCCCAGCATGAGCGGCAGCATGAAGTTGCCGAACACACCTGGGATGGCCGGGATCATGAAGAGAAAGACCATCGTCACGCCGTGGAGCGTGAACATCCGGTTGTAGGTGTTCGCACCCATGATGGTCGGACCCGGCGTGAGCAGCTCGAGCCGCAGCGCCATGGCGAAGATCCCGCCCAGCAGAAAGGTGAACAGCACCGAGACCAGGTACATGACGCCGATCCGCTTGTGGTCGATGGTGGTGAGCCACGACCAGACGCCCCGATCGGCGTTCAGGTAGTTCACCGCCGGCGGCGGCGGGCTATCGGTGCTGAGCTGGTTTGGCTGGCTCATAGATCGCTTCCTTCGAGGGGACGGCCTCGAGACCCGGCGTGCGCAAAGATTTGATGAATTCGACCAGCGCGGCCGCATCCGGCGCCGCCAGCCGCCCCTTGTAGGTCGGCATCACCGGCTTGAACCCCTTCACGATCCTCGCGCGCGGGTCGATCATCGAATCGGTGAGGTAGCCCTCATCGGCGATGACGGTCGAACCGTCTTCGAGGGTCTCCTTCTTGTCGTAGAGGTCGAGCCAGGTGGGGCCGATGTGCGGCTCGCCGTCGAGCGAGTGGCACTTCACGCACCCCTGGGCCATGGCCACCCGCTTGCCGTACTCCACGAGCGAGCCGTGGAACGCCGGTCCGTCGTCGCCGCCCGAGTCGACGCGCGAGGCGTGGTCGCCCTTGCGCTGATCGAGCAACCACTGATCGAACTCCGACCCCTCCATGACCACGACCTCGCCCCACATTTGCGAGTGCCAGGTACCGCAGTACTGCGTGCAAAGGACCTGATAGCGCCCCGGCTTGGTCGCCTCGAACCAGGTCTCGGTGTAGCGACCCGGGATGACGTCCTGCTTGATGCGGAAGTCGGGGACGAAGAACGAGTGGATGACGTCGCGGCTGGTCATGAGCAGCCGCACCGGGCGGTTGACGGGCACGTGCAGCGTGCCGATGGCGTTGGGCCCGTCGCCGCCGTAGGAGAACTTCCACATCCACTTCTTGGCCATCACGTACACGTCCATCGCGTCTTCGGGCGGCGTCGTATACCAGACGTAGTCCTGATAGCCCTGCACGAACCAGAGCAAGAAGAAGAACAGCGGCAAGCCAATGACGACGATCTCGAACTTCACGCTCGGGACGACGATCGGCGTCGACTGGTTCTTGCGGCGCTCGCGGTACTTGAACAGGAAGACCACCGCCAGGATGCCCGTCAAGAGCGAGGCGATCATCGTCACCGTGATGACGAAGAAGTGAAGGTGATCGATCCGCGGCGCGAACGTCGAGCCCGGCTCCGGGAGCCAGAGGATCCGCCGCAGCAGATCTTCGAAGTACCAATTGCCGCTCACGTCGTCCTCCCAGTCGTTGCGGCTGGCGGCGCCGCGACGCGCGCAGCACGCTTCTTCATGGCAAGCTCCTTCCGCCAGAGCACGGTCATGAGACCGGCCAGGGCGAGGAACACCAGCCCGGCCCCGATGCGCATGAAGCCCATCACGAACGGGGCGTAGCGCCGCTTGGCGGCGTCGTACCGGTAGCAGGACATGATCACCTTGTCGAGCGAGGTCCCGACCCGCCCGCCGCTCGCCTCGACGAGCGCCATGCGGAAGTCACGCGGCGGGTAGTCGACGCCGTAGAGATAGCGGGAGATCACCCCCTCGGGCGTGAGCACGAAGGCCACCGCCACGTGGGCGAACTGCTTCGACTTGGGGTCGTACTTGTAGCGGAAGCCGACCGCGTCAGCGAGCTGCCGGGCCGCCGCGCCGCCGTCGGCCGACGAGACCCAGAACGGCCAGTCCTCGCGCGTGGAGGGCTTTCCATTGGCTGCGTTACCGGCCAACTCGAGGACGCGGTGCTGATTCTGCTGCAGCAGCTTGGGGTCCTCGCCGGGATCGATGCTGATGTCCACGGCGGTCCAGTCCTTCCCGAGCGCCAGGCCCATGGTGCGCGCCGCCTTGGCCAGCCCGTCCAGCACCAGGCCGCAGAGCATCGGGCAGCGGTGATAGCCAAGCGTCACCACGACGGGGCGCCCCTGTCCGAGCAGGCTCTCGATGGTCTTGGGCGCGCCGGTCACGTCGGTGAACGTCAGGCCGCTGGGGATGCGCTCGCCGAGGTGCTCGATGACGTCGATGTCCTGCAGCGCCGCCAGCGGTGTCTCATCCCCCTTGGCGAAGACCACCTGCGGCTCGGCGTGCGCGGCGGCGCCGACCAGCAGCAGCGGCGCCAGGGCGAGAGCGAAGCAGCGCCCGTGCTTCACTTCGGCGCTCCGTCGGGAAGCGCGCCGCTCGCCACCTGCTCCAGCGCGCGCTCGATGGGGACATGCACGATCCCCTTGCTGCGATCGACCCAGCCGTAGCCGTTGAGACGCGCGGCGCGCTCGGCCCGCCACACGTCCAGGCGGTGATCCCCCTCGAACAGGACCTGGTCGACGATGCCGATCTCGGCCTTGCCGAGCTCGGGCGTCCGTGGCACGCCCGTGGCGGCGTGGGCCTTGGCCGTCTCGTGATGAAGGATCCCGACGGCCCAGACGGTGCCCAGCGCGAAGGCAACCAGCGAGAACACCCCCACGAGGATCACCTTCGTGTAGTCGATCGCGTCCTCGGACTCCTGTCCGGGGGGATTGGCGTTCTCGCTGCCGTGGCTTTGGCTGCTCATGACTAAGGCTGCCTGTACCGAATCGACTCGGTGATGTAGGGGTCTTTGACAGGAACGGGGAGCTTGCCGCGCAGCCTCCAGACGCCGAAGGAGATTCCCAAGAGCCCCAGGCCGACGAAGGCCGTGAAATCGGTCCAGTGGGGATGGTATCCGTCCGGGGTGAGGCTGGGCATGACCAGCCAGAGGATGTCGATGTAGTGGACGAAGAGGATCCACACCGCGACGTAGGCCAGCTGCTTGGGGCTTCGCTTGAGCGACCGCGAGAGCAACGCGCCGAACGGGACGAAGAAGTTCCCGACGATCAGAATCACGCCGAAGGGCACCCACCCCATCGCGAAACGGGTGATGTAGAACGGCGTCTCTTCGGGGAGGCCGGCGATCCAGATCAGGAGGAGCTGGGAGAACGCGATGTAGGTCCAGAAGCAGACGAAGGCCAGCATCAGCTTGCCGACGTTGTGCGTGTGCTCGTCGTTCATGTTGCCGCCGAACACGCCGCGCGCGCGCCCCATCTTGCTGATGATGGCCAGCAGCGACAGCGCGGAGACGAAGCTGCCCGCGAAGTAGTAGACCCCGAAGATGGTCGAGAAGAACGTGGGGGTGAGGCTCATCAGCCAGTCAAAGGCCGCGAAGGTCATCGTCATGGCGATGAACGGGAGCCCGCCGGCCGAGAGGTTGCGCTGCTTCTGCAGCAGCATGACGTCGCCCGTCTGATCCTGTTTCCGCGACCAGGCGAACAGCCGCTCGGCCACGAAAATGGCCAACACGAAATAGAGCAGCGCGCGCAAGCCGAAGCCCGAGGGGTTCAGGTAGGCGGCCTTGTGGGCGATGAGCTTGAGCGCCTCGCGCCCCAGGGTCGCGGGCGGCTCGACCCAGAGATAAATCTGCTTCATCCAGATGAAGACGGGGATGAAGAGCACCAGAAAGATCGCCACCGAAGCCGACATCGCCTCGAGCGGCCGGCGCAGCACCGTGATCCAACGGGCGTGCGTCGCGTGGAAGATCATCAGCAGGATGACCGAGGCATAGGAGATACCGCCCCAGTAAGTGAAGGCCGCCAGGTACGAATAGCAGGCGTCCTTGGACCCGGTCGCCATCATCACGATGGTGATGATCGTGAGGAGGGCCCCGACGAGCCCGCCACCCATGATCCAGCTGCCGCCACCCTTGAAGGGGGCGAGATCCAGCGTCCGACCGGCGGGCGCCTCTGCGTGCGACGTTGCGGCGCTCACCGCTTCTCCTCTTCGTGTTGCTGTTGCGGCGGCGGGGGCGGCGCCGGGGACCCTACGTCCGCCGGCAATGCCTCCAGCTGCTGCCGGATGTCGGGCGGCAGCGCGCCGACCGACGTCGTCTGGCTGAGCTGCACCGCGCGCAGATACGCGACGACCGCCCAGCGCTCTTCCACCGTCAGCTCCGCGGCGTAGGAAGCCATCAGGCCGAAGCCCTTGGTCGCCACCTCGAAGATGAAGCCGGCGGGCTTGGCGATGTACTTCGGATCGATCAGCGAGGGCGGCGGACGCAGCGCCATCTGCGTCGCCACGATGCTTTTGCCGTCGGCCAGCGGCCCGTGGCAGGTGGCGCAGGTGATGTCGAACCGCTTGCGCCCGAGCTCGAGCAGCTTGCGCGACACCGGAATCGGAATCGTCGCCACGTAGTTCGGCAGCGGCTCGGCGTTCATCTGCATCGGACCGTCCGGATCGCGGCCGGTGGTGAGCCGCGGGTTCAAGGTGATCCGCTCGCGCGGAACGGTCCCCTCGGGTGCCGCGCGCATCGACAGGCCGTCCGCGTAGAAGCGGCTCTCCTTGTAGCGGGTCGACCTCGGCTGTCGATCGGCCATCGGGTCGAGAACGTTCTCATCGCAGCCCGCCACGGCAGTCAGCCCGGCGCAAAGAGCGAGCGCCTGGAGCACGGCCAGCGTGTGGAGGCGTGTCTGGCTCTTCCCCTTCATTATCGCTCCGACTCCGTGACCAGCTCGGCAGAGAGCGCGCCGGCAGCCTGAGCCGCGGCGAACGCCTTGTCCGCATCGCCATCGGGCGGCAGCTCGATCGAGAGGAAGTAGGCGTCGACCGCCGCGCGCGCGAAGTCCTCCGACTCGAACACCGGGTGATAGGGCTTGGGGAGCTTGGCCAGCGTGAAGAAGCCGAAGAACGACGATCCGGCGGCCAGGAGGACGGCCAGCTCGAAGGTGATCGGGATGTTCGCCGGCGGTCCATGCAGGGGCCGGTTCGCCACGTTGATCGGGAAGTCGATCACGTTGCAGAAGTAGATCATCGAGTAGGCGATGCACGCCCCGGCGATCGCGCCGCAGAGGACGATGAAGGGGATCCGCGGACGTCCCAGCCCCAGCGCCTCTTCCATCCCGTGCAGCGGCATCGGCGAATGCGAGTCGAGACTCTTGTAACCGGCCTCGCGCACCTTCCGGGTGCCGCTCACCAGCCCCTCGGGCGTGCCGAACTCGGCTAGCACGAATCGGCGCGCGACGAACCCGGCGTCCTCGTGCCCGTGCTCGTGGGCGTCGTGTTGGGACATCAGTGCGTCTCCCCGACCGGTTCGGCGGTCGGATCGTGCGCCAGCTCGTGGCGCAGCTCCTTGATTTCGGTCACTGCCACGGCCGGAACGAACTTGAGGAACAGGAGAAACAGCGTCGAGAAGAGGCCGATGGTGCCGAGGAACAGGCAGATGTCGACCCAGGTGGGCGAGTAGTTCTCCCACTTCGACGGAAGGAAGTCGCGGTGGAGCGAGGTGAGGATGATCGTGAACCGCTCACACCACATGCCGACGTTGATCAGGATCGAGCAGAACCAGAGCACCAGCACGTTGGTGCGCGCCCGCTTGGACCAGAAGACCTGCGGCACGACGCAGTTGCAGAAGATCATCAGCCAGTACACGGGGGCCATCGGCCCGTGCTGGCGGACGCGGAAGAACTCCGAGAACTCGTAGGGGCTGCCGCTGTACCAGGCGATGAAGTGCTCCATCGCGTACCCGTAGGTCACCATCATCCCGGTGACGAGCATGACCTTGGCCATGTTCTCCAGGTGCTTCTCGGTGACGACGTGCTTGAGCCCCAGGAACTGGCGGGCCGGCAGCATCCAGGTCAGCACCATGGCGAAGCCCGAGAAGACGGCGCCGGCCACGAAGTACGGCGGGAAGATCGTGGTGTGCCAGCCCGGGATCACCGACACCGCGAAGTCGAAGGACACGATGGTGTGGACCGAGAGCACCAGCGGCGTCGACAGGCCGGCCAGCAGCAGGTAGGCCCACTTGTACTCGGCCCAGTGCCGCCCCGAGCCGCGCCAGCCCATCGCAAAGATGCCGTAGACGAAGCGCTTGGCCTTGCTCTTCGACGAATCGCGCAGCGCCGCCAGGTCGGGCACGAGGCCCAGGAACCAGAACAGCAGCGAGACCGTGAAGTAGGTCGAGACCGCGAAGACGTCCCAGGTGAGCGGGCTCTTGAACTGCGGCCAGATCCGCTGCACCGACGGGTACGGCATCAGCCAGTACGCGGCGAACCAGGGCCGGCCGGTGTGCAGCAGCGGAAAAAGCAGCGCGCAGATGACCGCGAACAAGGTCATCGCCTCGGCGAAGCGGTTGATTGACGTCCGCCACTTTTGTTGAAAAAGAAGAAGAATGGCGGAGATCAAAGTCCCGGCGTGGCCGATGCCGATCCACCAGACGAAGTTGATGATGCCGAACGCCCACCCGACCGGGATGTTGTTCCCCCAGACGCCGATCCCCTTGTAGAGCGTCCAGGAGATGGCGATAACCAGCAGGCCGAGCAGGGAGAGCGCGCAGCCGAAGAGGGCCCACCAGCCTCTTCCTGCGCCGCGCCAGACGTGGTGCAGGAGGCTGTCGTTGATGGTCTTGTCGGTGTGGGTCCCTACGAGCAGCGGGAGCGGCTCGAGCGGATCGCGCGACAGATTGGGAGCGGCCATCGCCTAGTCCACCTTCACCAGATCGGGGTTGGGGTTGCGCACGCGCGCGAGATACGCGGTGCGCGGCCGGGTGCCGAGCTCGTGCAATAGATCGTAGCGACGCGTGTCGGCATGCGCCTGGGAGACCTTGGAGGCGGGATCGTTGAGCGACCCGAAGGTGATGGCCCGCGTCGGGCACCCCTGCTGGCAAGCGGTCTCGAGCTCACCGTCGGCGATCGCGCGCCCCTCGACGCGGGTGGCGATCCGCTTGCGCTCGATGCGCTGGACGCAATAGGTGCACTTTTCCATGACGCCGCGGGCGCGGACGGTCACGTCGGGGTTCATCGCCAGCTCGCGCGCCGCGCTGAGGTCGCCGGTGTAATCGAGGAAGTTGAAGCGCCGCACCTTGTACGGGCAGTTGTTGCTGCAGTAGCGGGTGCCGATGCAGCGGTTGTAGACCATCTCGTTCAAGCCCTCGTCGCTGTGGACGGTGGCGTTGACCGGGCAGACGTATTCACAGGGGGCGGTCTCGCACTGCACGCAGGCGAGCGGCTGGGTCACCATCTCCGGGTCGTCGACCGGCCCGCTGAAGTAGCGATCGATGCGGAGCCACTGCA
>DASYCK010000030.1:0-12022 GCA_036500205.1 Polyangia bacterium | reverse complement strand
ACGCCAGGAACTTCGCGAAGTTCTTCTTCGCCAGCACCTTCGTGATCGCGGCCGTCAGCGTCGTCTTTCCATGATCGACGTGCCCGATCGTCCCGATGTTCAGGTGCGGCTTGTTCCGGATGAATTTCTCTTTCGCCATCTCTACGCTCCTCGCATACGCTCAACGATGGATTCCGTGACGTGACTGGGGACTGGCGCGTACCGCGCGAACTGCATCGAATAGGTCGCCCGTCCCTGGGTCATGGAACGAACGTCCGTTGAATAACCGAACATTGTCGAAAGCGGCACGTCCGCCGTGATGGCTTGGGCCGACCCGCGCGGTTCCATACCAGAAACTCGGCCTCGGCGCGCGGAAAGATTTCCGACGACCTCTCCGGTGAACTCTTCCGGGGTGACCACCGCCACCGCCATGACCGGCTCCAGCAGCACCGGACCGGCCTCGCGGGCCGCCGCCTGGGTGCCCATCGAGCCGGCGATCTGAAAGGCCATCTCGCTCGAATCGAGCTCGTGGAAGCTGCCGCCCGTCAAGGTCACGGCCGCGTCGATGATGGGGTATCCGGCCACGATGCCGCGGGCCAGCGCCTCGCGCGCCCCCCGCTCCACCGACGGAATGAACTCGCGCGGCACGCTGCCACCGACGGTGGCGTCCTCGAAGATCACGCCCTTGCCCGCCTCGGTCGGGCCGACCTGGATGATGACGTGGGCGTACTGCCCGCGCCCGCCCGTCTGGCGAATGAACTTTCCCTCGGCCTCGGAGACCTTGGTGACCGTCTCGCGGTAGGCGACCTGGGGACGACCCACGCTCGCCTCGACCTTGAACTCGCGCACCAGGCGGTCGACGATGATCTCGAGGTGCAGCTCGCCCATCCCCGAGATCAGGGTCTGGCCCGTGTCGGCGTCGATGCGCACCGCGAAGGACGGATCCTCGAACGACAGCTTCTGCAGCGCGATGGCCAGCTTCTCCTGGTTGGCCTGCGTCGAGGGCTCGATGGCGATGGAGATGACGGGCGACGGGAAATCAATCACCTCGAGGATGATGGGCGACTTCTCGTCGCACAGCGTGTCGCCGGTGGCGCTGATACGCATGCCGGCCGCCGCGGCGATGTTGCCGCAGGTGACCTCCTTGACGTCCTCGCGCTTGTTGGCGTGCATGCGCAGCAGGCGGCCGATCTTCTCGCGCTTGCCCTTCGAGGCGTTGAACACCGTGGCGCCCGACTCGATCTTGCCCGAGTACACCCGGAAGTAGGTCAACGTCCCCACGAAGGGGTCGTTCATGATCTTGAAGGCCAGCGCCGAGAACGGCGCCTCGTCGGTGGCCGCGCGCGTGGTGACGTGACCCGCCAAATCCTTGCCGCTGACGGCGGGGACATCGGCGGGCGATGGCAGATAGTCGACCACGGCGTCGAGCAGGGGCTGCACGCCCTTGTTCTTGAAGGCCGCGCCCACGAGCACGGGAACGGCACGACCGGCGATGGTGGCGCGACGGAGGGCGGCACGCAGCGTCTCCACCGACGGAATCGTCCCGTCCAGGTAGTGGCCCATCACCTCGTCATCGACCTCGCCCAGCGCCTCGATCATCTCGGTGCGGGCGGCGCGGGCGCGCTCGACCAGGAGGGCCGGAATCTCGTCCTCGACGAACGTCGCTCCCAGCGTGTCGTCGCTCCACTCGATGTGGCGCATGCGGATCAGGTCGACCACGCCGGTGAAATCACCCTCGAGCGCGTTCGGGATCTGCACCACCACCGGGTGGGCCGTCAACCGGTCGCGGATCTGCTTCACGCAGCCGTCGGGATCGGCGCCCACGCGGTCGCACTTGTTGATGAAGGCGAGGCGGGGGACGTTGTAGCGATCGGCCTGCCGCCACACCGTCTCGGACTGGGGCTCGACCCCGCTGACCGCGTCGAACACGCAGATCGCGCCGTCGAGCACGCGCAGGCAACGCTCGACCTCGATGGTGAAATCGACGTGGCCGGGCGTGTCGATGATGTTGATGCGCGTGTCGCGCCAGAAGCAGGTGGTGGCGGCCGCCGTGATGGTGATCCCGCGCTCCTGCTCCTGCTCCATCCAGTCCATCGTCGCCGTGCCCTCGTGCACCTCGCCCAGCTTGTGCGAGACGCCGGTGTAGTACAGCACGCGCTCGGTGGTCGTGGTCTTCCCCGCATCGATGTGCGCCATGATCCCGATGTTTCGGGTCCGAGCTATGGGGAATGAGCGAGCCACGACTGCCGAGTTTCCTTTCCAACGCGCATGCGGATCAGAGCGACCGCAAGGTCCGTCGTATGTGAGCGAAAGCTTGAGCGGCTGTAGCCGCCCGGAACACAAACTTGGTTTTCGAACTACTCCTGAACTGAGGTGCTACCAGCGGTAGTGCGCGAACGCCTTGTTGGCGTCCGCCATCTTGTGCGTGTCTTCCCGCTTCTTGACCGAGTTACCCTTGTTCGAAGCGGCGTCGAGCAGCTCGCTGGCCAGCTTCTCCTGCATGGTGCGGCCGTCCGAGCGGTCGCGGGCCGCGCCGATGATCCAGCGCATGCCGAGCGCGGTGGCGCGGTCGGGACGAACGTCGACGGGAACCTGATAGGTCGCGCCGCCCACGCGTCGGGACTTGACCTCGACCTTGGGCTGGACGTTGGAGAGGGCGCGGTCCCACACCTTTACCGGATCGTCCTTCGCCTTCTCGGCGACGATGTCGAGGGCGCGATAGACGATGCGCTCGGCAATGGCCTTCTTGCCATCCCGCATGACCGTGTTGACGAACTTCGTCACCCGGCGGCGCATGTCGACCGGCTGGTCGGTGTACTTGGGATCGGGAAGCGGCTTGCGCTTCGGAACTTCACCTTTACGTGGCATGACGCTCTAGTCCTCTTCCTGAAACTGGTGCTGAACCTGGGGTCTCGAACTACTTGGGGCGCTTGGCGCCGTACTTGGAACGGCCCTGGCGACGGTTGGTGACGCCCGAGGTATCGAGCGTGCCGCGAATGATGTGGTAGCGAACGCCCGGGAGATCCTTGACGCGGCCGCCACGGATCAGCACCACGGAGTGCTCCTGCAGGTTGTGCCCCTCGCCGGGGATGTAGGTCGTCACTTCCATGCCGTTCGTCAGACGAACGCGCGCGACCTTGCGCAGGGCCGAGTTCGGCTTCTTCGGCGTGGTCGTGTAGACGCGCACGCAGACGCCTCGCCGCTGGGGGCAAGACTTGAGCGCGGGCGAGTTCGTTTTGAAATGGGCCTTGGCGCGGCCGAACTTCACGAGCTGATTGATGGTGGGCATATCGACGTCGACCTCAAAATCCTGCTGAAATCCCGCGAAAAACGGGCTTCTGGGGCGCCCAGGAACAAACCCCGGGCAACGGGGAGCGCCGGATTATAGGGACCGGCCTCTTAAAGTCAACCGAAACAGCGTAGGGCCACCCGTCGCCCACGCCGCACCTCGCACCTCGGTCAGTGACCGGCGGCGGCTTCGGCGGCGGTCGCGATGTCGACCAGCGGGGCCAGCAGCGTCCGGACGACGGCGCGGGTCGAGTCGCTGCGGGCGATGACGGCCGCGGCGGCCGGTCCCGAACGGTAGTAGAGGTCGGTGGCGGCGGCGAAGAGAGCGCTGCGCCGACGCAGTGCATCGCGCGCCACCCGGAGGGATTCGACCTGGGGGAGCATCGCGGAGCCGAACGCGGCGGTCGCCACGAAGCAGCCGGAGAGCTTGGTGAAGTTGATCTTGTCGGTCTTGAACACCGCCACCGTGTAGGGCCCTGGAACGGCGCAGATGTTCACGGCCCGAATGGCGACGTAATAGGTCGTCAGCGCGGTCAGGCCGCCGAACTGAACGTCGACGGCGGTTCCCGGCGCGCCCGTCGTCGGCACGACCAACGCCTGGTTCTCGAGCGAGTCGCTAACGGCGGGGAGCGCCTGGACGAAGGTCGTGGGGTCGGCAACCGTGATCGGGTTGGTGCTGTAACGCACCTCGTAGTTGTGAATGGGCTGGGCGCTGGCGGGAACGACGAACTGAAGGTCCCCCCACTGGTACGAGTTCTTGGGGTCGGCCACGTGGTCGGCCTTCACGTCGACCGGGACGCCCGGGGTCGTCACCGTTTGACAGGTGTCATCGCCGCCGCCGGCGCCGCCGCTTCCGCCGCCCGCCCCGCCGGCGCCCCCGGTTCCCCCCCCGACCGTACCGCCGCGAACGGAGACCTTGAAGCGATAGTTGTTTGCGGGCAGCAGTCGGAACCGATCGGCCCCGCTGCCTGGCGCCTGGTTCGGATCATCGGTGATCGTGCCGTCCTCCGGGTGAAAGGCTCCGCCAGAGGAGCCGAAGCCGTCGACGTCGCCGTAACCGGTGGGGACCGACGCGGTCGACGACGCCAGCACCCCCAGGGTGAAGGGGACCGAGAACGCCACCGACGGCTGACCACGATAGGAGTAGCCGTAGCTTTCTGCCCAGCTGTCCCAGAGGCTGCCTTGCGGCGTGTCGAACGTGTAGGAGGCGTTGCTGTCGCCTTCGGTGTTCACCTCGGCCCAGGCGACATAGTTCCCGTCGGCCCAGTCGTCGGGGACGGCGAACAGGATCGACTGCTCCATGTCGCCGCCGGGAGGGGTGGCCATCGTCACCGTGTCGATGTCCGGCATGGCCGTGCGAGCGTCGTTGGCGTAGTTCGCAACGTCGGCCGTGTCGATGCAGTTGGGCGTCGTCGGGCAGCGGGTGACGTCTCGCCGCGGCGGATAGAGCGAGACAAGATCCAGCGGGCGGGTCGTGTCACCGCCGATCGGCTCGTCGTAGCCAGCCGTCACATCGGCCGCCTTGATGTAGCGCCCCTTGTCGCTGCTGAATCCGCTGGCGCAAGACACGGCGTCGAGGGCGTCCTTCTGCGTGGTGGCCGTGTTGAACGACAGGCAGAAGTACTTCTCGGTGGTCGAGTCCTCCGAGGTCCGTGACGCGTCCCCTTCCGACTGGCGATTCTGAAAGATGATCCGCTGGAACTGCACCGCCCCCGGGGCGGCCGCGCGACGATGCGCCCAGATCGGCAGGGTCCCCTCGCGCCGGCCGTAGGGCCAGTGGAAACCGCTGTTCATGTGGGCCGCGCCGGGGCGGTTTCCGATGCCTCGCGAGGCGACGGCCTGGGTGAGCCCGATCGTCTTCAAGAACGTGCCGTCGGGCTTCTCGACCCACAGCGCGATCTGCGCGCGCGCGGTCGGGGTGAAGCGCAGCTCGAGCACACGTTGAGCGGCCGCGGTTTGAGCGGTCACCGGCGTCCCGCGTGACGTGATGACACAGGCAGCCACCACGAGGGCCAATCGAGCGCGACGCATGGCCGGTGAGTATACGAGAGGAAAAGCCGGCGACAGGCAACAATCGCTCGACGGTCGACGCCCTACTCTCGTCCGCGGAATACCCCCGCCTGGGCGACCGCCACCACCGGCGCGAGAAGGTGCCGCACCACCGCCCGTCTCCGCAATCGTCGACGGCACGCACGCCCGCGCGATACGTCGTCAGTGGGATCATGCCGCCGAAGTGAGCGTCGACGCCGTTGCCGGCCGCCCCCCCGTCGATCCGAAGCGCCACCGGATCCAGCGCGGCGGTCACCGCGGGCGCCGCCGCGAGGAACGCCCGACCGTCTTCAGGAATGTGCCGTCGACCGACTCGAGCCACGTCGCGATCTGCGCGTGCGTGGTCGGGGTGAATTGAAACTCGATCGTGCGAGAGCCGGACGCCCGGGCGCTGCTTCTCGACGCGAGCATGCCCCCAACCGCGAGGAGCGCCACCAGGGCTGTTCGAAGGCCTCCCGACGCACGCATGCCGGCCCACCATAACCCTGCGCCGGTCCGGGGCCCGGCGTGATAAAAGCGCCAGGTGCGCATCGGAATCGATCTCGGGGGGACGAAGATCGAAGGGGTGTTCTTGGCGGCGGACGGCGGCGAAGTCTGTCGTGACCGCGTCCCGACCCCGCGTCAGGATTACCCGGCCGTGCTGGATGCCATCGCCACCCTGGTGGCGCGGCTGGAGCAGACGGCGGGCGCGACGGCCGAGGCTGTTCCTGTGGGCGTGGGAACGCCGGGCTTTCTCGCGCCGCGGGATGGGTTGATCCGAAACTCGAACCTCTCGACGTTGAACGGCCGGGCGATGGATCGCGACCTGACGGCGCGGCTGGGGCGCCCCGTGCGGGTCGCCAACGACGCCAACTGCTTCGTGCTGTCCGAGGCGACCGACGGCACGGCCGCGCCGCCGCCCGGGGTGACGCTCGCCACGCCCGACGTGGTCTTCGGCGCCACGCTGGGGACGGGGGTAGGTGGTGGGTTCGTCATCGACGGACGCGTCCAGCACGGCGCGAACGGCAGCGCCGGGCAGTGGAGCCACACCACCCTGCCATTTCTTCGCGCCGATGACGGCGGGGGCGGCCCTTGCTTCTGCGGCCACGCTGCCTGCATCGAGTCTTTTCTCGCCGGGCGCGGTCTGGCCTGGGACTTCGAACGGGAGAACGGCGAGGCCCTGTCGCCCGAGGAGATCGGAAAGCGCGAACGGGCGGGCGACGCGAAGGCGACCGCCACGTTCACCCGCTACGAGGATCGTCTGGCACGAGCGCTGGCGGCGGTGATCAACTTCGTCGACCCGCGGATCATCGTGCTGGGCGGCGGTGTCTCCAACAACACGCGCCTGTTCGACAACGTCCCCCGCCTGCTCGAGAAGTACACGGTGGCGACCGGCCTGGCCACGCGCCTCGTACGCGCCCAGCACGGCGACGCCAGCGGCGTCCGAGGCGCCGCCTGGTTGTGGCCTTTGTAGGAGATCGCTCCCTCGTGACTCAGGCGCGAGCCCACAGCCGAGGCCACTCGGCCGGCGTATTCGGATCGAAGCGGACGGCGTCCAGGGTGATCACGAAAGGCTTCATGTCGTCGGGGATGGAGACCCCCATCTCGCGCGCGACCTCCTTGTACAGGTCGCCGTGGATGGCCCGATCGACGATGGCCGGATAAACGGGGCCCGGCAGCAGGCCGAAGCGCCCCAGCAGCGCCAGGTACAGCAGCGCGTCGGCTCGCCGCGGGGCATTCACGCGACCGCCGTGGTGGAAGAAGATCATGTCGTCCTCGAAGTCGCGCTCACCCAGCTTGCAGCCGAGATCGTAGACGTTGGCGAGCCGCGAGCGAATGGGCCCCGAGTCGAGATCCAGATTTTGATGGCGGGCCAGCACATCTCCGATGGTGGGGCGGGCCCGGTTCGCCGGCACGTCCAGCCACACCGACGTCTCGATGAGCGCGCGCACGATCGCCTTCAGATCGGCGCGATGGTCGGCCAGCGCCTTCCCCGTGGTGACCAGCGCGCTGCGCGGCGCCGTCTGCCAGATGTCCTGCGCCGTGGCGAACGTGAACCCCACATCCTGCTGGGCCGCCAGCGCCGACCAGGGATCGGGCGCGGCGAATCCGACGATGCGTTCCTCGCGCAGCTCGGCGATCATGCGATCGGCCGGCACCACCTCGATCTGGAAATGAGCGGGGGCGACCTCGGCCGCGGCCAGCAGGTAGCGCAGGAGAAGGTCGTCGCACCCGCCCGTGACGGGCACCGCGAACACCAGCGGCGCGGTCGACGCGCGGCGCGCGATCGCCTTGCGCAACGCCTCGAGATCGAGGAACTTCACGGCCTCGCACAGATCGCGCGCCAAGGTCACCGCCGAGCCGTTCTGCGAGAGGATCATCAGCGTCACCAGATCCGATGACGAAGGCGGCGTCCCCGCCCCCGCCAGCGCGATCGGCAAGCTCGCCGGTAGCTGGGCGGCCACCAGCTCGCCCGTCACCAGGCGGTCCTTCAGCTCGATGGGGGAGGCCGCCCGATGAAACGTGGGTGCCAGCCCCTGCTTGGCGTAGTACCCGAGCTCTTCCGCGAACAGCAGCGAGGCGGCGTCGGTCTGCCGCAGGAAGCCCAGCACCGGTCGGGCGCGATGCTTCTCCCGTGACCCGGTGGTCCAAGAGCAAGCCCCCGCGCCGATCATCGACGCCGCGACGCCCACTTGTTCGAAGAAGGTGCGACGGGTGGGCGGGGAACCCTTCACGGACATGCTTTTACAACGACCCGGCTTCACCCGGCAAAACGACCGGTCTGGTCCCTTCAAAACGACTCCGGCCGACCCGCTCGCCAAGGAGCTGATCGGCCGGTGCCGTTCGCGGACCTATTCGCCGAGGGGTGGCTATTCTTCGGCGGCGGCGCGGGCCGCCGACTCCGCGGCCGCGGAGAGCGGCGCGGACAGCTCGGGCTCGTCGGTCGGCGCGTCCACGTGGACGGAGAGGCGCTTGTAGGCACCCAACCCCGTACCGGCCGGAATCAAACGTCCCATGATGACGTTCTCTTTCAGCCCGCGGAGGTAGTCGACCTTGCCGCAGACGGCGGCTTCCGTCAGCACCTTCGTCGTCTCCTGGAACGACGAAGCCGAGATGAAGCTCTCCGTCGACAGCGAGGCCTTGGTGATACCGAGCAAGAGCGGCTCGCCCTGGGCGGGCTTGCCACCCTTGACGATCACGCGCTCGTTCTCCTCTTCGAACACGTACTTCTCGACGTGCTCGTCGACCAGGAAGGCGGTGTCGCCCACGTCGATGACGCGCACGCGCCGCAACATCTGGCGCACGATCGTCTCGATGTGCTTGTCGTTGATCTTGACGCCCTGAAGTCGATAGACCTCCTGGACCTCGTCGACCAGGTACTTCGCCAGCGCCTTCTCGCCGAGGACCCGCAAGATGTCGTGCGGGTTCGACGAACCGTCCATCAACGGCTCGCCGGCCTTCACCTTGTCGCCTTCGCGGACGCTGAGGTGCTTGCCCTTCGAGATGAGGTACTCCTTGGCATCGCCCAAGGTCGGCGTGATGATGACCTTGCGCTTGCCCTTGGTGTCCTTACCGAACGACACCGTTCCGTCGATGTCGGCGATGACGGCGTGCTCCTTGGGCTTGCGCGACTCGAAGAGCTCGGCCACGCGGGGCAGACCGCCCGTGATGTCCTTCGTCTTCGTGGTCTCGCGAGGAATACGGGCGACGATGTCGCCGGCCTCCACGCGATCGCCTTCCGATACCGCGATGGTCGAGCCGACGGGCAGGAAGTAACGCGCGTCGTTCTCGGCGTTCGGGATCTTCAGGGTCTTGTTGTGCTCGTCCTTCAGCGAGATGCGCGGGCGCAGATCGGCGTCCTTGCTCTCGGTGACGCTCTTGCGCGACAGGCCGGTGACCTCGTCGAGTTGCTCGGTCATGGTGACGCCCTCGATGACGTCGCCGAACTTCACGATGCCCGTCACCTCGGTGAGAATCGGAACCGAGAAGGGATCCCACTCGGACAGCAGCTGGCCGGCCTTCACCGCCCCGCCGTCGCCCACGAACAGCTTGGCGCCGTAGGTCAGGCCGTAGCGCTCGCGCTCGCGACCGGTCTCGTCCTGGACGATGAGCTCGCCGTGGCGATTCATCACGATCCAGTACTTGTCGCGCTTGACTACGTCGGTGTTCTCCAGCTTGAGGTGGCCATCGTAGCGGGCCTCGAGCTGCGACTGCTCCGTGCGCACCTGACCGACACCGCCGATGTGGAACGTCCGCATCGTCAGCTGCGTTCCGGGCTCGCCGATCGACTGGGCGGCGATGACACCGACCGCCTCGCCGATGTTGACCATGTGCCCGCGCGCCAGATCGCGGCCGTAGCACAAGATGCAGATTCCACGGCGGGTCTCGCACGTCAGCACGGAGCGGATCTTCACGTGGTCGATGCCGGCGTCCTCGATGACACGGACCTTGTCTTCCGTGATCTCGTCGCCGGACTGGACCAGCACCTCTCCCGTGTAAGGATCGAAGATGTCCTCGAGGGCGGCGCGACCGAGGATACGGTCGCCCAGCTTCTCGATGATCTCTCCGCCCTCCACCAGGGCCGACATGTCGATGCCGTCCATGGTGCCGCAGTCGTACTCGGCGATGATGCAGTCCTGCGCCACGTCGACGAGACGACGGGTCAGGTACCCCGAGTTCGCCGTCTTGAGCGCCGTGTCGGCCAGACCCTTGCGGGCGCCGTGCGTCGACACGAAGTACTGGAGCACGGACAGACCCTCGCGGAAGTTCGCGGTGATCGGCGTCTCCATGATCTCGCCCGACGGCTTCGCCATGAGGCCGCGCATGCCGGCCAGCTGGCGAATCTGCTGCGCCGAACCGCGCGCGCCAGAGTCGGCCATGATGTAGATCGGGTTGAAAGACGGGCTTCGCCGCTTCTCCCCGGTCACGTCGTTGACCAGCTCTTCCGAGCTGATCTCGCTCATCATCTCCTCGGCGATCTGCTCCGAGACCTGCGCCCAGATGTCGACCACCTTGTTGTAGCGCTCGCCGTCGGTGATGAGACCTTCGGTGTACTGCTCCTCGATCTCGGACGCATCCTTCTGCGCCGACTCGAGCAGCTCGCCTTTGCGGGCCGGGATCTGCAAGTCATCGACGCAGATCGAGATGCCGGCCTTGGTGGCATAGGTGTACCCGAGGTGCCGCAGCTTGTCGGCCAGGAGGACGGTCTCCTTCTGTCCGCACAAGCGGTAGCAGGCGTCGATCAGGTCGCCGAGCTGCTTCTTGCCCAGCACGCGATTGACCAGCTTGAACGGCAGGTTCGTGGGGACGATCTCGTACAGCAGGACGCGTCCCACGGTGCTCGCCACCAGCTCGCCGTCGATGCGCACGCGCACCGCCGCCTGCAGGTCGAGCTCGCCGTGGTCGTACGCCATGCGCACCTCCTCGGGAGAGGAGAACACGCCGTGCATCTGATCGAGGCGGATCTTCTCCTTCGCGTCCTTGTCCTTGGGCGCCGTGCCGGCGTTGGCGCGGAACTCGCCCTTCGCGAACATGCGCTCGCGGGTCATGTAGTACAGACCGAGCACGATGTCCTGCGAGGGCAGAATGATCGGGCGACCGTTCGCCGGGCTGAGGATGTTGTTCGTCGACATCATCAGGACGCGCGCTTCCATCTGCGCTTCCAGGGACAGCGGCACGTGAACCGCCATCTGATCGCCGTCGAAGTCGGCGTTGAACGCCGCGCAGACCAGCGGGTGCAGCTGGATGGCCTTGCCCTCGATCAACAAGGGCTCGAACGCCTGGATGCCCAAGCGGTGCAAGGTCGGCGCACGATTCAGGAGAATCGGGTGTTCCTTGATGACCTCTTCGAGGATGTCCCACACCTCGGGACGCTCCTTCTCCACCAGCTTCTTGGCGCTCTTGATGGTGGTGACCAGGCCGCGCTGCTCGAGCTTGTTGTAGATGAACGGCTTGAACAGCTCCAGCGCCATCTTCTTGGGAAGACCGCACTGGTGCAGCTTCAGCTCGGGGCCGACGACGATGACCGACCGGCCCGAGTAGTCGACGCGCTTGCCGAGGAGGTTCTGACGAAACCGCCCCTGCTTGCCCTTCAACATGCCGGACAGCGACTTCAGCGGGCGCTTGTTGGGCCCGGTGATGGTCTTGCCGCGACGGCCGTTGTCGAACAGGGCGTCGACCGCCTCCTGCAGCATCCGCTTCTCGTTGCGGATGATGATCTCGGGGGCGTTCAGCTCCTGGAGGCGCTTCAGCCGGTTGTTCCGGTTGATGACGCGACGATAGAGGTCGTTCAAGTCCGAGGTGGCGAAACGACCACCGTCGAGGGGAACGAGCGGACGCAGATCCGGCGGGATGACCGGCACCACCTCCAGCATCATCCACTCAGGCTTGTTGCCCGACTCGCGGAACGCGTCGACGACCTTCAGGCGCTTCGACAGCTTCTTGCGCTTCGCCTCGCTGGTCGCCTCTTTCATCTCGGCGCGCAGCTGCTCGGACAGCGTGTGCACGTCGATGACGCGCAGCAGGTCACGGATGGCCTCCGCGCCCATGCCGGCCACGAACGCCTCTTCGCCCATCTCCTCGACGGCCTTGGCGTAGCGCTCCTCGGTCAGGAGCTCGCCGCGCTGCAGGCCGGTCTGCTTCGGCTCGACGACGACGTACGCCTCGCAATAAAGGACCTTCTCCATGTCCTTCAGCGTGATGTCGAGCAGGTTGCCGATACGCGACG
>DASYCK010000029.1:0-3900 GCA_036500205.1 Polyangia bacterium | reverse complement strand
AGATCCTCATTGTAGTCGAGCCCGAGACCGATGGTGGAGACCGAGATCCCGTCGGCCATCAGCTCGCCGCCCAGCGCCCCCAGCGCGGCCGGCGAGCTGGGTCCCACGTTCGCCTGTCCGTCGGAGAGCAGGATGATGCGGTTGACGCGGTCGGGATCGAGCCCGTGGCGCAGCTCCTCGGCGCACTTGGCCACGCCGGCGTAGAGCGCCGTGCCGCCCCCCGGTCCCAGCGCGCGGATCCCCTGGTCGATGGCTCCCTGGTCGGCCGCCGAGCTGGCCGGCACCAGCACCTCGACGGTGTCGTCGTAAGCGACCACCGAGACCGTGTCGGCGCGGGTGAGCCGGTGCAGCGCGGAGATGGCCCCCTGCCGTGCTTGATCCAGCTTCTCGCCCGCCATCGATCCCGAACGGTCGATGGCCAGACAGAGGTTGACGGCCGGGCGCTGTGCCGGCCGGTCGGCCTTCTCTCCCAGCAGGCTGACCTTCAAGTAGACGTTGCTCTTCTGGTTGGCGAGCAACACCGGGCTTCCGAGCCGTACGTCCAGCGCGACCGACGGCCGCGCCCGCGCCTCGTGGCCCGCGATCAAGAGCCCGAGCACGACGCCGATTCCCACGAACAGAGTTTGATCTCGCATGGCACGAACCTCCGACCCTCACGCTAGGCCGGTCGCTGGGACGGCTGGTCTGCCGTTGGTCAGCGGCGTGTAAAAAGATTGTAAACCGGCGGCAGGCCGGCGGATGCTTCCCCCGAGGAGCCCATGGCCGAGACGAAGAAACGCAAGCAGCTCAAGACCTTCCCCGGGCTCTCGGCCGCCGAGTTCCAGCACCCGCACGATGCGGTCGCCACGGAGGCGCTGGCGAAGGTCCCGGGCCTCGACCTGGTCATCAGCAAGGTGCTCGAGTACGGCCTCGAGCGCATCTATTACCTCGAGAACCTGGCCGACAACGTGCGGGTCACGCAGCGAATGTTGCCGCGCCTGCACCGCTACCTCGGGTGGGGGTGCCGCATCCTCGACGTCGAGGAGCCCGAGCTGTACGTGAACCTCGATCCCGTCCCCAACGCTTACACCTTTGGTCACAAACGCCCGTTCATCGTGGTCACCTCCGGGCTCATCGACCTGCTCGGCGACGAAGAGCTGTTGTTCACCATCGGGCACGAGCTCGGCCACATCAAGGCGGGCCACGTCCTCTACACGATGCTGGCGCGCAACATCGCGGTCATCGTCTCGGCGATCGGGCAGGCCACGCTGGGGATCGGCGCGCTTCTCGGGCAGGGGCTGGTCGTCGCGCTGCACGACTGGTACCGCAAGGCGGAGCTCACCTCGGACCGGGCGGGCCTCCTCTGCGTGCAGGATCTCGATCCGTGCGTCAGCGTCTTCATGAAGCTGGCCGGCGGCGGCGGGCGGCTGTGGCAGGAGATGGACCGGCACGAGTTCCTGCACCAGATCGACAGCTACGAGGAAGAGGACCGCTCGACGCTGGCCAAGGCCTACAAGACCTGGCTGACGGTCTTCCGCACGCACCCCTTCCCGATCCTCCGCGCCAAGGAGCTGCGCGACTGGTTCGAGGGCGGCTACGAGGACCTGCTCATCCCGCGCGCGCTCCCCTCGGGCGGCGGTTAGCGGTCGATTTGGCGGTTATCGCTCGACGTCATCCGCTGCGGCCCACGAGGCCACGAAGCGCATCGTTGACGGCCTTGGAGTCGGGAAACTTAGCGGCGACGTCAGGATCGAGAAGGACGACATTGGTCCCCTGCCGGTAGCGGTCGACGTACTTGCCGCGCACGCCTCCCGAGAGATCGTACTCGGGCAGCAGATCATCGTCCTCCTCATCCTTCATACTGCGCTCGCTCATGACCTGTCATGAGTCTAGCACTGATGATCCGAGTCGCGCCCGCCCGGTCGGTGTGAACCACCACCAGGAGCCTGCCGCGCTTGCTTATCCCGAACAGGCGTACCGCTCCTCTCCGTGCTTGGTGAGAGTTTGCTCGGCCTTGTCTGGATCCCATTCGAAGTTCATGGCGGTCTATGGCGGCCGACGTCGTGTGTTCAGCGCCGGGATGAGTGTTCACCAGCAGTCTCTCGCTGGCTAAATTTTCGGCAAGGAATGGGTGATGCCTGGTGCGTCTCCTCGACGAGGCCGTTCAGGAAGCGCGCCACCGGTTTGGTCCGCCTGAGCGTCGGCCGACAGGCGAGGCGGACGTCGATGGGCGGGACGTCCGCAGCCTCGACGAAGAGGCGGCGGACGTCGTCGCGGCCGAGGGCGAGCCCGGGGACGAGCCCCATCCCCAGCCCCTGCCGCACGTAAGAGAGCAACAGCGAGACGCTGGGGAGATCGATGGTCGACAGCGGGCGCAGGCGGAGGCGGCCGAGGAATTCGTCCAGCACGCGGCGACCTTGGCTGCCGGCGCGCAGGCGGAGCAGAGGCCCGCGACCTAGGCGTGCTCGCAAAGGTTCGAGGGCACGGCGCGACGGCAGGCGCGGCGCCACCCAGAAGAAGCGCTGGGTGCAGAGCTGGGTCTCGTCGGCGGTGATGGCCCGATCGGTGCTGACCACCGCGACGTCGACCTGCCCGTCCGCCGCCAGCCGCCCGGCCTCGATCGAGTTGGTGGTGGTGATCTCGAACCGCAGCGGCGCCCCCTCGGCGAAGAGCCGCCGCAGGATCGGCAACAGCAGCGCCTCGCCCAGGTAGTCGCTGGCCGCGATCCGCAGCGTCGTCACCCGGGCAGCGGTCATCTCGCCGAGCAGCGTCTCCAGCGAGGCCGCCTCGTCGAAGAGGCGCGTCAGGCTGCCCAGCAGCGCCTCGCCCGCGGCGCTCGGCCGGATGCCCCGGCCCACCTTCTCGAACAGGGCCAGGCCGAAGCGCTGCTCGATCCGCCGGATCTGCTGCGACACGGCCGAGGCCGTCTTGTTCAGCCTTCGAGCCGCCTCGCCCACCGAGCCGGTCTGCGCCACCACCAGCGCGTCGTGAAAGGCGGGGATCAGTTGGGCGTCCATGGCAATTGTTAAGTATAGCTTAACGATTGCCGGCCCCGGTTGTCAGTAGACGCCGCCCCCGGGCGGGGGGAAGGTTGAGCCATGAAACCGCGCACGATGTTCGAGAAGATCTGGGAGGCGCACCTGGTGCGTCCCCCGTCCGCCGACACGCCGGCCATCCTCTACGTCGACCTCCACCTGGTGCACGAGGTGACCTCGCCGCAGGCCTTCACCTGGCTGCGTGAGAAGGGCCTCAAGCTGCGGCGTCCCGAGCGCACGGTGGCGACGATGGACCACTCGACCCCCACCACGCCGCGCGGTCGCGACGGCAAGATCCCTGTGCTCGACAACGCGGCGGCGGCGCAGATCGCCACGCTGGAGAAGAACTGCGCCGACTTCGGCGTCGAGCTCCACAAGCTGGGCAGCGACGGGCAGGGGATCGTCCACGTCATCGGCCCCGAGCTGGGGGTGACGCAGCCGGGGAGCGTGATCGTCTGCGGTGACAGTCACACCAGCACGCACGGCGCCTTCGGCGCGCTGGCCTTCGGCATCGGCACCAGCGAGGTCTCGCACGTGCTGGCGACGCAGACCCTCTTGCAACAGCCGCCCAAGACGCTGGCGGTCACCGTCGAGGGGACGCTCAAACCGGGCGTGACCGCCAAGGACGTCGTGCTGGCGGTCATCGCGCGGCTGGGCATCGGCGGCGGCACCGGGCACGTCATCGAGTACCGGGGCTCGGTGATCCGCGGACTGTCCATGGAAGAGCGGATGACCGTCTGCAACATGTCGATCGAGGCGGGCGCGCGCGCCGGCATGATCGCTCCCGACGACACCACTTATGCTTATCTCGCCAACAAGCCGCGCGCCCCCAAGGGAACCGGCTGGGAGCGCGCCGTGGCGCACTGGCGGACCCTGGGGACGGACC
>DASYCK010000028.1:0-28274 GCA_036500205.1 Polyangia bacterium | reverse complement strand
ATGCTGGACGTCTTGTACGTCCCGGTCAGGCTCTTGGTTCCCTGGTCGTCGGTGGTCGAGTTCACCCAGCCGATGCCGCCGCTGACGCCCGCCTCGATGCGCGGAATGAACACGAACTGAATGGATCCACCGACGCCCTTTTCGACGTTCTTGAACTTGCTGTCCATCTTGACCTGGGAGGAGTTCCCGGACGAGTCGACGACGGAGGTGATGTACGAATCGCTGTGGGTCTGCCGCGAATACTCGGCGCCCGCCTTCACCTTGACGAAGCCGAGATCGAGGATGGCGCTGGGGCGCCCGCCCACCGTGTTCGAGCCGCCGTTCGTGGCGACGCCGTCCGCCCCCATCTGCCCCAGCAGCTCGACCCGGAAGAACGGGCTCGGGTACAGGTGCAGGGCGATGTTTCCTGCCGCCTGCTGCGAGGGACGATCGTGCAGATAGGTCACGCCGTAGTAGTCGGGCCGGTCGAGCGTCGCGCCGCCGAATCCGTTCTGGGTCGCCCCGCGACGTTCGATGGTGTTGATGTCGAGGCCCATGCCCGTGTGATACATCTCCCACGCCTCGTAGCGCCCCACCTTCAGGTCCCACTTGTTCCAGCGGCCGACGCGAATCCACAGGTCGTCGATGTCGACGATGCCGGCCCCCGCGTCACCCTGGGCGTGAATCTGGTCGCCGTTTCCCACCAGCTCCATCTGCCCCTGGACGAAGAAGCTTCCGTCCGAGTAGGTCGGCGTCGCCCGCAACACGGCGCGGGCTTGTTGCACCCACTCCTTGGTGTCCGCCGACGGTGTGGGGCTCTGGCCACGAATGATCTGTTCGTATCCCGTGTCGACCCAGGCCGAACCGGACAGGCCCAGGCCCGAGCGGGGCATGTAGGGCCACTGCAGACCGTGGAACGACGGCTCGAGCCACAACGAGCCGCCATACAGCCCGCGCTTGTCGCCCGGGTAGGACTCGGCGCCGAGATGCTCGACGTAGAAGACCGAGCCGGGGGGGACGGGAGACGGCGAGGGGGCCGGCGTTTCGGCGGCGGTGGGCGTCTCCACGTCGGCGACCGGCGCGGCCGGCGGCGCGGGCGGGGACGGGTTCGAGGAGGGGACGGTCTCGGCGACCGGCTTGAGCGCCGACTCGCTGGGCGGAGGCGCGGCCGGGGGAGCGCTCGCCGCCACCAGGGTGGTGGAGACCGACGCGGTCGGCGTCGCCGGGGGCGGCGTGGGGGTGGACGTCGTCAGCGCGGAGGACGTCGTGGTGACCGAAGCTGTCTTCGTCGTGGTGGCCGTCGCGGTCTTCGCGGACGACGGCTTCTCCTTCGACTTTTTTCCGTGCCCCTTGCTGGACGCGGCGTGCGCGGGGCCGCTGCCCAGAGCGGAGCCGAGGAGGGCCAACGAGAGCATCAACACCATCGATCGCGGGACAGGCTTCTGGCTAGGGGTCGTCATGTCACTCGGTCGCCTCCGGCACGGACTGGGGGGATTTCGTTGGCGCTAGGCCGCCGCGGGCATGCTCATTCAATTGATCGTGAGGGTGTCCGTCAACATCAGATCGTCCTTCGTGTCGTCGTTACCCGCCGAGCTGCGCCCCACCATGATGCTCACGGGGCCGGACGGATACTTCCAGGAGCTGCTGCCGCTGTCCCAGTACTTCAGGTCGGCGATGCGCAGCGGGATGGTCGCCGTGGTCGTCTTGCCGGCGTCGACGTCGACCCGCACGAAGCCCTTCAGCTGCTTCGAGACCATGGGGAACGAGACGAACAGGAACGCCACCTCCGTCCCCTTGACCGTCCCCGCGTTCGTCACGTCGAACTGGACGTTGACGATGCTGCCCGGACTGGTGCCGGCGGGGGCCTTGGCGCTGCTGCAGGGGATCTGCAGATTGGCGTACTGGAACGGCCCCGAATAGCTGAGCCCGTACCCGAACGGGTAGAGCGGCTTCGTCCCCTTGTTCTCGAAGTAGCGATAGCCGAGGTAGTAGTCCATCGCCGTCGAGCCGCCGCCGTCGAAGGTGGGGAACTGATTGATGTCGCTCGGCCAGGTCACGGGCAGCTTGCCGCTGAAGTTCTGGTCGCCGAACAGCAACTCGCCCATGGCCTGACCGCCCACCATGCCGGGGTACCAGGCCATGACGATGGCGGAGACCATGTCCTTCCAGGGCATGACGTTGATGGCGCCGCCGCCCTCCAGGATCACGATGATGGGCTTGCCGGCGTTGGCGGCCGCCACCTGCATGATCAGGTTGTTCTGCGAGCTCTTGTTCAGCTTCCCGTTGAGGTCGAGCACCGAGCGGTCTCCGCTGCCGTTGTACTCCTCGCCCTCGTCGTAGGGGGTCAGGCCGGCGACGATGACGATGGCATCCGCGCCAGCGGCCGCCGAGGCGTCGTTGCCGCTGGTGACGGTCGCCGACGAGCCGGCCGCCTGCTGGATGCCCTGGAAGGGGCTGATGGCCTTCGCTGGATCGAAGTCGACCCGGCTGCTGCCCACGTCGCCGACCCGGACGCCGTTCGGGAAGTCGATGGTGCCGTTGTTGATGTCGTCGGCGCGGTTGTTGATGCCGGCGGCGCCGGTTGTGGCGGCCCAGTAGTCTTCCTTGGTGCCGATGACGGCGATCTTGCCCATCTTCTTCAGCGGCAATACGTTGTTCTTGTTCTGCAGCAGCACCATCGCCTCGCGCGCCGTCTTCTCGGAGAGATCGATGTGCGTCTGGTTGAAGATCGAGCCGCCGCTGAACGACGACGAGGAGGTCTTGAGGCCGTTGCCGGTCACGACGTTGAAGCGGAACTTCTGCTCGAGGACCCGCTTGGCGGCCGCGTCGATCTGCGTCTGGGTGATGGTCGAGCCGACGATCGTCTCCAGCAGCTTGTAGTTGATGCTCATGGGGAGCTCCATGTCCAACCCGGCGTTGACGCCCGCCGCCGCCGTCGTGGCGGTGCCGGTCGCCGTGGCCTGGTTGCCGGACAGGGCCCACCAGTCGGTCATGATGAAGCCCTGGAATCCGAAGTCGGTCTTGAGCACGTCGGTCAGCAGGAACTTGTTCTGCGTGCAGCTGGCCGTCGTCTTGCCGGTCACGGCGAGGGGGTTGTAGGCGCCCATCACGCAGGCGACCCCACCGTCACGCACCATCATCTCGAAGTGACGCGCGTAGATCTCGCGCAACGTGCGCTCGTCCATCGTCGCCGTCTTCATGGCGCGTGAGTTCTCGATGTTGTTGGCCGCGTAGTGCTTGGCGCAGGCCGGGACGTACTCCTGAATGCCGGCGACGGCCGCGGTGCCCATGCGGCCGAGCAGGTACACGTCCTCGCCGTAGGTCTCCTGCGAGCGTCCCCACAGGGGGTTGCGCAGGATGTTGGTGGTGGGCGACAGCAACATCGACTGACCGGCGGCCACCATCTCGTCGCCCATGGCCTGGCCGATCTGGTACTCGAGATCGACGTCGAAGGTCGCGCCGCGCGCGGCCGGCACCGGGAACACCGTCGACCGGCCCTTCGAGCCGCCGCCGTTGATCTTGGCGTCGAGGTTGACGCCGCGGGGGCCGTCGCGGAACTTGAACCCCTTGACCATGTGGGTCGTGTTGTCGGGCTGGCGGAAGATGTCGTCGTAATACGTGGCCGACGTGGTCGCCGGCTGGGGCGTGCCCCGCATCTGATCGGCCTTCTCGCTCGCCGACAGGTTGGCCAGCAGCGAGCTGGCCATCGTGTTGTACATGTTGTGCTGGGCGTCCGAATAGCCGGGCGCCTTCGGATCGGCGGCGGGGGTGGTGTCCGCGCAGGCCATCTTTCCAGAGCCACCGCTGCCGGTGGTGCCCGAGCCGCCCGAGCCGGTGGTGCCCGCGCCGCCGCTGCCGGTGGTGCCGGAACCGCCGCTGCCGGTGGTGCCGGAGCCGCCCGAGCCGGTGGTGCCCGCGCCGCCGCTGCCGGTGGTGCCCGCGCCGCCGCTGCCGCTCGTCGAACCGCCGGTTCCGTTCGTTCCGCCCGAGCCTGAGCCCGACCCACCCGATCCCCCTTCGATGACCGTCGTCGGCTGCGGGCGGCACCCGACGGAGGCGAGCGTGAGCGACAAGGCGAGCGTCGCGGAAAGCGAAAATACCGGGGACTGCCGCATGTGAATCTCCGACTGGGTGGGGGGGAACGCGCGGAGATTACACTGAAAAAGTTCATGGGGAGCGGGATTGCGCGAAAGAAAGGGGGCGTACGTCACACGCGCCAACGGTGCCCTTCTCGACCTGGAATTCTTGGAAAACCACGCAAAATCGGCATCTTGATTCTGCCGAGCGTACGGCCGCGAACGGCTGGCGCCGACCGAGTTCGGTGCCGCGGGGGCCGCAATTCGAGGCGCCCCTCGAAAAACTGAGTGACCGCCCGTCGGAGAGCGCGCGGCGACCCGGATTTCACGGCAAGCTCTGGGCGTTGGCGCGGCCACCGGTCTGGCAATCGTCTTGCTTGGAGGGTGCGGGCATGCAAACGAGAGAGCGGAATCTCCATCGTGTCGTTTCGTCGCTCGTCGTCCTCGGCGTCACGGGGACGCTCACGGCTTGTGGAGGCGGCTCGACGAGCAGCGGGGTGGTGGTGCAGTCCGACAAGGCGCGCATCACGGCGCCCGTGCTGGCCGCTGGCGATCTGGCGCAGCTCGCCAGCGACAACAACCACTTCGCGGTCGACCTGTATCAGGCGGTGCGCGCGCCCGCCGGCAACCTGATCTTTTCGCCGGAGAGCATCTCGATCGCGCTGGCCATGACGTACGCCGGCGCGGCAGGCACCACCGCCACGCAGATGGCGAGCGCGTTACACTTCTCGCTGGCGCCGGCGCGCCTGCATCCCGCCTTCGACGCGCTCGATCTGGCGCTGACGAGCCCGGGCAGCGGCGCCGGGACCTTTCAGCTGAGCCTCGCCAACGCCCTGTGGGCCCAGCAAGGGTTCACCCTGCAGCCGACGTTCCTGGATCTGCTGGCGGAGAACTACGGCGCCGGCGTTCATCTGGTCGACTTCGAGAGCGCCACGGAGAGCGCCCGGCTGTCGATCAACCAATGGGTCTCCGAGAAGACCGCCGGAAAGATCCCGGACCTGCTCATGCAGGGCGTGCTCGACCCCAGCACGCGCCTGGTGCTGACCAACGCGGTCTACTTCAAGGCGGACTGGGTGACGTCGTTCGACAAGGACAGCCCGGACGGAACGTTCAACGCCCCGTCGGGCCCCGTCACCGTGCCCATGATGCGGGGACCGGAGAACGTCGCGCTCTGGACGGGGAACGGATACAGCGCGGCGTCGCTGCCCTACGTGGGCGGCACCACGTCGATGGTGCTCATCGTTCCCGACGCGGGGACGTTCGACACGTTCGAGGCGGGGCTGACCGCCGACACGTTGGCGGCCATCACCGCCGCGCCGGACGCGACCCAGGGGGCGCTGTCGATGCCCCGCTTCAAATTCACCAGGAGCTTCGGGCTGCGCGACGTCCTGATGCAGCTGGGGATGACGGACGCGTTCGCGCCGGAGCTCGCCGACTTCTCGGGCATCGACGGCCAGCGCGATCTGCTGATCAGCGACGTCATTCACCAGGCCGACATCGCGGTCGACGAAAAGGGGACGGAGGCGGCCGCCGCCACCGCGGTGGTGATCCGGACTCAGGCCGTCGTGTCGAACAACCTGTTCATCGATCGACCGTTTCTGTTCCTCATCCGCGATGACGCCACCTCGTCCATCCTGTTCATGGGCCGGGTGTCCGACCCGTCGCAGTGACGGGTGGCGTCCTCCGCGCCGGGCTCAGCCCTTCTTCAGCTGCTGGGTGAGGGTCTTGTCCCCCTTGCGCCAGTTGCAGGCGACCAGCTCGCCGGTCTGCAGGCCGTCGAGCACGCGCAGCACCTCGTCGACGTTGCGGCCCACGTCGAGGTCGTAGGCAGAGGCGAAGCGGACCACGCCGTCCGGATCGACGATGATGGTGGTGCGCAGGGCCACGCCCGCTTCGGGATGAAGGAGCCCCAGAGCGTTCACCATCGCCGGCGAGAAGAACAGCAGCGGGTGCTTCAGGCCCTTCAGATCCTGGTGGTCCTTGCGCCAGGCCAGGTGCGAGTGCTCGTTGTCGGTCGAGCCGCCCAGCAGCACGGCGTTGCGCTCGGTGAAGGCGGGGAGCTTGCTGTCGAACTCGACGATCTCCGTCGGGCAGACGAACGTGAAGTCCTTGGGGTACGTGTAGAGCACCAGCCACTTGCCCGGGAACTCCTGGGAGCTGATGGTGCGAAATTCCTTGTCGGGCTCGATGCCCACGCAAGCGACGGTCTTGAACTCGGGAAACTTGGCGCCTGGATTGATCATCTGTCTTCCTCTTTGGTGTCTGCCGCAGCGACCGCACGAGCGCGGTTGTGTGATTGAAACGCGAACATAGCGCGTGGGGACCACGTTGCTAGCCCGACCCGGAAATTTCAGGCCGCGCGCGGCCCCGGGCCGGGCGGCCTGTCATGATGCGCCGATGGAGCGGAACCAGCGGTTGGTCCTGGTCGCCAGCATCCTGGGATCCTTCGTGGCGTTCCTCGACATGGCGGTCGTCAACGTGGCGTTGCCGGCGATCCACGCCGATCTGGGCGGGGGGTTCGCGGCGGAGCAGTGGATCGTGGACGCCTACCTGCTGGCGCTCGGCTCGCTGATCCTGGTGGCCGGCTCGCTGTCCGATCTCTTCGGACGCAAGCGGGTGTTCGCGGCCGGCCTGCTGGGGTTCGCCGCCACGTCGGTCCTGGCCGCGTTCTCGCCCAGCGTGCCCGTCCTCATCGTGGCGCGGGGGCTGCAGGGGATCGCGGGCTCGCTGCTGGTGCCGAGCTCGCTGGCGCTCATCATCGCCACCTTCACCGGGCCGGCGCAGGGGAAGGCGATCGGCACCTGGACGGCCTGGACCGGCATCTCGTTCGTGGTGGGACCGTTGCTGGGCGGGATCCTGGTCGATGCCGGGTCGTGGCGCTGGGTGTTCGCCATCAACGTGCTGCCGGTGGCCGTCACCTTGGCCGTGCTCGGTCGCGTCGCTCGCGAGCCGCCCGGCGATCCGTCGAACCGGGTCGATCTGGCGGGCGCCCTGCTGTGCGCGACCGGACTGGGCGGCGTCATCTTCGCGCTCATCGAGGCGCCGGGACGCGGGTGGAGCGAGCCGGTGATCGCCGCGGCGCTGGTGGGGGGGCTGCTGGCGTTCGGAGGATTTCTGGTTCGCGAGCGGCTGGCGCGGCGGCCCATGCTCGACCTGGGGCTGTTCCGCAATCGGAACTTCGCGATGGGGAACCTGGCCACAGTCGCCATCTACGCCGGCCTCAGCGTGTCGACGTTCCTCATCACGCTGTTCCTGCAGCAGGTGGCGCGCTACTCGGCCACCCGCGCCGGTCTGGCGCTGGTCCCGGTGACGCTGGTGATGTTCGCGCTGTCGCCGCTGTTCGGGCGCCTCTCGGGCAGGCTGGGCCCGCGGCTGTTCATGACCGCCGGCCCCATCGTCGCCGGCATCGGCTTCGCGTTGATGACCCGGCTCGACGCGCGCGGCGACTACGTCCTCGGGCTGTTGCCCGGGGTGCTGGTGTTCGCGCTGGGCCTGGCCTCGACCGTCGCGCCGCTGACCGCGGCGACGTTGGGGGACGTCGATCAGCATCACGCCGGCGTCGCGTCGGCCGTCAACAACGCCGTGGCGCGGGTGGCCGGCCTGCTGGCGGTGGCGGCGCTCGGCGCCGTGCTGAACGCCCGCTTCTCCGCCGCCCTCGACGCGCGGACCGCCGGCGAAGCGCTCACGCCCGCGACGACGGAATTTTTGGCCCAGGCCCGGCGGCGCCCCCTCGACACGACGGTCCCGCCGGCGCTCGCACGCGCGACGCCCCGCCTGCGCCCCCTCCTCGAGGACGCCTCGGTGGTGGCGTTTCATGGCGGGCTGTGGGGGGCGGCGGGGCTGCTGCTGGCCGGGGGGCTCGTCTCCGCCGCCGGGATCAGGAACCCCCCGCGAAAGGAGTAGGATAGCCGCCATGACCTTCGTGATGATCCGACAGATGAGGAAGATGCTGGGCCAGCTCGACAAGTGGCTCGAGGCGGCGACCACGTACGCGCAGGGCAAGTCGTTCGATCCGCAGAACTTCCTGAGCTTGCGCCTGGCGCCCGATCAGTTCGGGTTCGCCAAGCAGGTGCAGACCGCCTGCGACACCGCCAAGCTGGCGGCCGCCCGGATGGCCGGTCGCGAGGCGCCGAAGCACGCCGACACCGAGCAGACCATGAGCGATCTGCGGGCGCGCGTCGCCGACGTCGTGGCGTATCTGGACGGCTTCACCGAGGCGGACTTCGCCGCCGGCGCGACCCGCGTGATCACCCAGCCGCGCTGGGAGGGGAAGGTGATGAGCGGCGCCGACTACTTCCTCGAGCACGCCGTCCCGAACTTCTTCTTTCACCTCACGCACGCCTACGCGATCCTCCGCCACAACGGCGTGAGCCTGGGCAAGCGCGACTACCTCGGCCCGCTGTCGCAGCACTTGCCGTAGCGCGAGCCGCTACCGCCGCCCGCGCCGCCGCTCGACCGACGGCGCGCGGGTCACGGGCTGCCCCAGGTGCTCTTGCAGGGCGTGTTGCGCCGCCTCGGCGTGGGCGGCCAGCAGGCGATGGGCCGTCAGCAGCTGAGCGATGACGGCGAACCGCCGGGTGGTGCCCGCGTCCGTCGGCAACGTCGCCAGCAGGGCGCGCAGCTCGGCGGGGAGGCCGGCGGCCTCGACGATCACGCCCAGATGCTCCGCCGCCAGCCGGGGCGCCGCCACGCCGGTCAGGCGCGCCAGCTTCTGCTGCCGCGCCGCCGCGCGCAGGCAGCGGGTGGCCGCCAAGAAATTTCCAGGCGAGGGGCGATCGATGAAGGCGCGGAGCGCGTCCACCGCCGGCGCCAGGCCTTCCGGCCGACGCGCGCTGGCGGCCCGCGCCACCAGCCGACGCAGGGGCGCGGTCAAGCGCGGCACGGCCAGCGCCCCGGCTTCGCCGCTCACCGCGACGCCACCGCGTGGATGGGCACCAGCAGCACCTCGATGCGGCGATTCCGCCGGCGCGCCGCCTCGTCGCTGTTGGCGGTGCGCGGATGCTCGGCGCCAAAGCCGGCCGCGACGATCTGGCGCGCCGGCACGCCGCCGCCCATCAGGACGCGGGTCACCGCCGTGGCGCGCGCCGTCGACAGCTCCCAGTTCGACGCGAAGCGCGCGCTGTTGCGGATCAGCTTGTCGTCGGTGTGGCCGCCCACGAGGACCATCTGGTCGGGCTCCGCCGCCAGCAGGCTGCCGAGCTGGGGAGCGAGCCGCAGCAAGAAATCACGGCCCGCCGGGCGAAGCTCGTCCGAGCCCGAGTCGAAGAGCACCTCGCCCTGCAGGATCACCTTGCCCTCTTCCACCTCGACCATTCCCGTCGCCGCGAGCGCGCTCATCCGGCGCGCCATGCGATCCTTGTCGGCCCGCAGGGTCGCCACCTCGCGCTCGCGTTCGCGCATGCGGGTGGCCAGGGCCTTCTGGGCCACCAGCGCGATCACCATCAACAGGACGAAGGCCGCGAGCACCAGCGCCAGCGCGTCGACGAACGGCGGCCAGGCGTTCACGGGGAACAGGTCGGTCCGACGGGCGGCGCGTTTCACGCGTCTCCCTCCTCGACGGCGAGCGGCGCCTCGACCTCGGCCACCGGGATCGGCAACGAGGACGACGAGACCAGCGCCACCAGCTTCTCGACGTCCTCGGCCAGGCGAGACAGCTCGTCCAGGATGGCCTCGGGCGTCTCCTGTCCGTCGGTGCGCGCGGCCAGCAGCGCCACCTCGCGCATCAACGCCTCCATCTCGGCGGTGAGCCGCCCCAGGGTGGGCGACAGCGTGCCCAGCGCCTCGCGAACCTCGCTGGCCGCCGTGGCCAGCGCCGCGGCCGCGCCGTCCAGGCGTTCGCTCACGCCGCCGCCGATCTCCCCCAGGCGGGTCAGCACCGCCGCGGAGACCTGCTCGAGCGCGGTGGCCGACGCTCGAGCCACCGCGCCTTGCGCCTCGGCGTTGGCGCCCACCTGCGCGGCCACGCCCGCCAGCTGCTCGGCCATCGCCTCCCGCAGGACCCGCGTTTGCTCGGAGGTCGCGGCCACCGCGCGACCGAGCTCGGCCTGGGTGGCGGTCACCAGCTCGACGATGCCGGCGCGCGCGGCGGCGGCGCTGGTTGCAGCCGACGCTTCGAGGGCGTGGGCGACCCGCTCGACCTCGGCGCGGCTCTGGGCGCCATGGTCGGCCAGGCTGCGTCCGATGACCTCGGCGGTGGTGGTCAAGGCCGCGTTCGATTCGGCGGCGGCCGCCGCCAAGGTCCGCATCGAAGCTCCCATCGTCGCGTGCGCGTCGGCCGTGGCGGTCGCCAGGGCGCGCGTGGACTCCGCGACCGCCGCCGCCAGCGCGGCCTTCGACTCGTTCGCCGCCGAGACGAATCCCTCCTGGGCACCCTGGACGGTCGTCGTCAAGGCGGCCGTCGACGATTGAACGGCGGCCCGCAGCGCCATGTCCACCACGTCCTGCGTGTGCCCCAGCGTCGCCTGCAGTTCGCGCGAGGCCTTCCCCGTGCTGTCCGCCAGCGCGGTGGCGGCGGCCCGAACCGCGTCGGCCATCTGGCTCGCCCCGTGTTCGAACGAGCCGGTCGCGCGTTCGGCGACCTCGGTCAGGCTGGCGGCGCTCCGTTCCAGCAGCGCGGTCGCGGTCTTGCCGCTGTCGCGCAGGCTGGCCGAGACGTCGCTCGCCACCTGCTTGCCGAGCGCCTCGAGCCGCGCGCGACCGTCGCGGGCGTCGTCGGTCAAGGCGCGGGCGCTGGTCTCGACGGCGCCGGTCATCGCCCTGGCGGCGCTCTCGACGGCCTTGGTCTGGGACGCCGAGCCGGCGCGCAGCTCGGTGCTCACGTCGGTGACCAGGCGCTGCAGCTCCGCGCGCACGATGCCGGTGAGCTGGGCGGCGCTGCCCGCGGTGGCCGTCGCGAACGACGTCGCCAGCTCGGCACGCAATGCCGCCAGCTCGCGCGCGGTTCGCTCGGCGGCGCTGTCGCTGGGGAGCCACAAGGTCGGTATCAGCAGGTGGCGGGTGCGCTCGTCGAGCAGGGCCAGCAAGCGCTCCTGATTCAGCGTCACGTCGCCTTGAACGAGGCTCAACGCCAGCGTGATCATGATGGCCACCAGGCTGGTCCCGAACGTGACGTGAAGCCCCGACAGCGGCCCGGCCAGCAGCGCCAGCGTTCCGTTCCCCTCGCTGGCCAGCAGAGGCGGCAGGCGCCCCAGGGCCTCCATCAAGCCTCCGAAGGTCCCCACCAGGCCGACCAGCACCGTGGTGGCCACCAGGTAGCGTCCGGCATAACCGCGCTCGTTCTCGTCGGCCGCGGCCGACGCGGCCAGCGCGTCCAGATCGGGCGGGATGTGGCGCGCGGAGAGCTCCTCGAGCTGCCGCCGGCGCGCGGCGAACAGCGCGCCCGCCGGCGACGCGGCGCCCAGCGCCGAGAGCTCTCGCGCGATCTGCAGACGCGCGCGCGCCAGGCTGCCGAGACCTATCGCCATCACGGCCAGCAGCACCAGCAGCGCCACGACGCCCACCGTGGAGCCGGCCGTCACGTACGCCGCGAACGCCTTGCCGCCGACGATCAGCGTCGCGATCGTCAGCACGCCCGCCAGGGCCCACCGGGCGCGGGTCATCGCCACGCGCGCTCCGCCTCGCGCAACGCCGCCGCCAGATCCAGGAAAGGGCGTTCCCGGGGGAGCAGCTCGGGCTCATTCGAGCGCAGCTGCAAGCGCAACAGCGCCGCCAGCCGATGCTCGAACAGACGGATCAGCGCCACCGCCGCGTCGAGGACCAGCAGCCCCTCCAGCGCCGTGGCGGCCGTCTCGGTTCGTCCCGCGGCGGCGCGCACCGCCAGCCAGCGTCGCAAGGTGGCGACCTCGGCCAGGGCGGGCGCATCGAGCACCACCAGCGCGTCGGCCTGATCCCACGCCTGGCGCGCCCTTCGCACGGCCGCCGTCAGCGCCGGTTCGACGAGCGTGGCCAGCGCGCCCAGCGCCGCCGCGACCCGCTTCCGTATCTGGGGCCCGTCGGCGTGCGACGGCTCGCCATCGAGCTGGCGCAGCCAGCCGGCGAGCGGATTGTCGTTCACGGGCGGCGGCGCGGGGCGCTCGGCCGGGAGCCAGGCCCGCGCCGTCGCAACCATCTTTCCAAGGGCATGGTGTGAAATGGGGCGCCGACCATAGAGTGAGGCGTTCGAGGGTGTCAACAGGCCGGCGGACCGCTTGGCGGCGCGCGTCGTCCGGAGTCCCGACGCCGATGCGGACCGGTCAGGGCGCCGCGAGCGCGCGGCCACGCAGCTGGGCCATCGCCTGCCAGAGCAGCTCTTCCAGCACCTCGGTGCTCTCTTCGTCCAGCTCGGCGAACTGCACGGCGAGCAGCGGCACCGGACCGATGGCGCTGTTCCAGTGCACGGCCCGCGCTTCCACGCGCACCGGCTGGCTGCGGCCGCGATAACGAATCGCCACGGTCACCGCGGCGCCCAGCGCCACCGGCGGCTCGAGCGGCGTGGCGCCGAGATCAAGCAGCGCGCCTCCCAGGCTCAGGTTGATCACCCGCGCCGGATGGGAGCGCTCGCCGACGGTCAGCTCCGCGAGCAGATTGGTGATCGCGCGCGGGTGAAGCCGCCTGTCTCGTTCGGGACCACCTCTCCTGGGCATGTTTCCCGCGCCTCATCCCTGTCATCGGTTGATCCGGAACGAGATTTAGCCAGCCGGACGACGCTTTCGATATCATCGCGTGCGTGCGGCGCTCGCGGTCTTGCTGGCGTGGGAGGGGGCACCGGGGCTGGTCCCTCGCGGTCTGCATGGCGTCGGTGTTCCTCGCTGGCGCGGCGCGCGGGGACGCGCCCGTGCCGGAGGACCGCGCCTGGGCGGCCTCCATTCTGAAGGAGATGGAGGCGAAATCGACCGCAGCCACCGACGCGGCATCGCCTGCCGACCTTCGAAGCGCTGGTGGTCCCTCGTCTCGTCGCCCTGAACGACCCGTTCAGCGGAGCCACGCGTATCGCCGAGCTCCTGCGGCCCGACGAGCGGGCTCCACTGTTGCCCGTGCTGGCAGCCGCCGACCGCACCCACGCTCCGGGGCGTGATCAGCTCCACGCGCTCGTCTGCGCAGGCGAACCAGCCCGTTCCGCGGCCGCCTGTCAGCGCTCAGGGGACATGGAGAGAGGATGGGAGGACCGAGCGCGGCTGCGCAACTTCTTCTCCGGCGGCGCGATCTTCCTGGGGGGCGCGATCCTGTATGCGCTGCTGTCGGTCTTCTTGTGGTTCCGGTATCGCAAGGACTGGCCGGCGGTCACCATGAGTGTCATTGGCTCGATGGCGACCGCCGCCTCGTTCACCTGGCTCGCCGTCACGCAGCAAACGAGGTCCGGCGGCGAGACAGGCTGGATCCTGGTGGGGCTGGGCCTGGTGGCGATGCCCTTCGCATCGCTGTTCGCGGCCTTGGTCACCTGGGCCGTCTGTCGCAAGCTCCGCCATCTGGCGCTGCACTGGTGCCTGATCCAGGCGGTGGCCTTTCTGGCCTTCACCCTTCCCGTGGTGTGGAAGTACGCGGCGCCCTGAAAACCGGCTCGCCCGTCCGTCGATTCGCGATCAGGAAGGAGGACGCCCGCCCGTTCGGGGAAACGAACATCCCGAAGCGGGCATGAGCCCCATCATCAAGAAGGCGGCTGCCTTGTTTTTCCAGCTTCCCACCAGGCTCTTTCGCGGTTCGTCGCTCACGTTCATTCCTTCCTGGCAACGGGGGGGCAAGGTCAGGAACGACAACCGCGAGACACGAGGTTCCGGGCGGCACTCACTATCACGACGGTCACTGTCGATGTCGACAAAAGTCGTGACGATCGGTCTGTTTGTCTCGTGGTCGGAATCGTCCACCCCGACCAGCTCGAGCTCGACGACGCTTCCGCCGCCAGGCTCCGGTTATCATCGACGCATGGACGGATCGGGAAGGGTTCTGGTCATGGCGATCGTCGTCGCGGGGCTCGCCGCCGGTTGTGCGCATGGAGGCAGCGAGACGCCGGCCCGCCAGCCCGCGCCGCGCGGCAAGTCGCGGGGCGGCTCCGTCGTGGTGGGACCGGAAGCGATGGCGCACGGAGGGGACGTGCTGGGCGGATGGCTGGCTTACGGGTCGGGACGCGCGGCTGCTTACGAGAAGCTCCGCCCACCGCTCGCGAACCAGAGCGCCGACGACTACCAGCTGGAACTGGTGGGACGTCAGATGCAGAGCGAGTTCTGGGCCGGTCTGCGTGAGAAAGGCGCCGCGCCGTTTCCGCAGTTCGATCGACAGGTCGAGATCTGGAAGGCCGGCTTCCTGCCCGAGCTGCTCGTCTCGATCTACGCCCATCCGGGATGGACCGTTCCCGGTCCGGTCGTGAAGGCGCTGCGGCTTCCACAGTTCGCTCACCGGTTTCCCGGCGACTACGAGACGAAGCTCGCCATCGCGGTGATCTCGCCCGCCGGAAAGAAGTTCCCGGATGTTCCCGGCGCCGACTTTCCCGATCCGGCGGCGCTGCCGATCCATCCCGACTCGTGTGAGCGACTGCGCGACGATCGGGCGGCCGCCTGGCGCCGGTGGGACGCGCTGACGTCGCGCCTGGGCGGCGTGCCCGTCGCCGCGCGGAACCCGCTGCAGTTCGCGGGCGCGCTCGACCGCGTGAAGGATGATCCGGCCTACCTGGCGCGCGGCGTGACCTGGGTGTCGTGGCGCGTGGGCCATCTCGCGTACCTCGAGGGCTTCTGCGCCCTGGAAGCGAAGGACGCCGCACGCGCCGTCGAGACGCTGACCCGCGCCGTCGGCCTGACCCCGACCGACGTCCGCCCGCGCCTGGAGCTGGGCATGGCGCTGGCGATGGTCAAGCGCTACGACGAGGCGCTGGTCCAGGATCGCGACGTCATCGACCACACCGCTGACGCTTGCACCATCGCCACGGCGCTGCGCCACGAGGGCTTCACCTACTTCGACATGGGACTGCTGGAATCGGCGCGCCTCGCCTACGAGAAGTCACTGGAGTACGAACCGCGAAGCCCGCTCGCCGCGCAGGAGCTGAAGGGGATCGCCACCGCGCTCTCCGCTCGCCACGACGCCCCGAAAGAAGCCGCCGCGTTCGTCCCACCGGCCAGCCGCTCCATGCTGACCGAGTGCAACAAGACGAAGGCGCCCTGAAGCGGGGTCCGACCCTCTCCCGCCTTGCGGAAGAGGGAGGATAAGGAGTGGAGCTGAACGGGATCGAACCGTCGGCCTCCTCAATGCCATTGAGGCGCTCTCCCAGCTGAGCTACAGCCCCTCCACCGGAAAACCGGCGCCCGTTACCTACCAGCGGCGGGGCTGCCGGTCAACCCGAGTCTTCTGGAACGACGCGCTTATCGTGTTCGGTGAGCCCCGCGCTTGACCGAATTGGCGCGTCATAGTAGCCGAGGCCATGCGCGCAGCAGGACTGGGATGGATGTTCGTGGTGGTGGCGTCTGTTTCCTTTCTGGGGGGCTGCCCCGCCACGCAGCCGCCTCCCGTCGTCGTCGCGAAGGAGCCGCCGCGGCCCTCCGGCCTGTTCGCGGCCGAGCTGGCGCCCATCGCCGCCCTGGCCTGGACCGACCCGTTTCTCTGGATCGGAAGCGCGCGCGGGCTCCGTCGGTTCCGGCCGACCACCGGCGAGGTGGAGTGGATGACGGGAGACGCCGGTCTTGCCGGACATCGCATCACGGCGCTGGCCGTCGGGGGCGACGCCACCTCGGTGCTCGTGGGCACGGAGGCGGGACTGGGGCGGGTCACCGAGGTCGCCGGCAAGCTCGTGTTCCAACCGCTGGGGACGCTCGCGGGCATCACGCGGCTGGCGGCGGCGGGAACGGCGACGGCGGCACCCCCTCGGGGAACGGGAGCGGCCGTCACGGCGGGCGCCGCGGTGGCGAGCGGCTCCGCCGTCGCCAGCGGCGTCGCGCCCAGTCCGGCCGTGTGGCTGGGGACGGACCACGGCCTTTTCTTCTTCGACGGCGCCACGCTCGCGGCGGTCGCCTCCACCGCCAAGAACGCGATTGCGTTCTTGCGCGCGGACCCGGACGGTCACTCGGCGTGGGTCGGCGTTCCTGGACGGGGGCTGCTGCACGTCACGCGAAGCAAGCTGCTCGAGGAGATCGGGCCGGCGGCGTCCGGCGCGCCGGACTTCGTCGACGGGCTGGGGATGGGCATGCTGTCGAACGGAACGCCCTTCGCCATCGGTCGCGGCCGCGACGGCAGCGGGCGGCTGATGTTGCTTCACCAGGGGGGCCCCACCTTGCTCGAGGTCGAGCCGTCGATCCGCATCGCCGGAATCGCGCCGGGACCCGACGGGCCGGTGCTGTTCGCGGGCGCGCCGGACGCCGTCTCGACCTACACGTTGATCGTCGTCGAGCGAGGGCAGGGGATCACGCCCGGCGCGTTTCGGTTCGGGCCCGCCCGGAAGGCCCTGGACGGTCTGCGGGTCGTGGCGATCCCGGAAGGTCGCCGTCTGCCCACCGAGGTGACGACCTATGCCTGGGGGGCGAACGACGTCTTCTTCGGCACCAGGTCCGCCGGGGTGGCCCGGCTGGGAACGCTCGACCAGGGGCGGCCCGTGCCGCCCGTCTACCTGCCGGTGGGCGAGATCGCCTGGAAGGCCCGGGCGCTCGACGTCGCCTGCCTGGAGCGCGAGCGTTGCGTGGTGGCGACGGGGGCCGGCCCGGGGTGGATCTGGGATGGCGCCACCAAGGCGATCCTCCCCGTTCCATCCGAGGCGCTGGGAAGCCCCTTGATGGCCATGGCGGGCGACGGCAGCGGCGCCGCCGTGTACTTCATGGCCGGAGATGGTCCAAAGGGGATCAAGGTGGCGCGGCTCTCTGCGGATGGTCGCAGCTGGGATCCCTTGTTGACGGTTCCCGTCGACACCGAGGGGTCGCCGCTCGTCAGCTACGCGACGGTGTCGCCGCAGGGCAATCTGTGGATGGCAGTCCGCGACCACCTCCCCTCGGGAGAGGAGATCGGGAATGGCATCATCGAGCTGCAGCTCCCCTCGGGAAAGTCGATCCACCACCACGCCACCCACGCCGGTCAGGCGCACTCGCCCGACGCCATTCCCCTCTCGGGCGACGTCCGGGCCATCGCCTTTCAGGCGGGGACGGGGGCCACCCCGGACGCCACCTGGTTCTGCACGTCACTCGGCGTCTTGCGGGTGGAGGCGGGAAAGAAGCAAACGCACTGGAGCGAGAACGACGGCCTCGCCAGCGACAGCTGCGAGGACCTGAAGATCGTCGCCGATGGAACGGTGTGGGTGGCGACCCGCGAAGGGGTCGCGCACTTCGACGGGAAATCCTGGCTTCCCTTCGACGGGTCGCCCCGGAAGCCGGGCGGTCCGCCGCGCTGGCCGAGCACCGGTCGTGGCGAGGACGATCCCGACGGCGATCCGGCCGCGGCGCGCGCGTTCGTCACCGTCGGTGGAAAGCTGTGGGCCGGGACGTCGCGCGGCGTCTGGCCGGTGACGGGAACGGGGCGGGTCTTCGACGCGCGCACCGGGCTCATCGACAGCGACGTCGTCGGGATGACGATCGATCGGTTTGGTCGACTGTGGGTCCTGGGGCACCTTGGACTCACCATGACCGATACGTTCCCGTTGTCTTCGTTGTAAATCGCGCGTCACGCGACGCAGCTTTTGTTTGCGGTCGCGGCTTTTCTGGTACTGTGGTCCCGTGGCCGAAGATCGCGATCCGTCGCCTCAGCGATCCCCGGAAGTAGAAATTCCGGAGGTCCTTCCGCTCTTGCCAATTCGCGATCTTGTCGTGTTTCCGTACATGATCGTGCCGTTGCGCGTGTCGCGTCCGGTCTCGATGGAGGCGGTGAACGCCGCGCTAGAATCGGAAGATCGGCTGTGCTTTCTGGTCGCGCAGCGCAACGCCGCCGACGACGATCCGGACGCCAAGGCGCTGTATCAGACCGGCACCGTCGGCATGATCATGCGCATGCGCAAGCTGTCCGAGGGGGGCTTCAAGGTCCTCGTGCAGGGGCTCTGCCGGGCGCGCTTCTCGAAGGTGGTCTCGAGCTCTCCCTTCATGCGCGTGAAGGTCGAGCGGCTCGACGAGTCGACCGAGCCGCCCACGGTGGCGACCGAGGCGTTGCTGCGCACCGTGCGCCACAGCGTCGACAAGCTGTCGAGCCTGGGCAAGTCGATGCAGCCCGAGCTGGCGATGATGGTGCAGAGCGTGGAGGAGCCCGGCCGCATGGCCGACCTCATCGCCTCGAACCTGACGCTGAAGGTGCCCGAGGCGCAGGCGATGCTGGAGGCCGATCCGGCCATGGAGCGGCTGCGCCGGGTGAACGAGTCGCTCGAGAAGGAGATCGGCCTGCTCGAGATCCAGTCGCAGATCCAGAGTCGCGCCAAGGAGGAGATGTCGAAAACGCAGCGCGACTACTACCTGCGCGAGCAGCTGCGACAGATCCGGAACGAGCTGGGGGACGGCGACGCGCACGGCGAGGAGATGGCGGAGATCCGCGCCAAGGTCGAGCGCGCCGGCATGCCCTCCGAGGTGCGGCAGGAGGCGGACAAGCAGGTGCGGCGGCTCGAGCAGATGCACGCCGAGAGCGCCGAGGCCTCCGTGCTGCGCACCTACGTCGACTGGCTGGTCGACGTGCCGTGGAAGACCGCCAGCGAGGAGACCATCGACCTCGGGCTGGCACAGAAGATCCTCGACGAGGATCACTACGACCTCGAGCACATCAAGGATCGCATCCTCGACTACCTGGCCGTGCGCAAGCTGCGCGGCGGCGTGCACGGGCCCATCCTCTGTTTCCTGGGCCCGCCAGGCGTCGGCAAGACGTCGCTGGGGCGGTCGATCGCGCGGGCGCTCGGTCGGAAGTTCGTGCGCATCTCGCTGGGCGGCGTGCGCGACGAGGCCGAGATCCGCGGCCACCGCCGCACCTACGTGGGCGCGCTGCCGGGACGGATCATCCAGGGCCTGAAGCAGGCCGGCACGAACAACCCCGTCATGCTGCTGGACGAGGTCGACAAGATGGGCGCCGACGTGCGCGGCGATCCGTCGGCGGCGCTGCTCGAGGTGCTCGACCCCGAGCAGAACCACAACTTTCGCGACCACTACCTGGCCGTCCCCTTCGATCTGTCGCGCGTGGTGTTCATCGCCACCGCGAACCTGGGCGAATCGATCCCCCCGCCGCTGCGCGACCGCATGGAGACCTTGCGGCTGTCCGGCTACGCCGAGGAAGAGAAGCTGGCCATCTCGGAGCGGTTCCTGGTGCCGCGCCAGATCGGCGAGGCGGGCCTGACGTCGCGGGACATCAACATCGGCCGCCCGGTGCTGAAGAAGATCATCTCCGAGTACACGCGCGAGGCCGGGTTGCGCGAGCTCGAGCGGCTCATCGCCCAGCTGGCCCGCAAGGTGGCGCGGCGGGTGGTGGAAGAGAACGGACGCGCGCCCGGCTCGTCCAGCTCGTCCGCGAACGGCGGGTCGGGGCGGGTGACGACGGCGGGGAAGAAGAGCGTCGCCATCACGACCGACGACGTCGTGAAGCACCTCGGTCCGCCGAAGTATCTGGCGGAGGAGTTCAACGCCAACGACGAGGTCGGGACCGTGAACGGCCTCGCCTGGACCCCCTACGGTGGCGAGGTCCTGCACATCGAGGCGACGACGATGGCGGGCAAGGGCTCGCTCATCCTGACCGGTCAGCTCGGTGACGTGATGAAGGAGTCGGCGCAAGCGGCGCTGTCGTTCGCCCGCGCGCAGGCGCTGGAGCTGGGGCTGGGCACCGAGTTCTACGCGGGCCGAGAGATTCACATCCACGTTCCGGCCGGGGGCGTGCCCAAGGACGGGCCGTCGGCGGGCGTGACGATGGCCTGCGCGCTGGTGTCGCTGATCTCGCGCATCCCCGTGCGCCACGACGTGGCGATGACCGGCGAGCTGACCCTGCGGGGGAAGGTGCTGCCGATCGGCGGGCTGAAGGAAAAGCTGCTGGCGGCCGTTCGCGCCGGCATGAAGACGGTGATCATCCCCGCCTCCAACAGCCCGGAGCTGACCGAGATACCCGAGCACGTGCGCGCCAAGCTCGAGATCGTGCCGGCGAAGACGATGCGCGACGTGCTGGAGGTGGCGCTGGTGCGGTTGCCTCGCCGGGCGTCGGCGGCCCGGGGCAGCTCCCGCGCGCGCGGCCCCTCGGCCCGCGCCTAGGAGTCCTTCGGCCGGACGGCGAGCCACGACAGATCGAAGCTGTTCGTCCTCGCCCCGCGATAGCGGGGAGAGGATAGAGGTGAGGGGGCCTCGCCGAATCAGCCAGATCAGCGAGATCAGATCGTCCGGCGAACGACCGCTCGAAGCGGAACGAGCGGAGTGGCGACCTCCGCCGGCGCCTCGCCGACGGCGCTCGGGGCGTTCAACGTCAGCCGGTTGTCGAGCAGGTGCGACGGCACCACGTTCCCCATCGCCGCCAGCATGCTGGCGCGCACCGTCGGGTGCTTGCTCTCCAGGTCGGCCAGCAACGCCTTCATCTGCTTGCGCTGCGCCTCGCTCTGCGAGCCGCACAGGTTGCACGGCAGGATGGGGAACGCCTGCGCGGCCGCGAATTCCGCCAGATCGGCCTCGCCGCAGCCGATGAGCGGACGAATGACGACGTGGCGTCCGTCGTCGGACACCAGCCGCGGCGGCATCGCCGACAGCTTCCCGGCGAAGAACAGGTTCAGCAGCAGCGTCTCGAGCGCGTCGTCGCGGTGGTGGCCGAGCGCGATCTTGTTGCACCCGAGCTCGCTGGCCGCCCGGTACAGCACGCCCCGGCGCAGCCGCGAGCACAGCCAGCAATACGTTTTCCCTTCGGGGATCTTCTCGGTGACGATCGAGTAGGTGTCCTCGCGCAGGATGCGGAAGGGGACCCCGGAGGTCTCCAGCCAGCGGCGCAGCGGCTCGCCGTCGTAACCGGGGTGCGCCTGATCGAGGTGCACGGCCAGCAGCTCGAAGGCAACGGGGGCGCGGCGCTGCAGCTCGCGCAGCAGCACCAGCATCCCGTAGCTGTCCTTGCCGCCCGACACGGCGACCAGGATGCGATCGCCGTCCTCGATCAGCCGATGATCGACGATGGTCTTGGCCAGCGCGCGCTGCAGCCGTCGTTCCGTGTCCATGAAGCGGCCGATATTACCCTCGCCGGACGCCCCAAGTCACGGTGACGGCTGGCGATCAGCGTCGCGTGTTAAACTCGCGCTCGCTGGACGAACGAGATGGCACGCCAGGTACGGGCCAGGACACTGCGATTCAAGGCAGAGCGTTGCAAGGCAGAGCGTTGCAAGGCAGCGCGTTGGCTGAAGGCCGCCGCCTGGGCGTGCGCGGCCCACGCCGTGTTGCTGTCCTGCATCGTCATCGGCGTCTGGATCGAGCGGGGGCGCCTCGTGGCCCAGCCCCCTTCCATCGAGCTCGAGCTGCTGCCGCGTTCCGTGGCGCCCGACGAGCTGCCGCTGCTCGAGGCCTGGCCGGAGGCGCAGCTTGCCGTGGTGCCACCGCCGGCGGAATTGCCCGTTGCCGAGCAGGCGGCGCAGGCGACCCAACCGCTGGCGAGCGCCATCGCACCGGCACCGGGGCTACCGACCCCGGCGGCCGCCGCCCCAGATCGGGGCGGCGGCCAGGGGCGCACGGTGCCCGACCTGGCCTGGCGGCGGGATTCGTCGACGTTGCACGATCGGCTGACGGACGGTGCCACCCACTATCAACCGGCGCACAGCCGGACCGCCGCGCACGCGAAGGCGCCACAGGCCGTGCGGCGCGAGGTCGACGTCGGGGCGGGCGATGCGCCGCGCGCGTCACAGGCGCACGACGTCTCCGCGCCCAGCATCGACGGCATGCCCGATCCCACGCCCGCGCCGCGCGGCGGTGAGGGCGTCGAGGCGCCGCCCGCCGCGTTGCCGCCCCACCGGGGCGCCGAACAGGACGTCGCCGCGGCCTTGCCGTCGCGCGGTCCGCTGGCAGCCGACGAGGGGACGTCGAGCTTCGATGTCGCGCGCCGCGGGGCCGCCGCCGACGATCAGGCCGTCCGCTCCACCTCGGCCGAACCGCGCCCCTCGATCATGGATCTGAGCCTGGCGACGGCGCGCGGGCACGGCGTCGACGGAGCGGGCGCCGCGGCCCGTGCGGGCGCCGTCGCGAAGCCGACCACGGGGGGGGCGCCCGCCCTGGCCGGCCACCTCGGTCCGGTCACGGGGGCGGGCGAGGCGGCGGCGGCACGGGAGCGCGCCCGCGCCCAGTACGAACGAGAGATCCAGGGGCGGGTGAACCGCACGCTCATCTGGCCGCGGCGCCTGGCCATCCGCCTCGAGCAGGGCGAGACGATGTTGCGCTTCACGGTGGAGCCGAACGGCACCATCGCCGGCGCGGTGGGCGTCACGAAATCAGCCGGGTTCGACGAGTTCGACCAGGCGGCCGTGGACGCGGTCCGTCGTGCGGCACCGTTTCCGCCCATCCCCACCCCGGCCACCGAGCATCCGCGGCAGCCGCTGTCGGTGTCGTTGCGGGTCACGTTCTCGAATCCGGTCATCCGCTGACGGTGCGGCCCCGGATGGGCGCGGCTTTTTCCGGGAAGATTCCTCACCGGACGCTACACTAATCAGTCGAGGCAATAACGGTGGGTTCGACGCGGCATGGCCCCGGGCCGAAGGCGGCACGCGCCGGAGAAAGGCGCGTCGGGCGGTTCCTCGTCATCGCGCTCGTCATCCACGCCGAGCTGCTGTTGCTGCTGGGCCTGGCCGCCTACCTGTTCCTGCCGCGCGACGCCGACGTGAAGGCGCAGCTGGCGGCGATGAAGGAGCCCGAGTCGATCGACGTCGGCATGGTCGACGACGAGGCGGCCAGGAAGATCGTCGCCGATCTGGAGCGCCAGGACGAGGCGCGCAAGGCCGAGGAGATCAAGAAGGAGGTCGACTCGATCAAGGCGCCCGGGCAGGTGGTCGACGTGCCGGCGCCGCGCGAGGAGAAGCGCCCCGATCAGGCGAAGTACGCCTCCGAGCACGACACCTCGGTGACGCACGAGACGCGCAGGGAAGGGAAGTTCGATCCGGAGGCGCGGCAGGGGGATTCGGCGGGGACCGAGCGCGAGTCGAAGCCGCAGGTGCCGGTGCCGCCCCAGCGCACGCCGCCGCAGCTGGCGATGCGGGACCTGCGCCCGGTTCCGGGGCGGTCGGACAACCAGCCGGCGGGGGCGGCCGCCCAGCAGCCGGCGCCGGAAGGGAGCGAGAACGGACTGCCCGATCCCGAGGCGCCCGATCCCGACGGGATGTTCCAGCGGCTGGGGAAGCTGCGGCTCAGCCCGGGGGCGCAGGCGCAGCCGGGGGGGCGGCTGTCGCTGATGCCGTCGCCGGCCCAGCTGGCCAAGGCGGTCGGCTCCGGGACGCAGGACGCGCTGAAGGACGTCGACGACGGGGAAGAGACGGCGCTCAACTCGAAGAAGTGGCGCTTCGCCTCGTTCTTCAACCGCATCAAGCACCAGGTGCAGGAGCACTGGCACCCCGACGAGGTCTACCGGCGCCGCGATCCCAACGGCTCGATTTACGGGCGAGCGAGCCGGCTGACCATCGTGCGCGTGCAGCTGAAGCCGAACGGCCACCTGGCGAACGTCGAGCTGGAATCACCGTCAGGGTTGGAGTTTTTGGACGACGAGGCGCTGCAGGCGTTCCGGGCGGCGCAACCGTTCCCGAACCCGCCGCGCCAGCTCGTCGACGCGACGGACGGAATGGTCAATTTTCAGTTCGGGTTTCTGTTCGAGATCTCGGGCGTGAGCAAGCCGATGCTGTTCAAGTACAACATGTAGGCGATTCTCCGGCCCAGGCAAGACTGCGGCCCAGGTTCGTTGATTTCTTGAGAATTGCCGCATTGCTGCCGGTAGCTTCCGGTCGAGGACAGTCTGGCGGACCCTCCGGATCTGATCGATAAGCTGTGCTTATCGTAAGACGATCGGTTAATTCCTACCGAAGTGCGTAGGGAGGCCCGAGACTGATGGTATGCCAACGAGCCCTGAACTCGAAAACGCGGAACCGTCCACCCGGACTCATCGCCTTGAGCCCGACGTCGCTTCTTGGTCCAGGCCCCGTATGCTGGGGGCCGTCCTGGTCACTGCATCGGTGCTCACGCTCGTTGCGGCTCAGCCAAGCGCCAATGCCGGCGCCGACACCGCTCCGGGTGCGCGACCGGTAGAAGCCGTCCGAAGGCGCTCGACCCCCTGGGAGTCCTGGGAAGTCGACGCGGCGGTCATCTCAGCCGCCGAAGCGACGGAAGCGGCGGAGGCGCGCGACCAGCTCGTGCCAGCGTTGATCACCGCCCATTCACGGCAGGCGACCGGCTACGATCGGCTGCGCGCTGCCGTCTGTGCGGATGGCAAAGGCAAAGGCGACGGCGAAGAGATGTCTCCTGCTCGGTCGAAGGCCTGCTCGACGCTGTCCGCCGGGCTCGAAGAAGGATGGCGCCGCCGCGATCGGACCGAGCAATGGGTGGTGAGGGCTGTCGCGACCGCCGCCTATGCTGGCGCCATCAAGGGGGCCGCCGTCGAACGCGACGCGAGTGTCAGCCGAGGCATCTCGACGGCAGCCGGTGTTCCCATGGGGGCCGTCGTCGGTATCGTCGCGTTCGGTGCCCTGGGGATGGTCGTCGGCGCTGAAAATCCCGCGAAGCTGGGTCACTATTCGCGCCGCGAGAAGGTGGTGGCCGCATCCTTGGTCATAGGTGGTGCGATCGCGGGCGGTCTAGCCGGCGGGTGGGAAGCGCACAGGCTCGGGGCCTCACCGAGCGCGCGTGCCCCCCTCACTGCCGCGGCACTGGCGCCGGTGTACGTGACCACCCTCGTGATGACGTTCGATTAGATCGTCGAGTCCGGTAACTCTTTCAGTTACCAACGAAGTACCGGCCGTCTGGAACGGCGATGCTTCAATAGCATCCTGCTAATGCAACGCTTCGCTGGCTCGGAGATGACGGCGGTGCTAGCCGAATGAGGAGTTAAGCTAGGAACGCGAGTCAGGCCGTGGGTGCCCTACGGACGAGGATCGAAGAGCGTCAGCAAGATCCAGGGCACCGCGTCCTTGAGCACCAGCTCACGGACGACCTTGCTTCCCTGATTGATGATCGCGGCCTGGCCAGGTTCTGCGATCGTCACCGAGAGAGTCGCGCCCATCCCGACCCCCTCGTGGGTTTTCGGTACATCCGGCCGCAGATCGCCCGACTGGATTTCGAACAAGGTGTCGACCTCCGATTCTACGCAGGGAGTGTCAACCGCGCGGACGTCCTTGAGGTCAATTCCCATAGTCAGGAGGCTCCGAACGCCCTCGAAGTTCGCGTCGGGCTTGGGATAGCGCCGTACGAATCCGCCGACCCCGCCGAAGCTCTTATGGTGAACCTGCCCAGACCTGTGATAGCTGCTGTGTATGTTCGAGTCCTGAAGGTGGCCCGGCAAGACGTTCACGTAGATGTCGCCAGCTTTTGAACGCTCGACGAGCATGAAGGCGCGGAGTGCAGCGCCGTCGCGAACCGCGATGGCACACAGGTGCCCGCCTCGATCCCGTCGCAACGTCGCAAACTCGTTCACGGTGGTGCGATTCACGTCCATCGCAAATAGCATCTACCAGCGGCGCCGTTTCCGCGAGACGTGCGGGACGGGCCGGCCGTGACAAAAAATTACCGGCGAAGTACGCGGCTCCTAAGTCCGCTGCCCATGCGGTCCGAGAAGTCCAAGTACAACATGTAGAGCCTTTTGCTACGCTCACTGTTCGTCTGTCGGTAGGACGCGAAATCGCTTGCCCTTGCTGGTCCGGACGGCGCGGAAGTGACGTTCGTCGAGGGTCAGGATGTCGCGGATTGAATAGCGGTCGGCGAGCACGACGAGGGATGCATCCGCGAGGCCCAGGTTCAACGTCTTGTACTTGGCCGCGATGGCCCGCGCGCTCGCGACGTCGTCGGCGTCGAACGGCTCGAGACGATAGGCGCCGCGCGCCACCTCACCCAGCAACGCATCTTGGGCGGTGGCGCTGACGCGCGTGCCCAGAAGATAGTCGAGCTCTGCAAGGACAAAGGGAGAGAGCAGGAACGGTCCCGTCGCCTCGCCAAGCTTCGCGGCGCACTGGGCGTGAAGTCGTTGGCTGCCGTCGATCGCTGCCAACAGACCGCTCGTGTCGAGCAAGATCACGTCGTGCCGAAGCCTGCCAGCGCTTCGTCGACGTGTTCGGCCAATCGACTATCGCCGCTCGAGAAGAGCGGCAAGCGAGGACGAGGAGCAGGAAGACTGGAAACGGCGCGTTCAAGGGCCTCGCGGATGAAGCTCGCTTCGGATTCGCCGCGGGACTTCACCGCTTCCTTGATGGAGCGCCGCAACTCCTCGGGAAGATAGATCGTAGTCCGATGCATGCCATACAGTCTGACATACGTCGGTAATCCCGTCCATGACGGGGTGGCCGGTCTGCCTAGGCCTAATCGTACGCCTGGAAACCGCGCAGAACCGACCCGCGTCGCAGGCAGCCGGTTGATGCCTGCCAACGCGCCGTGTCACTTCACTTGCGTTGACGGCAGCGTATCGGCAATTTAACGGCAGCCTTCAATTTTTTTGGTGGAGGAGGTGGACACGATGCGCTTCGGAGGTGCAGTAGCCATGCGTACAGGCAATCTGTCGGCGGTGTCGAGAATCGCCCTCGGAATCCTGGTGGCCTGGTCGATGTCGTGCGACAGCCGCACGGCCGCCGTGTCGGACGCGGGTCCCGTCGACGTTTCGCCTGGCGATCACTTCCTCGTCGATCCCAGCTGGTGCCGAGGGAACGTTCAAGGCTCGGGCTCGACGCCCACGGGGACCTTCACCGCAAACAAGATTGACGTGACGGTCAACTACGATGCCAGCGAGATTGATATCGTCATCTGGGACACCGTCTCGGCGCACAGCTTCTCGCTGGCCATACCGGCCGACCGCTCGAATGACGCCGGTCCTGTCCTGGGTACGCGAACTCTCACCGCAAGTTATGGCCCGCCACCGGCCAGTTTCGATGTCGTGATTGATCTGCAGGTCATCGACAGTCCGTGGAGCCTGTCGCCTCAACCTTGGGGCCGAATCCAGGGAACATTCGAGATCGCCAGTGCCGGCTACTCGATCGTAGGCTCGTTTGATTCCGCGTTCTGTAACTTCATCGCCACGGCCTGATGGGAAGCCATCGCGACTCGAGCGAGGGCCGACGCCGAACCGGGCGGATCCTACTCGTACGCTTCGATCGGCGGGCACACGCAGAACAACTTCCGGTCGCCCAGCACGTTGTTCAGCCGTCCCACCGGGGGCCAGAACTTGTGCGCCCGCGTCGCCGGTGACGGGAACGCCGCCCTATCGCGCGGATAAGCATGCTTCCACTCGGTCGCCGTCACGGCGGCCGCCGTGTGCGGCGCGTGCTTCAGCGGGTTGTCGTCGCGCGACATGGTCCCTGCCTCGATCTCGCGGATCTCGTCGCGGATGGCGATCATCGCGTCGCAGAAGGTATCCAGCTCGGCGCGGCTCTCGCTCTCGGTCGGCTCGACCATCATCGTCGACACGATGGGGAACGACATCGTCGGGGCGTGATAGCCGTAGTCCATCAGCCGCTTGGCCACGTCCTCGACCTCGATGCCGGCCAGCTTCTTCAGGTGCCGCATGTCGAGGATGCACTCGTGCGCGACCCGCCCCTGCTTGCCGGCGTAGAACACCGGGAAGTGCGGGCCCAGCCGCTTCGCCACATAGTTCGCGTTCAAGATGGCGACCTTCGTCGCCTGGGTCAGCCCCTCGGCGCCCATCATCTGCACGTACGCCCACGAGATGAGCAGGATACTGGCGCTGCCCCACGGCGCCGCCGAGACCGGGCCGATCCCCTGCTCGCCGCCGATCTCGACCAGCGGGTGACGGGGCAGGAACGTGCACAGGTGCTTCGCCACGCCGATGGGGCCCATGCCGGGGCCGCCGCCGCCGTGCGGGATGCAGAACGTCTTGTGCAGGTTCAGGTGGCAGACGTCGGCGCCGAAGTCGGCCGGGCGGCACAGCCCCACCTGCGCGTTCATGTTCGCTCCGTCCATGTACACCTGCCCGCCGTGCTCGTGCACGAGGTGGCAGATGCGCTGGATCTCCTCTTCGAATACCCCGTGCGTGGACGGATACGTGATCATCAGCGCCGCCAGGCGGTCCTGGTGCTCGCGCGCCTTCGCCTCGAGATCCCCGAGGTCGACGTTGCCGGCGTCGTCACACGCCACCACGATGACCCGCATGCCGGCCATCACCGCCGAGGCC
>DASYCK010000027.1:0-3845 GCA_036500205.1 Polyangia bacterium | reverse complement strand
AACGGCCGCTGGCCACGGTGGTCATCGGCGGCATCGTGTCGTCGACGTTCCTGGGGCTGACGGTGCTGCCCGTCCTGTTGAAGCTGCTGTTGAAGCCGGACCCGTCGCAACTCGGCAACAGCGACGGCGAGGTGGCGGTGCCGACGTCGACGGTGGAGCGGTAGCGCGGACCGTTGCAACGGGGGCTTCGGAGGTGTTTGACCTACATTGATTATGCTGATTACCGCGTCAGTTTCCCGGGACTTTTGCAATTTCTCGCTATTCCCTTTAGCGTTTCCGTGTGATTGGTGACACGTCGCTAGAGTCGATTGCGCCTAGCGAACCTGTCGCGCCCCCCGGCATGGACGCCCCGCCCGGCATGGACGCGCCCCCCGAGCCAGGACGGGACCTCCAGCGGCTCGCGGCCATCTTCGAGTTCATGCCGGGCTTCTGCTACACGGTCGATCGCGAGCTCGTCTTCACGTCGTCCGCCGGCAAGGGGCTGGGCTCGCTGAACCTGCATCCGGGGCAGGTCATCGGTCTCAACGTGCGCGATCTCTGGGGGCCGCACGACGACACGTACGAGCCGTTGATCTGTCACCTCAAGGCGCTCGCCGGGATGTCGGCGACGTACAGGGATGTCTGTCTGGGGCGCTCGCTGGAATATCTCATTCGCCCCTTGCGTGATGGCGCGGGCGCCGTGATCGGCGCGATCGGCGTCGGCATGGACGTCACGGACGGGGAGCGCGCCCGTCAAGAGCAGGCCAAGCTGGCGGCCCAGCTGCGCCACGCGCAGAAGCTGGAGGCGATCGGCCGGCTGGCGGGCGGCGTCGCCCACGACTTCAACAATTTCCTGACCTGCATCATGGGCAACCTGGCCGGCCTGGAACGTCACGTCGCCAAGGGGAGCGCCGCGGCCGAGTGCCTGTCCGACGCCAACGCCGCCGTCGACAGCGCGGCGTCGTTGACCCGCCAGTTGCTGGCCTTCAGCCGCAAGCAGGTCATCAACCCCCGTCCCATCAATTTGACGTCGTTGATCGAGCGCCTCGACAAGATCCTGGAACGCCTCGTCGGCGAGCGGATCCGCGTGCGCCTGGCCTGCGATCAGGCTCTGTGGAGCGTGAACGCCGATCCGGGGCAGATCGAGCAGATCATCGTCAATCTCGTGGTGAACGCGCGCGACGCCATCGCCGGCGACGGGCAGGTCGAGATCGAGACCCGCAACGTCGAGCTGACCGACTCCGATCCGCGCCATCCCCTGCCGGAGCCTCTCGTCGCCGGGGCCTACGTGGCGCTCACGGTGAAGGACTCGGGGCGCGGTCTCTCCGACATGGAACGGAGCCGGCTGTTCGAGCCCTTCTTCACGACGAAGGACGTCGGCGAAGGCACGGGGCTCGGCCTGGCGACGGTCTACGGAGCCGTGCAACAGAACAGCGGGGCCATCACGGTCGAGTCCGAGATAGGAAAGGGAGCTGCTTTTCGCATCTTGCTTCCGCGGGTCGAGGCCGCGCCGGAGCCGGAAGCAAATGGCGGGGCGCGGGCTGAGCATGAGGCCGCGGCGCGGGGCACCGAGACGATCCTGCTGGTCGAGGACGAGCCGTCCGTGCTCGATCTCGCCCATCGGACGTTGCAGCAGCTCGGCTACAACGTGCTCCCCTGCGCCAGCCCCGATGAAGCCCTGCGCATCTTCCGGCAATACCAGGACCGCATCGAGCTGCTGGTGACCGACGTGATGATGCCCGGCATGAATGGGAAGGAGCTTGCCGGACGGATCACCGCGCTGTCTCCGAACGTGTCGGTGCTGTTCACCTCGGGCTTCGGCGAGAACATCATCGCCAAGCAGGGCGTCATCGACGACGGCATCCACTTCATCGGCAAGCCCTACCGCCCGCGCGAACTCGCCCTCCGCGTGCGCAGCCTGCTCGACCGCCGCGCCGTCCGGGCCTGACGACGGTTCACTCGAAGTTCGGTCCAGGTCGGTTCACCCCTCCAGCAGCGCGGTCACCTCGGCAGTCAGCAGCGCCACCATGTCCGAGACGTGGCGCAGGATGTTCTCGAGCAAGGTGGTCCTCAACCCGGGCTCCGCTTCGCCGAGCGCGTCCAGCTCGCGCTTCGGCAGCGCGTAGCATTCGACGGCCGTGTCGGCGCAGACGTCGGCGCTGCGGGCCGTGTGGCGGAAGACCGCCAGCTCCCCGAAGAACATCCCCGGAGACAGGGTGGCCAGCCGCTTGGCCTGGCCGCCCGCCAGCTCGACCATCACGCTGACCTGCCCCTCGAGCAGGACGAAGATGTCGTCGGCGGGCTCGCCGGCGCGGACGATGGTCTCCCCGCGACGAAAGCGGGTCAGGCGCATGCGCGTCTGCACCAGCGCCACGCCCGCCGCCGACAGCCCGCGGAACAGGTCGTGCTCTTGCAGCTGAACCACGTGCGCGGTGTCGCGGCCGGGGTTTCGGCGGGCGATCAGACCGTCCTCGCAGGCTTCCAGCGCGTGATCCAGATCGGCGAAGCTCGCCGAGCCCGGCGGAACACCCGCCGCGTCGAGCTTCTCGGCCAGCATCCGTTCCAGCGTCCGGTGCTGGTGCAGGGAGGCGAACAGGATGGTCTTCCCGCGCTGTCGCCACTCCTCCGCCAGCCCGACCAGCAGCGCCGCCGACGAGCGATCCACCTGGGAGACCCGCTTGAAATCGAGGACGGCGCTTTCGATGACCGGGTCGGCCTCCGCGATCTCACGGATGGCTACCTCCGTCGCCGCGAACATCAGGTCCCCTTGCAGCTCGTAGATCTTGGCGCGGCGGCCCACGTCGTCGAGCAGGCGCCGCTCGCGCTCGCGGCGGACCCGCTTCGAACGGACCTTCGACAGATCGTAGACGGCGCGCAGCGAGGCCCGCCCCGAGCGCGGAACCCGCAAGCAATGGAGGTCCAGCTCGGTCGAGAGATCCTTGCAGACCTGGATGCCGCGCAAGCTGTTCCCCCGCGCGTCCAACCGTGGCGAGAACACGGCCAGCCCCAGCTGCCCGGGAAGGACCGCCATGATCCCCCCCGACACGCCGCTCTTCGCCGGAAGGCCCACCCAGTACAGCCACTCGCCAGCGTAGTCGTACATCCCGCAGCTCATCATCACGCTCATGACGCTGTCGACGAGCTCTCGCTTGATGGCGCGCTCGCCGGTGACCGGATTCTCGCCCTCGTTGGCCAGGGTCGCCGCCATCACCGCCAGATCGCGGCAGGTCACCTCGATCGAGCACTGCTGAAAGTACGCATCGAGCGCCGAGGTGGGGTCTTCGCTCAGGATGTCGAAGTTACGCAGCATGTGACCGATGGCCCGGTTGCGGTGCCCCGTCTCCCGCTCCGACACGTAGACCGCCTCGTTGACGGTGAGGGGACGTCCCGCGTAGGCGGAGAAGACCTCGACGAGGCGGCGCACCTTCTGTTCCGCGGTGTCGCCGTTCACCAGCGAGGTGGTGGCGATGGCCCCGGCGTTGATCATCGGGTTCAGCGGGCAGCCGGTCTGGGGCGCCAGGCTGATCGAGTTGAAAGCCTCGCCCGACGGCTCCACGCCCACCTTCTCGAGCACCCGGGTCCGCCCTCGATCCTCGAGCGCCAGCCCGTAAGCGAAGGGCTTGGAGATCGACTGGATCGTGAAGGGCTGGGCGGCGTCCCCCACCTGGTACACGTGCCCGTCGGTCGTCGCCACGCAGATGCCGAACCAGCTGGGGTCGGCCTTGGCCAGCTCCGGGATGTACGTGGCGACGGCGCCGTCGTTCAACGACGAATAGCGCGCATGCAGCTGGGTCAGATAACGATCGATGGGCGACGAACCGGCGATGGGCGACGAACCGGCGATGGGCGACGAACCGGCTTCATTG
>DASYCK010000026.1:0-12561 GCA_036500205.1 Polyangia bacterium | reverse complement strand
GGTGGTGCGCGCGCTGCTCGATCGGCGCAAGGCGCCGGTCAAGCGCGCGCTCGTCGTTCCCATCGCGGCGGCGGCCGCCGGCAAGCCGCGCTACTGGTCGGGCGAGCTGCGTGTGGCGCGTATCTTCGAGGAGACGCCCGACGTCCGCACGTTCCGTCTGATGCGCGAGGACGGCCAACCGCTGCCGTTCGAGCACAAGCCCGGCCAGTATCTGAACCTGGCCCTCACCATCGACGGAAAGCGGGTCAACCGCTCGTACACCATCGCGTCGTCGCCCACGCGAGGCCACTACTGCGAGGTGACGGTGAAGCGCAGCCCGACCGGCCACGGCTCGTCGCATCTGCACGATCGAATTCAGGTCGATAGCCGGCTGAAGGTGTCGGCGCCCGCCGGACGCTTCGTGTTCACCGGCGCCGAGGCGGGGCGCGTGATCTTGCTGGCGGGGGGCGTCGGCATCACCCCGCTGATGTCGATCATTCGCTACCTGACCGATCGCTGCTGGCCGGGGCAGATCTACCTGCTGTTCTCGGCGAAGAAGCGCGCCGACCTGATCTTCGCCGACGAGCTCGACTACCTGGCGCGCCGGTTCCCGAACCTGCACGTCTGCCACACGCTCTCGCGCGAGGACGCGGGGAGCGACTGGAAGGGGGAGCGCGGCCAGATCACGCGCGCCCTGCTGACGCGAATCGTTCCCGAGGTGGCGCGCGGGCCGGTCTACCTGTGCGGCCCCGACCCCATGATGGCGGCGACCCGGACGTTGCTGCTCGAGATGGGGCTGCCCGAGGCCGAGCTCAAGACCGAGGCGTTCGTGTCGCCTGCCGGGGGCGCCGCGGCCGAGACGCCGGAGGTGGTCGCCTCCGCGCTCGAAGCCTCGGCGGCGCCAGCTCCATCGGCGGCGAGTGGCGGTCCCGGCGCGCGCGTCCGCTTCCAGCGGTCGGGTCAGGTCGCCGATGAACCAGCGGGCAGGACCATCCTCGAGACCGCCGAGGACGCCGGCGTCAGCATCCCCTTCGAGTGCCGGTCGGGGATCTGCGGGCAGTGCAAGACGAAGCTGCTGTCGGGGCGGGTGACCATGGAGACCGAGGACGCGCTCAGCGCGGCCGAGAAAGCGCGCGGGCTGATCCTGGCGTGCCAGGCTCATTCGGTCGGGGACGTGACCGTCGACGCATGACTCCTGTGAGGCGGATTGCCATATGGAGCCTGGAAAAAGCGACCATTCCGCCACACAGTGGGGCGTTCGTGACCGAAGAGCGTTGGTAACTATGTGTGTAATGTCAACGGGTTGCGATTCCTGGGCTGGCGGCACATCCGGTGCATGCCTGGCTGACCGGATCAATTGGATCCATGTCCTCAAAAGGAGAATGTCCATGAAGCTCACCCGCATCATCTTCATCGCTCTCGCGTTCGCTCTTCCCGTGTCGTGGACCGTGGCCAAGGCCGAGGACGCTCCTCCGGCTGAAGGCATGAAGAAAGAGGGCAAGAAGAAGGGCAAGAAGAAGACGGACGACGCCCCCAAGGACGACAAGAAGATGTAGTCCGCGATCGCTCCCTGTCGGGAAGCGATCAAGAAAGAGCCCGAGTCGGGAAACCGGCTCGGGTTTTTTGCGTTTGACCCCGTCGTCAGTGATGAACGGGGGCGGCTTCGGCGCGGTCTGCCGCCGCCTGGCTCGCGGCGGCCCCGGGTGGCATGGCGCTGGGTCTCTCGTCCGCCGGAGGCGGCGCCTCGCCCTCGGCGCGCGCCCCGACCGCCTTCCCCTCACGCGACGCGTGCTCGAGGATCGCGTTCACCTCGCCGCCCATCGAAAAGATGAAGCCCGAGATGAACAGCCAGGTCATCAGGACGATGACGCCGCCGATCGAACCGTAGGTGATGTTGTACGTACCGAAGTGAGAGACGTACTGGCTGAACCCCCAGGTGCCGACCAGCCAGATCACCGTGCCGCCGATCGAGCCCGGCGTGATGTATTTGAACTTCTGTTTCACGTCGGGCAGGAAGTAGTAGCCGAGCGCGGCGATCAACGTGATGGTCACCGCCGTGATCGGCCAGCGGATCCACTTCCAGGTGAACAGGTAGGCCTCGCCCAAACCCAGATGGCGGGCGACCCAGAAGCCGGCGTCGCCCCCGGCCACCAGCGCGGCCACGCCGAACAGCAATAGCGCGGCGCCCCCGAGGGTGGCACCGAAGGCCAGCAGCTCGGTCTTCCAGAACGGGCGGCTCTCCTTGACGTCGTACGCCAGGTTCAGCCCCTTGCGTACGGCGTCGACACCGCGCGAGGCGCTGTACAACGTCACCACCAGGCCGACGGTCAAGAGCCGCGGGCGGGGGCGAGCGATCAGAGCGCGCAGATTGTCGTCTATGACGGCCATCGCCTGGGGCGGCAGCAGCGGGCGCAGCCGCGCCACCAACGTGTCGATCGAATGACCGAGGGGCAGGTACGCCGTCAACGTCGCCAGAAAGAACATGAACGGAAACAGCGAGAAGACGAAGTAGTAGCTGAGCGACGCCGCGGTGTCGCTGACGGTGTTGTTCTCGTACTTCTCGTAAACGCGGCGGAGAAACGTACGCATGGGGAGGTGCCCGCCAGCCCAGATTTTCATGGGTGCGCGCTCCGCAGAGGATGTTCCAAAAACGAAACAGACATCGTTAGTCCTTTGGGAAACAGGGGTCCGAGTTAATCTCAGCGTATGAACGTCGTTCGAAGTTTTTTGTCGCGCGTCCTCATCTCGGCCCTTCTCGTGGCCGCCACGGCGTCGATGGGTTGTGGTCCGGCAGCTTCGACCGCTCCGCCGCCCCGGTCAGTCGCCGAGCCGGTCGCTCCTGACGGGGGCCTTCCGCCGCCCCCGCCATCGCAGAAGAAGGGCGTCATCATGCCGAGCGACACCGGCATCGGGCAGCAACCGACCGGCCCGGGCAGCACCACCGGGACCAATGACAGGACCGTGGGGCCCACGCTGGGAAGTCCGGGCAACTGACCGGTCACGCAGGAACGCCCTCCGTCGGAACCATGATCGGCGTCTCCTCGTCCGAGCTCACGCGCGGCCTCTCCCCCTCGGCGGCCGGAACCACCAGGATGGGGCAGGGGGCGTGGCGAACGACCTTCTCCGCCACGCTTCCCAGCAGCGCGTGTCCCAGACCGTGGCGGCCGTGGGAGCCGACGACGATCAATCCCGCGGCGTGGGTCCGGGCATAGTCGACGATCTCGGCGTCGGTGCGTCCCGTCTGGGAAACGCCGGTGCAGGAGATGCCGGCCCCCCGCACGCGGGCGACGACCGCTTCCAGTTGGATCGCCGAGCTCGCCAGTACGTCCGTCATGTCGACGGGGGTGGCGACCAGGTCGACGGGCGGCGGCAAGACCCAGATCGCGTCGAGATTGACGTGCAAGACTTCCATCGCGGCGCCCGTGAGACGGGCCAGATCCATCGCCACGTCGAGCGCGCGATCGGACGCGGTACTGAAGTCCGTGGGCACCAGGATCAGCTTGATTTCGCGAATACGCATCCGCTTTGCTGTTGCGAGATCCTTGCCAGCCCGGGAACGGCCTCTGGTGCACGATGGACGCGAGACGACGGGCGACTGACGACGGGAGGAGTGACGTGGTCGTTACGTTGGACGCGCGGCGTTTCGAGGCGGTGACAAACGCCCTCCACGCAGCGCAGAAAACTGGCCAGGAACCTCGGCCCGCCGCCGGTACGGGATTTGATGCGTATGAAGGTGGAGGTCAGATGAAAAAGAGCAAAAGAGAGCTTCGTTCCGATCGCGCCAACGCCTTCGTCGTCGAGCCGGAAACCGGGGAAGGGCCCACGCCCGACGATCTCGCCGAGTATCTCGGGGAGAGCTTCCTGGCGTCGGCGACCGGAGGCGAGGACAGTGAGGAGGCGCTCCAGAACGAGATGAACATCGACGAGCTCGGCGGGCCGTTCATCGAAACGGACGCGGGCGTGGAGATGGGCGCCGACGCGAACGAGCCGGGCGCAGCGGAGGCGTTTCCGACGGCGTTGCGCGGCGATCGTCCTTCTCCGACGATTCGCCGACGTCATCACTGAGCGGAACTAGGGCCCGGTCATCGCCCTCAGATCGAGCAGGCGGTCGAGCTCGTCCTCGGGGAGGACCTGCTGTTCGCGGCACAGCGCGCGAATGGTCTTTCCCGTGGCGATCGATTGGCGCCCCAGGACCGCTGCGCGGTCGTAGCCGATCTTCTCCGCCAAGGCCGTCACCAGGGAGGGGCTCCGTTCGGCGACGGCTCGACAATGTTCCTCGTCGGCCTCGATGCCGTTCACGCAGCGGGTGGCGAACAGGCGGGCTGCGGCCGAGAGGATGGTGATCGACTGCAACAGCGCCGAGGCGATGACCGGCGTCATGGCGTTCAGCTCGAACGTGCCGCCCGCGCCGCTCCAGGCGACCGTCGTGTCGTGGCCGATCACCTCGGCGGCGACCATCACCACCATCTCCGCCATGACCGGATTCACCTTGCCCGGCATCAGCGAGCTCCCCGGTTGCAGCGCAGGCAGACGCAGCTCGCCCAGCCCGGCCGTCGGTCCCGAGGCGAGCCAGCGAAGGTCGTTGGCGATCTTCGTCAGGCTGATGGCCAGCGATCTCAGCGTCGCCGACAGGGCCACCAGACCGTCCCGGGTCGCCAGCGCCTCGAACAGATTGCTCGCTTGCGACAGCGGCAGGCCGGTGTCGCCGGCGACGCGGGCGATGACCGCCGGGGCGAAGGTCGGCTCGGCCCCCAGGCCCGTGCCCACGGCGGTGCCGCCGAGGGGGAGCTGCAGCACCCCGGCCTGCGCCGCGACGATTCTCCCCTTGGCGAGCTCGATCATGCGCGCGTAGCCCGAGAACTCCTGGCCGAGACGAATGGGGACCGCGTCCATGAGGTGGGTGCGCCCCGTCTTCACGATCCCATCGAAGGCCCGCGCCTTCTCGGCCAGCGACTGATACAAGACGTCCAGCGCCGGCAGCAGCTCGCGGACGATCCCCTCCGCGGCGGCGATGTTCAACGCCGTCGGGAACACGTCGTTGGATGACTGACCACGGTTCACGTGATCGTTCGGGTGCACGGGCACCTTCGAGCCCACCGCGCCGCCCAGCAGCTGAATGGCGCGGTTCGCGATCACCTCGTTGGCGTTCATGTGGCTCGAGGTCCCCGAGCCAGTCTGGAAGATGTCGACCACGAACTCACCGTCGTGTTGCCCCTCCGCCACCTCGTCAGCCGCCCGGATGATGGCATCGGCGATGGGGGGCGGCAGGTGGCCGCTGTCGCGGTTGACCTGGGCAGCGGCGCGCTTGATGAGGCCCAGCGCCCGGATCATGCGTCGTGAGAGGCGCCGGCCGCTGACCGGAAAATTCTCGACCGCGCGCTGGGTCTGTGCGCCGAACAGCGCCCGCGCTGGAACCTGTACCTCCCCCAAGGAGTCGTGCTCGGTTCGGAACTCATTGCCGTCGACGGACATGGTGGGCCTCCATGGTTGCTCAGGATGACACGTGCCGCGCCGCGATGGCTTGCGCTCGTGAGTCGCCAGACTCACACTGACGGCGATGGGCGACGGAAAAGGCGATGATGGCCTCGAACAGGAAATCAACCGACGGGTGGCGGAGCGCATCGGGGCGCTGAAATCGATCCTCGACGGAAGGGACGATATGCTCTCGGTGGCGGCCCACGAGATCAGGACGCCGCTGGCGTCGCTGCGGCTCTACCTGGATGCCCTGATCAAGGCCGCCGAGCGCGGCGCGCTCGATCCGGTCGAGTCCGGGGTTCGCCTGCGGAAGGCGCAGCGGCAGTGCGATCGGTTGAACATCCTGCTCAACAACTTGCTCGATGTCGCGCGTTCGCCCGTGCGCCCGCTGTCCGTGGCGACGGAGCCGGTCGACCTGATCGTCGTGATCAAGAGCGTCTGCGACCGCCTGCGGGACCAGTTCGCCCATCAGGGGCGCGCCCTCGACGTCGTCGCGCCGATCGGCACGTTGACCGGCGACTGGGACCGGACGCGCCTCGAGCAGGTGCTGACCAATCTGGTCTCGAACGCGCACAAGCATGCGCCGGGCGCCTCGGCCCGGGTCGAAGTGGTGGTGCGTGAAGGGGAACGGGTCGCCGTGACTGTCTCCGACAGCGGGCCGGGGATCAAGCTCGAGCTTCGAGAGCGTCTCTTCGAGCGCGGCGCCACGCCGCCGAAATCCGGGGGGATGGGGCTGGGGCTGTGGATCGTGTCCCAGATCGTGAACGCGTTCGGCGGCACCGTGCGGCTCGACAGCGGGGCCCCGGGAACGTCCATCACGTTCGAGCTTCCCCGGCGCGCCGCCTGAGCTGCCCGCCGAGCGTAGCCGGCTCTCTCCGCTCAGCTCGTGCCCGCGGCGGCGCTGGGCTGCTCTTCTTCGGCCTCGGCCTCATGATCGGCGTTGTAGCCGCCGTAGCGAAGCTTCTCCCACAGCGTCTTGCGCGAGATCCCCAGAATCTCGGCGGCGCGGGTCCGCTTGCCGTCTGCGGCCTTCAGCGCGCGCCGCAGGTATTGCAGCTCGAACTCGCGCAGGGCCGTCTGCAACGGACGGATGACCGTCGAGGTCGGGCCCGCGAGCGGGCCGGTCGCGCTCCCCTCGGCCATCGTCGGCGGAAGGTGCTGGACGTCGATCTCCTTGCCACCGGACAGAACGAGTGCGTGCTCCACCGCGTGCGACAGCTCGCGGATGTTGCCAGGAAAGCCATATTGCACGAGGGCCGCCCAGGCGGCCGGCGAGATGTTGGGGACCGCCGCGCCGGGCGCCAGGAACTTCTGGATGAAGTGCCGCAGCAGCAGCGGCAGATCGCCGGGCCGGTCTCGCAGCGGGGGCAGCTGAATCTCGATGACGTTGATGCGATAGAAGAGATCCTCGCGGAACGCCATCGTCTTGATCCGCTCGCCGAGGTTCCGGTGCGTCGCCGAGATGATCCGCACGTCGACCTTCACCGACGTGTTGGTGCCGATCGGCTCGAACGTCCCCTCCTGCAGAACGCGCAGCAGCTTGGCCTGCGCGGCCAGCGGCAGCTCGGCGATCTCGTCCAGGAACAGCGTGCCGCCGTCGGCCGCCTTGAACCGACCGTCGCGCTTCTTCACGGCGCCCGTGAAGGCGCCCCGCTCGTGGCCGAACAGCTCGGCTTCGATCAAGTTCTCCGCCAGGGCACCGCAGTTGACGACGACGAACGGCTTGTCGCGCCGCGCGCTCTGGCTGTGGATCATGCGGGCGACTACCTCCTTGCCGGTGCCGCTTTCGCCGGTCACCAGGACGGGGACGTCGCTGGAGGCGACCATCTTCGTCTTCTCGATCACCCGCCGCACGACGGGAGAGTCGCCCACCAACGTCACGTTCGGGCTCCGGCCCGACAGCTCTCCCCGGACCTTCTCCAGCTCGCGGCGCAGGGCGCGGTTCTCGTCGATGCGGCGCAGCTGGACGAGCAGCTCGTCCACGTCGAACGGCTTCATCAGGTAGTCATAGGCACCTTCCTTCAAGGCCGAGACGGCCTGACCGACGTCCGCGTAAGCGGTCATCAGGATGAATTCCGTGGTGGGCGTCTGCTTGCGGACGGTGCGGAACAGCGTCAGCCCGTCCACCTCCGGGAGGCGGACGTCGCAGATGACCACGTCGAATACCCGACGCGTCACCCGCTCCATGCCTTCGGCGCCGTCCGAGGCCGTCTGAACGTTGTGGCCCGCGTCGCGCAGCATCTCCTCGAGGGGCTCGCGGAGCTCGAGCTCGTCATCGATCAGCAGGACGTCTAGCACGTGAGCACTTTGGGTTTTGTCACTCTATCGTCCTCGCGTGGCCAGGGTTGACCGAAGGGGGGAAGTGAAGAAACAGGTCATGTCGCGAGATGCTTCTTCAAATCACGTACCAGGCGGATGCGCTTTTCGTTCTCCGGACGTTGCCGCTGTCATTTCGGGCTTCTTGGGCGTTTTCGGTAACAGTGGCTCGGGACAAATCGTTACTGATTGGTAACCTACTCTACTGAGACGTTACGCGCACGTGCCATCGATGAGGCTGGTCGAAGGGGCGAAAGGACGGGAGCTCTTGGGGCGGACCCGCGGTGAGGCCGCTCTCCGCCGGCTGGGCGGGACGGGCTGGACCCCCTCGGAGGCCTCGACTTCGCTGGGGTTCGGGTCTCCCAGAGTGAAGTCGATTCCCGGGAGGACTCGCCGGGGAGGCGGCGCCCTCGCCGGTGGTACGGGATTTGAACCTGATCCGAGGAGATGACCAGGATCTGCCCAACCCTCAGCCCATTCGTCCTGGTGTCGTAGGTGGGATGGTGGGCGCGTTGAAACATGGCGGGGGACGAGCGGGGAGTCCCGTCGTTGACGACCCGACGCTGGGCATTGGTGATTTCTACGAGGCGTCGTTCAACAGCGCGGCCGTGGGAATCGCCCACATTGCCACCGACGGGCGGTGGTTGCGCGCCAATCCCAGGTTCTGCCAGCTCGTCGGCTATCCGGCCGACGAGCTGGCGCGGCTTCGGGTCCGCGATCTGGCGCATCCCGCCGACATGACCGAGGACCTCGCCGGGCTGAAGCGCCTCGCCGCCGGCGAGATCGAGACCCTTCGCCGCGAGGAGCGCTACGTTCGCAAGGATGGGCGCGCGGTCTGGGTCGAGTCGACGATCTCTCCGCTGCGCGATCGGGCCGGGAAGCTGCGGCACTTCGTGGCGGTGGTGGATGACATCACGGGCTATCGTGACGCCGAGAAGCGCGAGCGTCTCCTGGCGGATGTCAGTCAACTGCTGCTGGAGTGCGAGGATCATCAGACGGATCTGGAGCGGGTGGGGCAGTTGATCGTGGCGTCGCTCGGCGACGGCTGCGTCATCGGCGTCACCAGCGACCACGACGAGCTGATCGGGGCCCCGGTGGTGGTTCTCGCCGACCGCGGGCGGGCTAACGAGGCGGTGGCGCTCAGCGCCCTGCTGGCGACCAGCGCCGACTACCTGCGCTCGCTGGGCGACGAGCGGTCGTTGACCTCGGTCGAGCCGGCGGTCGAGCTGGGGCGGATCTGGGGCGTGGGCGAGGACGCCATCATCCCCCTCGGGGCCCGCGCGGCCTTGAGCTTGCCGCTGTCGGCGCGCGGGCGGACCTTCGGTCAGGTCATGTTTCTGGCTGCCGACGCCTTCGGTGCCGGTGAAGTGAAGGCAGCCTACGAGGTGACGCGTCGGATCGCATTGGCCATCGACAACGGTCGCCTCTATCAGAAGACCCAGGACGCCGTCCGGGATCGCGACGAGTTTCTCGCGATCGCCTTGCACGAGCTGCGGACGCCGCTCACCCCGCTACGCATCCACCTGCAGCGGTTGCTGGCCGCCGACGGCGGCCAGGTGGCGGGGGATCCCAACCGGCTGCAGGGGGTCCTGCATCGCTGTGAACGCAAGGTGCGACGGCTCGAGGCGCTCGTCGACAATCTGTTCGACGTTTCCCACATCACGGAGGGGCGCTTGAATCTGCAGCTCGATGACCTCGAGCTGACGACGCTGGTAAGAGACGTGGCGGCGCGCTTCAGGGACGAGGCCACCGCCGCCGCCTGCGACCTGGTGGTGACGGCCAGTGGCCCGGTGATGGGCCGCTGGGATCGTTTGCGCCTGGAGCAGGTGGTCGGCAACGTCGTGGAAAACGCCCTTCGCCATGGGCCGGGCAAGCCGGTCGAGCTGGAGCTTCAGGCGACGGACCAGCACGCGCGGCTGAGCATCCGCGATCACGGCGTGGGGATCGCCGCCGACGATCTCGGCGGGATCTTCGAACGATTTCATCGCATCGTGTCCTCCCCCCATCACAGCGGCTTGCAGCTGGGCCTGTTCATCGCGCGGCAGATCGTCGACGCCCACCAGGGAACCATCGTCGTCGACAGCGAGCCGGGCGCGGGCGCCCGCTTCACCATCGAGCTGCCCCTGCATCTGAAGCAGGCGAAGCCAGTCGCCGTCGGTGCGGTCGTCATCGATGGCCGGAGCGGCGACGGGGGAGGCGAACGCCCATCATGGGCGGGAGGGCGCAACATCCAACATCGAGCGAAGGCGAAAGCAATCACATGAGCGGCAAAACCGTACTGTTGGCCGAAGACGATCAGGACATTCGGGACGTCGTCCAGGAGGTCCTCGAGGAGCGCGGCTATGACGTCATTCCCGCGCGCACGGGTCGACAGGCGCTCGACCTGCTTTCGCACGACGTCTCTTCGCGGCCCGATGTGGTGATCCTCGACCTGATGATGCCGATCGTGACCGGCTGGCAGGTGCTCGAACAGATGCGGCTTCGCCCCGATCTGGAAAAGATTCCCGTCATCATCCTCACGGCGGTGTCGCAGGACATGCCCACGGGAGCGACGGCCATCCTGCGCAAGCCGTTCGACATCAACGAGCTCCTCTCGATCCTGAAGACCGAGGTGAACTGAGGCGCGGTCACCGCGCGGGGATCCCCCGCGGTGACGTCAGGGTGGTCCGGGTAACGTCGCCACGCGCGTCGACGGCGCGTTCGCCCGAGGGACGGCGCGAGATCCGCGATGAAGCGGCGCCGGATCGTCGAAAGGCGGCGCACTTTTTCGCGGCGACGCGCCTCGACACACGATGGCACGTCCCTTGATGGGTTGTCCGGTCATCCACCCACCCATCCAAAAGGAGATCGTGATGAGCCTGAAATCCCAAGTTGAGAATCTCGCCGATGAGGTCAGCGGCCAGGTCGAGCATCTCCCCGACCGCGCCGAGGAGGCGCGCAAGATGGTGGGGGAATGGACGCAGGACCTGGCCGACCGCGCCACCGCCATGGTCAAGGAACATCCAGGCCGATCGATTCTCGGCGCGTTCTTGATCGGCTATGCGGTGGCGAAGGTGGCGAAACATGCCTAGGGGGGAGCGCGGCGCCCGTGGTGGTGGCGATACGGCTTCGCGTCAGGCGCTGGTCCCGCGGGAGCTCGGGCAGCGGCTGTTCGCCGAGATCCGGCGCCGGCCGGCGCGCTCGCTGGCGCTGGCCTTGGGGGCTGGTTACGTCGCTGGCGGCGGCATTGGCACGATCTTGACCGCGCGGCTGCTCGCCGTGGGGGCCCGCATCGCGATGCGCCTGGCGGTCGTGCCGCTGCTCGCCGAGGGCGTGGAACGGACGCTGTTCGCCACGCGCGCCGCAGAGACCAACAACGTTCACGCTTCGCAATGAAAACCGAAAATCACAAGGAGAATGCATTCATGAAGCTCAGCGACATCTCGGAATTGAACAAGGAAGACATCCTGGCGGCGCTCGGCCTCTCGACGAAGCCGACGGTGACGGAGCGGGTCATGTCATCGGCGGGGCTTTTCGGTCTGGGCGCGCTGGTGGGTGCGGGCGTGGCGCTGTTGCTGGCGCCGAGCTCGGGCCAGGACCTTCGCGACGATCTGGGCAAGCGCATCCGTCGCTACACGCCCGAGGTCGAGGAGGCGCTGAGCGACGCCCGCGATGGCCGCGTGCGGGACAACGAGACGCGGTCGGCGACCTGAGCCCACCCCTGCCAAGCACCATGCAAACGCTGACGGTGACGGCTCGAGAGCAGGGGCACCCGCCCCGAAACGGGGCCGCGCGTGACGAGCACGCCTTGGTCGATGTGGTGAAGACCACCGCCGCCGACCTCCTCCACCTGGCGTCGGCCGAGCTGAAGCTGGTGAAGTTGGAGGCGATATCGGGTATTCGCGCCCGTTCCACGCGACTCGCGTTCCTCGCGCTGGGGGCCGTGCCCCTGCTGGTCGGCTACCTCTTCGGGGTGGCCGCGCTGGCGGTCTGGTTGACGCCGCGGTGGGGGTTGGCGGCGGCCCTGGGGGTGACAGCGCTCTCCCAGGTGGTCATCGGGGCGGCGGTGGTCACGGCGGCATCGAGAACGACAGCGGAAACGGGTGCCGCCGAGAAGGAGGGTGGGCGTGCTTGACGGACGAATGACGGCCGATGGGGCCATCGGGAGTGTCAGTGGCGGGCAGCAGACCGAGCTCGAGCGTTTGCGCGCCGAGGTCGAGCGAAGCCGAAACCGGCTGGGGTCGTCGCTCGCCGAGCTGGAGCGGCGGGTGTCGGTCGGGACGAACTGGCGCCACTGGGTCCGAACCCATCCCTGGGCGGCTGTCTCCCTGGGGCTGGGGGCGGGGTATCTCGTGGGCAAATGGCGGAGCCGGGGCGGCCCGGTCAGGCAGGGACAGCGATAGCGACGGCAAGAAGCGGTTCTGGGTCGCGGTAACAACGAACGAAGGAGTCTTCCAATGCTGTGGACAATTGCGGTGATCTTGATGCTTCTCTGGGTGGTCGGCCTCGTCAGCTCGTACACGATGGGAGGCTTCATCCACATCCTCCTGGTGCTGGCGATCGTGACGGTGTTGGTCCGCCTCATCTCGGGAAGACGAGCGGCGCCCTGAACGACCGCCTGCCCCCCGGGCGTGACGGGGGGGAGACCGGCCCCAAAAGAAGGGGAATTGCTGCGTGCAGCAATTCCCCTTTTTCATTTGGGCATCAAGTTGGTCTCAGGACGGTGCGAGGCGGCGCGGAGCGATGCCCTGGACCCTGTTTGAAGAGGAGCTGGTTACCGTCTGGTGACGATGACGATGGCGTGGTTTCGGA
>DASYCK010000025.1:0-23393 GCA_036500205.1 Polyangia bacterium | reverse complement strand
TGCCCGATGATCACCGCTCTGGTGCCGCACGTCGGTGGTCCCGTCATCGGTCCGGGCGCTCCTCGGGTTCTCATCGGGGGCTTGCCCGCGGCGGTGGTGGGGGATCTCTGCGCCTGCGTGGGCCCGCCCGACGTGATCGTGATGGGCTCGACCTCGGTGGTGATTGATGGCAAGCCCGCGGCGCGCGTCGGCGACCCTACGGCTCACGGTGGTACGATCCTTCCCCCGGGCTTCGCACCTGTCACGATCGGCGGCTAGCCACCAGCCCAGCCCCGTCGCTGGCGGTGCAGGGATGGAGCTTCGTCGCCGCCGTCGCGCGTGACGGGTGACCGGCCTTTGACGCTCGTCGCGGCGCTCACTATGGTCGGCTCATGACGACCACGGCGCCGTATCAGCTCTACTACTGGCCGGGAATCCAGGGGCGAGGCGAGCCGATCCGCCTCGCCTTCGAGGCGACCGGGACCCCGTACGTCGACGTGGCCCGTCTGCCCGAGGGGCAGGGGGGCGGCGTGAAGACCATCATGCGCTTCATCAAGGGGGACGCGCCCGGGATGATTCCGCTCGCGCCGCCGATCCTGAAGCACGGCGACCTCGTCATCGCGCAGACGGCGAACATCCTCGCCTATCTGGGACCGCGCCTGGGGCTGGTCCCCGGCGACGAGGCGGCGCGGCTGCGGGCGAACCAGCTCATGTTGACGATCATGGATCTGATGGTCGAGGCGCACGACGTGCACCATCCCATCGCCTCCAGCCTCTATTACGACGATCAGAAGACCGAGGCGCTGCGCAGGGCGCCGCTGTTCCTGCGCGAGCGGATCCCGAAGTTTCTCGGCTACCTCGAGCGGGTGCTGGTTCGCGACGGCTACCTGGTGTCGCCCACGCTCTCGTACGTCGATCTCGCGGCCTTCCATGTCATGGAAGGCTTGCGTTACGCGTTTCCCAGGGCGATGGCGGTCCTCGAGCCGCGCGTGCCCGCGCTGGTCGCCCTGCACGCCGAGGTGGCGCGTCACCCCGGCGTGGCGGCCTATCTCGGCTCCGAACGTCGCATCCCCTTCAACGAGCGGGGCATCTTCCGCCGCTATCCCGAGCTGGACGCCGTTCCCGCTCCGATCGCTCAGGCCTGACGACCGCCGCCGGCTGTCGAAACGGTCACAGGGCGTCGAGACCCAGGTCGCCGGTGCGGATGCGAATCGCCTCGAGCGTATCCGTGACGGTGATGATTCCGTCTCCCGGTGAATCGGTCCGTCCCCGCTGGCGGATGGCGTTCACGACCGAGACCACGTCGTCGTCAGGCACGAACACCGTGATCTGGTAGCGGGGCGCGCTGGCCGTGACGTAGGGTCTCCCCTGGAAGCTCCCGGCGATCATCGCGCTGTGGCTGAACCCATGAACCTCGGCCATTGTCAGGCCGGTGACGCCGATCAGGCGCAGGCGGTCGACGATGTCCCCGAAACGCGACGTTTTCACGATGGCGTCGATCTTTTTCATCACGGTCTGTCTCGCATCTTGGCAGATGCCTCCGCCAATGCGATCCGGTCGGAAGGCGTCATTTCAGGCCAACGAACGTGTGCGAAGGCACGCCTGTCGACGTTAATTGTTTCATCGTTGAAATGATGTACGGCCGCATCCGCGCATCCGCGAAATAGCCGTGAAATAAGCGGAATTTCCGCGCGTTGTTGATTCGCCGTTCCGTTCAGTTTGCGCATGGTGTGGTCGATGGCGCGTGCGGGGATGAATGCCAAACGCAACATGGTTCGGCCGACTGTATGTCGGGTTTGGTCTGTTCGGTGTGGTGTGTGGGGCATTCGCGACCCCAGTACGCGCTGACGACTGGACGAGCTGGAGTGGGGATTCAGGACGACGCCGCGCCAGCGGTGAGCGGGTGGGCTCGACGTTCGCCGCGGCGTCGTGGTCCGCCGCGCTGCCCGTGGGGGCCGTGACCGCGGCCAGCCCCGCGGTCGCCGACGGCGTGATCGTCGCCAGCGGGAACGGCTCGATTCTGGCCTTCCGCGCGCGCGACGGGCAGGCGCTGTGGCATTTCGACACCAACGTCGGCGTCGATTCGTCGCCCACCATCGACAAGGGGCTGGTGTTCGCGACGGCGCTGGACGGCAACCTCTACGCCTTTCATCTCGCCGACGGACGCATCGCCTGGCGAAAGACGCTGGGGGGCCTGGAACGATCTTCTCCCCTGGTGGTCGACGGCAGCCTGCTGCTGGCGCGTGGCTATCCCGGTCGCGCGATCATGCGGATCGACGCGGCCAGCGGAGCGACGCTGTGGGAGACCGCCGCCGGAGATCTGGCCGAGTTCAGCAATTCCTCGCTCGCGTCCGACGGCACGCGGGTGATCGTCGGGGCGAATGGCGGCCACTATTACGCCTTCGATCTGGAGACCGGGAAGCGGAGCTGGACCTACGAGGCGGGCGGAATCGTCAACCTCGCCACGCCGCTGATCCTGGACGGGCGGGGCTACTTCTTCCCGGGCGGCGCGAGCGGCCAGATTCACGCCGTCGACCTGGCGACCGGTCGCGCCGTGGCCGGCTGGCCGATAGACGCGCCGGTCGTCGCGCCCGACGTCGCCGGGACGCTGGCGGCCCGCAGCTTTTCCGTGTCGTCGCTGGCGGCCGGCGCGGGGCGCTTGATCCTCGATCTGCGCACCGACGACAACCTGGACACGAACGGTGACGGCGTGACCGACCAGCTGCTGTTGCGGGAGTGGACCGTGGCGTTGAGCGCCACCGATGGCCGCCTGTTGTGGCGTCAGACGAACGGCCGTGCGGTGGTGGCGACATTCAACGATGTTCCGAAGTACTGGGTCTGCCCGACGCCGGCTCTGTTTCAGGGGCTCCCCACGGCGCGGGGCGCCACGAAGGGGATTGCCGCGCTGGTCGCGGTGACGTCGACGCTGTCGGCGACGGTCCGCATCCTCGACGCCGCGACGGGGAATGTGCTCGATACGAAGCCGCTGGCCACGTCGACGCTGGCGTCGCCGATGATCGCGAACGGGAGCCTGTTCGTCGTCGGCGGTGCGTTGCAGAGTTACCGGTCGACCTCGAATCAGCCGCCGGCGACGCCGGCCCTGATCGGGGGCGATCAGCTGACGGTCGCCAATGTCGCGCCGGTCATTCGCTGGTCGGCCGCCATGGATCCCGACGGTGACGCCGTGTCGTATCAGGCGCGTCTCGATCGCGACGGCGAGGTCCTCGAGAGCTGGGAGCAGGCGATCACGACCGTTGCCGGCGAGACGTCGTGGCACGTCCCGGGAAGCCTGACCGTGGGGAGTGTCTACACGGTGGCGGTGCGCGCCCGCGACGGCCGCGGGGCCTGGTCCGATTGGTCCGCCCCCCAGAGCCTGCTGGCCGCGGAGACGCCGGTGGTCTCGGCGAGAGGGAGCTCCGCGACGAGCTTGGCCGACGCGCTGGCGAACGCACAGCCAGGCGACGTGGTGAAGCTCGGCGCCGGGGTCCAGCACCTGACCGGGACATTGCGGGTCCGGGGCGGCGTCACGCTGGAAGGGAGTGGCCCGGGCAAGACGATCCTGGACGCCACGGGCCAGGACGTCGGCGTCAGGCTGGACGGGACGGTGCCGGGCAAGCCCGCCGTCGTGAAAGGGCTGACCGTCGCGGGCGCGCACATCGGGATCGCGGTGTCGAGCTCGAAGGATGCGCGCGTCGTGAACGTGATCCTCCGTGACAACGTCGATGCGGGAATCGATGTCGGCGCGGCAGGTAGCGTGACTCTGCAGAACGGTACGTTGCTCGCGAATGGACGGGGCGCGCGTTCGTTCGGCGCGCTGCTGGTCAAGAACAGCCTGATCCTCGGGAACGAGACGGGGCTGTGGGCCGACCGACCGGCGGCGCTCGTCAGCGAGTTCAATGACGTGACCGGAAACAGCGCCGCGAACTACTTCGGGGCGCCGCCGGGGCCGAGCGATCTGTCGGCGACCATCGCATTCGTCGATCGGGCGGGGCGCGATCTGCACGTCGACGGACCGCAAGCCTCGACGGACAAGGGCGATCCGGCTGACGACTTCGCGGCCGAGCCCGCGCCCAACGGGGGGCGCATCAACCTGGGCGCCTTCGGGGGAACCGCGGAGGCGGAGCCGAGCGCGATAGGGATGACGGACCAGACACCCTCGTCGCCGCCGCCCCCGCCACCTGGATCGCCCACGCCCCCGCCCAGCGGCCCGCCGCCACCGGCGGGGCCACCCCCTCGCTCACCACCACCGCCGTCCACGATGGTGCCTTCTCCCTCCGATCCCCCGCCCAGCCCCATCATAATGCCGTCCGAGACCTCGTCCTTCGAGACCTCGTCGTCCGGCGGGTGCAACATCGGCGGTCACGCGCCGGGCGGCCCGCCGTCGCTCGTCGTGTTCGGCCTGCTCGGCGTCTTCCTGCTCCGGACGCGACGTCGCCGTCTTCCGTCCGCCTCCGCCGGGGGAGTGCTGGTCGGTATCCTGTTCGCCGTGGTGGCCTGGGCCGCGCCCGCCCAGGCCGCGACCCGGGTCCAATCCTGCACGGGCAGCAACAATTCCGCCTCGGGTACATCGGTGAGCTGTACCTGGCCGCAGCCGACGACCGCCGGGAACCTCCTGGTTGCCGTGCTGATCGAAGCGAACGCCATCGCCTTCGCCAGCCCGCTGGGAGATGGCCTGGGCTGGCTCTCGGCGAGCGCCAGCAAGGACAACGGCAATCTTCACGCGCGGGTCTACTACAACCCCAACGCCTCCTCGCGCAGCGGCACGGTGAGCTGGAGCTTCCTGGGGGCCAACGCTTCGATCTACATGGTCGAGTACAGCGGCATGCTGACGGCCAGCCCCACGGACGCCAGCGCGAGCGCCAGCGGCTCGACCAGCCCCGCTTCGACCGGAACGACGGCCACGCTGGCCCAGACGAACGAGGTCGCCGTGGGCGCGGTGGCGGTGCTCAACAGCGGCTACACGTTCAGCGGCGAGTCGTTCACCCAGGTCGCGCAGAGGAATTCCACCGACGCGACCTACGGCCTCAACGCCGCGTTCGAGGACAAGATCGTCACCACCAGCACCTCGGGGCTGGGAACCTCGGCCACCATCTCGGGAAACGCCACCTGGGTCGGCGTCGTGCAGACGTTCAAAGTCTCGACCAGATCGTGGGTGGGTAACCAGGCGGGCACGCTCTGGAGCAACGCCGCCAACTGGGCCGGCTCGGTGCTGCCAGGGGCCGGCGACACCATCGTCCTGTCCAGCACCAACAACAACCCGATGATCATCGACGCCGACGTGATCGCCACCAGCATCAGCATCCGCTCCGGATACACGAGCAGCATCACGCAGTCCGGGAATCACAACATCACGCTCAGCGGCGATCTCGAGCTGTTCGCGGGCTCGGGATCGTTCACGGCGCCCAAAGGCGTCCTGGAGGTAGGCGGCAGCTTCAACAAGACGGGCGCCATCACCTTCACGCACAACGGCGGCACGGTGCGGCTCAGCTCGCCGACCTCCGTCACCCACACGTTCGGGGGGGCGACGTTCAACAACCTGGCCGTCAGCGATTCGCTGGTCGGCTACTGGAAGCTCGACGAGTCGTCGGCGGGCGCCACGGTGGTCGATTCGTCAGGGGAGAAGAACGACGGCACGCCAGCGAACGCCCCCGCACCCTATTCGACCAGCACGGCGCCGGTCGCCTTCACCGATCCGCGCGGCCTCGCCTTCGTGGGGACGAGCAGCCAATCGGTGGCGCTGGGACTCAACGACATGCCGGTGAACAACGCCGCCCAGTCGATCTCGCTCTGGGTCAACTATCCATCGACGGGGACCTGGACCGACTTCATCTGCCTCACCAACGGCGTCAGCTCGCTTCAGCTCGGGTTCAACGGCAGCGGCAAGCTCGCGGCCTGGAACATCCTCGCGACGTCCCTCGTCAGCGCTACCGCGCCCGCCACGTCGACCTGGCATCACGTCGTCTACACCTACGACGGCACGACGCATAGCTTGTACCTCGACGGTGGCGCCCCCGTCACCTCGACCACGTCGACCAACTCGGGGGCCCCCACGTCGGTGTCGCTGGGGAGCAAGCAGGGAACGACCGAGTTCTTCACGGGCAACCTCGACGACGTGCGCATCTACACGCGCGCGTTGACCGCCACGGAGGTCAGCGCCCTGTACTCCGGAAACGGTCCCGGCATCGGCGGCGCCACCGTCACGTTCGCCGACGCCCTGACCACCGCTGCGGACTTCATCATCGGGTCGGGGACCGTCGCCCCGGCCGCCGGCATCACCATCGGGGGAAGCTGGGCGAACTACGGTGGGGCGTTCACGCCGGGCAGCGGCACCGTCACGCTGAACGGCAGCGGCGCCTCGAACATCATCGTCGCCGGACGGCAACCGTTCAACGCGCTCACCATCAACAACACGGCCGGGACGGGCGCGTGGACGTTGAACGGCGCGCTGAACGTCACCGGCGCGATCACGCTGACGAAGGGGACGCTCAACGCGTCCAGCTACACCATTCACGCGGCCAACCTCGCCGCCAGCGCCGGCACCTTCAACGCCGGCACCGGCACGGTGGTGCTCGACGCCTCGACCAACCCCACCTTGAGCCTGGCCGCCGCGTTCAACAACCTGCGCGTGGAGTCGCCGAACGAGACCAACCTGGTCGGCTACTGGAAGCTGGACGAGGGCGGGGGGCTGACGGCGGCCGACGGCTCGGGTAGCGGCAACGCGGCCACCTTGAGCGTCGGCACGAGCTGGACCACGACATCCAGCTTCACCCCGACCGTCACCTTCGATGATCCGTATTGCGTCACGCTCGACGGCAGCAGCAACTATCTGACCGCCGGGACGACGTCGATCCCGGCGAACAACGCCGCCCAGTCGATCTCGCTCTGGGTCTACTACACCAGCAACGCCGCGGGGGCGGCGCGGGATTTCGTCGCCCTCGACAATGGCTCCAGCAGCGGCGTTTACGTGGGATTGAACGCCTCGAACCAGGTCGCCGTCTGGAAGTGGGGGGGCACCTCGTTGCTGACCGCGACGGCGCCCTCCTCGAACGCCTGGCACCACATCGCCTACACCTGGGACGGGACCACGCATCGTCTGTATGTGGACGGGACGGCCGCCACGCCGTCGACCACGGCGGCGAACAGCGGCACGCCAACCAGCGTTCAGCTCGGGCGCAAGCCCTCCGGCGCCGAGTACTTCGCGGGAAAGCTCGACGACGTGCGCATCTACAACGCCGCCCTCACGGTTGCGCAGGTGAAGAGCCTGGCCACCGGTGCCTACCCGGGAACCGGCGGCACGGCCACCGTGACCCTGGGGGCGGGCACCACGGTCAACGCTGCGCTGAAGATCGACAACGGCGTCCTCGACTCGTCGGCCTCCACGTTGAGCGCCGGCGCCACCGACGCCACCAAGGTCGCGACCGTCTATGCCGGCACCTACAAGGTGGGCTCCGCGGCGCAGACGATGAACGGGGGGCTGGCGGTGCAGGCGGCGGGGACGCTGTCGCTGGCGACCGCCGGCGGCTCGGTGAAGGTGGGCAGCACCAAGGCGTTGACCGTCGACGGCACACTGAACGCGTCCAGCACCGGCGCCACCATCCAGACCGCTGGCGGCGGCGGGACGTACTACGCGTTCAAGGTCGGCTCGACCGCCACCGCCACGCCCACGCTGAACGTCACCGGTCTGGCGGTCAAGAACACCGACACGAACGGGATGTACATCAACGCCGTGGCCGGGGCGACGACGACGTTCACGCGCTTCGACAACATCGCCTTCTCGGCGGGCACCGGCACGCAGCTGCTGCAGATCTACGCGCCCACGCTGTACCTGGTGTCGAACGGCTGCACGTTCGACGGCGGCGCCACGGCCAGCGCCACGTACAACTTCACGCTGACGGGCGACGGAAACGCCACGGAGACCCGGGCGGTGTTCGGTGGCGCCAGCTGCGCCTCCGACAAGGCGTCGTGCGAGGCGTACGACAACGACGATGACGCCAATACCGACGGCGTGGGAGATCACGGCGCGGCCTCGAGCTCGGCGGTCATCCAGTGGGTTCACGCGGCACTGGCCGACACCACCGGCACCATCGAGGGGTTCCCAACGGCAGCGTTCGACTGGAACACGTTCAGCTACTATTCGACCTACGTCACGTACCACGACGTCGACGCGCTGGGGACCGATCGCATCTACGTCCGCGACACGAACGGCAACGCGAAATATTCCTGGGATGGGCCGACGGGCGCCGACTTCGTGGGCGCGCCCCGCTTCGACACCGTGGGCAGCGTCCACTACGTCTACGTCGCCACCAGCAGCGGTCTGGTGTATCGCCTGATCGACAACAAAGGAGCGTCGACGCTGACCCCCGACACCAGCGGCAGCTGGTCGACGAACCCCTTCAACTGCGGCTGCACCATCGTGACGCCCCTGGCGAACGACACGTTGAATGTCTACTGGGGCGGCACGACCAGCGGTCCCACCACCAGCCGGGTGTTCACGCTGATCAAGAGCTCGAAGTCGCTGTTGGGTGGGGCCGGGCTGCCGGTGAGCGCCGTCATCAGCGGCGCCGCGCCCGCCCTGTGGTCGAGCAACGACAGCTTCCTGTTCGCTGGCGAGAGCACCCACTTCGAGAAGATCGACGTCACCACCCAGGTGCTGACGGCCCTCAACGCCTCGCCGACCGGCACGGTCAACGGCCGCCTGTCGATCGGGAACAACAAGGTCTACGGCACCGACAACGTCGGCAAGCTCTGGGTGCTCGACCCGACGTCCGCGTCGCTGGCGGTGCTGTGGAGCTATCACGACGACACGAACCACATGAGCTGCACCTCCGGGAGCGCCTGCGCGGTCACGGCCCCGCTGTACGTGGACTGGACGACCGGCCGGGCGTTCTACGGCGACGGGGACGGCCACCTTTACGCCTCGTACAACACGTCCGGAACATCGGGCGGACAGATCACGGGTTTTCCCTACCAGCCGTCGGCCTCCGATGCTTACGCGAGCGCCCCGCTGTACAACGCCGGAATCCTGGTCGCCGGGACGACCACGGGGACCGTTTATGTGATCGACGTCAATGGGGGCAGCGGTCCGGTGCTGTTGCAGACCTACAAATTGGGGCCTGCGACCAGGGTCTCGGGCGTCGGCTATGACAGCGGTTCCGCCACGTACATGATTGCCAGCGCCGACAGCACGGCCAAGGATGGGAAACTGTTCTACATTGACGCGGTCCCCGATCCGACGCCCGGCAGCAATTGACCATTCGATTGCGGAAAACCGAAATACGATAGACGCGCCCGCCCGCTTCTTCGATTGTCGATGTCAGGATCCTTGCCCGGCCGTCGTACCTAAGACACCATCAGGTGAGCTGTGTACGGTCATCGGACAGTCAAATGCTGTCCGGAGCCGGGTCGACACACGGGGGAGAGCAAGGAGATTTGTCCAATGCCGAGAGGACGTGCCACGAGCAGCACCGTCGATCTCAACGGGTTACGGGTCTTCATGAAGGTGGCGGAGGAGACCAGCTTCTCGCGCGCCGGAAAGGCCCTCGGCATCGCGAACGCCCGCGTCACCCGCACCATCCGGGCGCTCGAGGCCAGCATGGGCGTGCAGTTGCTCCATCGCACCACGCGCCGCGTGTCGTTGACCAGTGCCGGCTCCGATCTGATCCAGCGGATGGCGCCGGCGCTGGCCTCGCTGGACGACGCGGTCGGCGGATTGCCCGAGAGCCAGGAGCGCCTGTCGGGAGAGCTGCGGGTCTGCGCCCCCATCGACGTGGGCACGTTGCTGCTGCCGCGGATGGTGTTGCGCCTGGCGCAGAAGCACGCCGAGCTCCGCGTCAGCGTCCGCTTGCTCACCAGTGAAACGGATCCGGCGGCAGAGGGGTTCGACGTCGCGATCCGGCTGGTCATCGACACCCTCGACGACTCGTCGATGGTCGTTCGGAAGGTGGCGGCGCTCGGAGGGGGCCTGTTCGCGTCGCCCGGCTATCTGGCAGAGCGCGGGGTGCCGCAGTCGGTGGACGACCTGGAGGGGCACGACTGGGTGGTGCTCGGGGGGATGAGGCGGTTGACGCTCGATGGCCCCGATGGCGCCCCGGTGATCGTGAGGCCGCACGGGCAGATCTCGGGCGACAACATGCTGTTCGTTCGCGAGTCACTGCGCGCGAACGGCGGCATCGGCTATCTGCCGGAGTTCCTGGCGGCGCCATGCGTGGGCACCGGCGAGCTGGTGCACGTCCTCCCGCGCCACACCACCCGTGGTCCCTACCTGTCGCTGGTGTGGCCCTCCACGCGGCACCTCTCTCCCAAGATTGCGGCGTTCCGAGATTTATTGCTCGAGATGTTTCAGAACGACGCCGTGATGGCCGACGCGTGACGGGCGTCGGGTTGCCGACTTGTACGTCGTGACGTGCCATTTTCGATGTTCATGTCGGCAATCGTAAATATGGATTTCCATGGGCATCAGTCGCGTGAAATTGAGTATTTCTCCGAAGAAACAGTGAGCGCGCCAATTTTGCGTTCGAGTTTTTTCGCACGAAGTCGCGTTTTCGTCGGCAAATAAGCCCGTTGTTGCTCCGGAGACATCAGTGGGCCCATGACGGCATGGCGTCAGCAGTCCGTTTGATGTCCGGTTAACTGCGCGAAATCAACCGAATGAGCATTCAAGGCTGTTCGCCGCCGGCCCGATCTCCCAGCCGTCATGGGAAATCTCTATGTACTCAGCAGGGGGCGGATGGCAATCGTCGCGATGGGGGCGCTCGCGCTTGCTTCGTGCGGGGGCCCGCCGGAGGCAATCGACCCGAACAGCGTGGCGACGAGCCAGAGCGCGCTCGGTGAAACGGCGGACATCGGGGTCACCATCACCGACAACGTCACCACGGTCGGCTACGGACAGCCTGCCGTCTACACGATCAAGGTGACCAACGCCGGGCCGTCGACCACGGGCGCCACCGTCACCAACATCTTGCCCGCGCTGTTGACCGGTGCCACCTGGACCTGCGCGCCAGCGGGGGGCGCCTCCTGCGCCGCTTCAGGGAGCGGTTCCATAAACCTGCTGGCCGTCACGCTTCCGTCCGGCAGCAGCGTGACGTTCACGATGAGCACTACCATCGGGGCGGGGGTGACGTTGGGCTCGATCATCGATCTGGTCACGGTGGCCACGACCGGCGGCGTGATCGATGCCAACATCACGAACAACACCGCCATCGACACCGACACGGTCACCCTCATCCGTACGATGAACCTGACGAAGGTCGGCTTCTCGGGCGGCTCGGTCACCTCGCTGCTGCCGCTCGTCGCCTGCGGCGTCACCTGCTCCTCTGCCAGCACCATCGCCCTCGACGGCACGTCGATCACCTTGACCGCGAGCGCCACCGCCGGTGGGACGTTCACGGGGTGGGGGGGCGACTGCGCCTCCTCCGGCACCAGCTCCACCTGCACGTTGCTGATGACCGCCGACCGCAACGTCATCGCGAACTTCACGCCGCCGCCGGGCATCTCTGCCGACAGCGGCAACGGGCAGACGGCCAGCGTGAGCACCGCCTTCGCGGCGCCGCTGGTGGCGCGCGTTCTCGACTCCAACAGCAACCCCGTCTCCGGCGTCACCGTGACGTTCGCGGCGCCGTCGCTCGGCGCCTCCGCCGTCCTCGGCGCCACCACCGCCGTCACCAACGCCACGGGCCGCGCCAGCGTCACGGCGGCCGCGAACGCCGTGCTGGGCTCGTACGTGGTCACCGCCACCGTCGCGGGGGGCAGTAGCCCCGCCAGCTTCTCGCTCGTCAACCAGGGCGCCGCCGCGTCCGTCAACGCCACCGCGGGGGGCTCGCAGACGACGGCGGTCGGTACCGCGTTCTCCTCACCCTTGACCGTGACCGTCCGTGATCTCCTGACCAACCCCTTGAGCGGCATCATGGTCTCGTTCGCGGCGACGCTCGGAGGCGTCACGCTCAGCGCGCCTTCGGCCATCACCAATTCGTCTGGACAGGCTTCGATCACGGCGACGGCCGGGAACGTCAGCGGGGTCTTCGCCGTCACGGCGTCCGTCGCGGGCGTGATCCTCCCCGCAGGCTTCGTCCTCACCGCCGTGCCGGGTCCGGCGATGGCCCTCTCGATCGGGGGCGGCAGTAGCCAGTCGACCACCGTGGCCACCACCTTCGGCACGCCGCTGCAGGTCATCGCCTGGGATCTCTGGGGGAACACGGTCACGGGCGCGCCGATCACGTTCGGCGTGCCCGCGTCGGGCGCCTCTGCCAGCCTCTCCGCCGGCAGCCTCACCACGGGCTCGACCGGGGCAGCGTCGGTGACCGCCACCGCCGGCACGATCGCCGGCAGCTATTCCGTCACGGCCTCGACGCCCGGGGTTCCGTCGGTGTCGTTCGCGCTGCGGAACCTGGCTGGCGCTGCCGCGAACCTGATCATGTCGGGTGGGGGCAGTCAGAGCACGCCCGTGTTGACCGCGTTCAGCGCGCCGCTCGTGGCGGCCGTCACCGACAGCTTCGGCAACGCCGTGGCCGGCTCGACGGTGATCTTCACGGCCCCCACCTCGGGGGCGTCCGCCACGTTCTCGGGTTCCTCGGCGATGACGAACGCGGCCGGTCTGGCCAGCGTCACGGCCACCGCGAACGCCACCGCCGGCTCTTACATCGTCGTCGCGTCGAACGACACGGGCTTCACCTCGTCTTCCTTCGCGGCGGCACCGCTGACGACGTCGGTGTCGTTTCCGCTGACCAACAATGCCAGCAGCTCCGCCGGGCTGACGATCTCGGGCGGCAATGGTCAGACGGCGACGGTGGCGACGGCGTTCACCGCGCCGCTGTCGGCGACAGTCACCGACAGCCACGGCAATCCCGTGTCGGGCGTGACGGTCACCTTCACCGCGCCCGGCTCGGGCGCCTCGGCGACGCTGGGCAGTCCCACCGCGTCCACCAACTCGTCGGGGGTGGCCAGCACCACCGTCACCGCGAACGCGACGTCGGGCTCGTACGTCGTCACGGCATCGGCCCCGGGGGCGTCGTCCGTCTCGTTCTTGCTGACGAATCGGGCCGGGGCCGCGGCAACCTTGACGATCTCGGGCGGCAGCGGGCAGACGACCAGCGTGTCGACGGCGTTCGCTGCGCCGCTGTCGGCGACGGTCACCGACAGTCATGGCAACGCCGTCGCGGGTGCCATGGTCACGTTCGCCGCGCCCGGCAGCGGCGCCTCGGCATCGCTCGGCGGCGCGTCAGCCGTCACCAACAGCGCAGGCCTGGCCAGCACCACCGCCACGGCGAACGCCAGCGCCGGTTCTTACGTCGTCACGGCGACCACCACCGGCGTGACCTCGGGGGCGTTCTCGCTCACCAACACGGCGGGCGCGGCGAGCAATCTCAGCGCTTCGGGGGGAACCGGTCAAAGCACCGCGATCCTGACGGCGTTCAGCGCGCCGCTGTCGGCGACGGTCACCGATGGCAGCGGCAACCCGGTGGCGGGCGTGACGGTCACCTTCCTCGTCCCGAGCTCGGGCGCGTCCGCCACGCTCGGCAGCGCCTCGGTCGTGACCAACGCCTCGGGCGTGGCCAGCACCACGGCGACCGCCAACGGCGCCGCGGGAGCCTACGTGGTGAACGCGTCGGCCGCCGGCGTGATGTTGCCCGTGTCGTTCTCGCTCACGAACAGCGCGGCGGGCGCTGCCACGTTGACGGTGTCCGGGGGCAGTGGGCAGACCGCCACCGTTTCGATGGCGTTCGGGACGCCGCTGTCGGCGACGCTCACCGACAGCCACGGCAATCCGGTGGCGGGCGTGACGGTCACCTTCACCGCGCCCGGCTCGGGCGCCTCGGCGTCGTTGAGCAGCGCCACGGCGAGCACGAACGCATCGGGCGTGGCCAGCATCACCGCCACCGCGAACGCCACGGCGGGCTCGTATGCCGTCACCGCTTCCGCGTCGGCGCTGTCTCCGGGATCGTTCTCGCTCACCAACGCCGCCGCCACGACGAACACGTTGACGGCCTCCGGCGGCAGCGGCCAGACCGCCGCGGTGGCCACGACGTTCGCGACGGCGCTGTCGGCGACGGTCGCCGACAGTAACGGGGCAGGCGTGCCTGGCGTGACGGTGACGTTCGTCGTACCCGGCTCGGGTGCCTCGGCGACGCTGGGCGCGGCCTCGGCGACCACCAGCGCCTCCGGCGTCGCCACCACCACGGTGACGGCGAACGGGATCGCCGGCTCGTACGTGGTGACCGCCACGGCGACCGGCGTCGTGTCCTCCGTGTCTTACGCGCTCACCAATCGCGCGGGGACGGCGGCGACCCTGACGGTTTCGGGCGGCACCGGTCAGAGCACCACCGTTTCCACGGCGTTCGCCGCGCCGCTGACGGCGACGATCGCCGACAGCCACGGCAATCCCGTGCCGGGCGTGACCGTCACCTTCGCCGCCCCCGGCTCGGGCGCGGCGGCGACGCTGGGCGCCGCCGCGGTGACCACCGATGCCGCGGGGGTCGCCAGCACGATGGCCACCGCGAACGCCACCGCCGGCTCGTATGCGGTCACCGCTTCCTCCGCCGGCCTGTCCCCCGGCTCGTACGCGCTCACCAACACGTCGGGCGGCGCCAGCGCTCTCGCGATCTCGGGCGGCAGCGGCCAGAGCACGACCGTCGCCACGGCGTTCGCCGCCCCGCTGACGGTGGCCATCACCGACAGCCACGGCAATCCCGTCTCGGGCGTGGCGGTGACGTTCGCCGCGCCCACCGTGGGGGCGTCGGCGTCTCTCGGCAGTGCTTCGACGACGACCGACAGCTCGGGAATCGCCAGCACGACGGCCACCGCGAACGCCGTCGCCGGCTCGTACATCGTCACGGCGTCGGCCAGCGGCGTGGCCTCGTCGGTCTCCTTCTCGCTCACCAATCGCTCGAGCACGCCGGCGGCCATCGTCGTCGCCGGGGGGAACAGCCAGGCCACCACCGTCTCGACGCCGTTCGGCGCGTCGCTGATCGCGGTCGTCACCGACGCGAGCGGCAACCCGGTCCCGGGCGCCCTGGTCACCTTCGCAGCCCCCACCTCGGGCGCGTCGGCGACGGTGGGCACCCCATCCGCCACCACGAACGCGGCGGGCGCCGCCACCACGACCGTCACGGCCAACGCGCTGTCGGGGCCATACGCCGTCACCGCCTCCGTCGTCGGCGCCATCACCAGCGCCTCGTTCTCGCTCGTCAACCAGGCGGTGCTGGCGCTCGCGCCGTCGATGGTGACGGTCGGTCCGCGCGCCACGGTGATGTTCACGGCGGCGGGGGGCAGCGGCACCGGTTACGTGTTCTCCATGGCGAGCGCCCCCTCGGGCGGCTCGGTCGTCGCGGGCACGGGCCTCTATACGGCCGGCGCCACGGCGAACGCGCACGACATCGTCTCGCTGGTCGACAGCCTGGGGCACACCGCCACCGCCGACGTCCACGTCGGGCCCAGCCTGACGCTCTCGCTGTCGGCGCCCCAGGTGGCGCCCGGCGGGACCGACATGGTGATCGTCTCGGGCGGCACCAGCACCGGGCTGGTCTTCTCGGTCACCACCAATCATTCCGGTGGCTCGATCGACGGCAGCGGCACCTTCACCGCGGGGCCGACGGGCGGTGTCACCGACGTCGTCTCCGTGACCGACTCGGTCGGGAACGGCGCCTCGATCAATCTTCCCATCACCGCCGGCTTGTCCCTCGTTGCGGCCTCGTCGCACGTCCCGCCGCGCGGCTCGACCACGCTGACCGCCGCGGGCGGCGCTGGAACCGGCTACACGTTCGCGCTCGTCACCAGCGCTTCGGGCGGCTCCGTCGATCCGATGACCGGCGTCTATCACGCCGGCACGGTCCCCGCCGTCGTCGACGGCGTTCGCGTCACCGACGGCAACGGCAACAGCGCCACCGCCAACATCTCCGTGGGGAACGGCGTGACGATGACGCCCGCCTCCCCGTCGCTGGCGCCACGCGACACGGTGACGTTCACGCCCAGCGGCGGCAGCGGCAGCGGCTACACGTTCGCCATCACGACGAACGTCTCGGGCGGCTCGATCGACGCCACCAGCGGCGCGTATGTCGCTGGCGCGCGCTCGGCCAGCACGGACGTGGTCACGGTGACCGATTCACTCGGCAACAGCGCGACGGCCTCGGTGTCGGTGGGCGGCGGGCTCAGCGTGTCGCCGTCGTCGGTGACCGTGCCCCCACGCGCCAGCCGCACCTTCGCCGCCACGGGCGGCAGCGGCACCGGCTACGCGTTCAGCCTGTCCACCAACGCCTCGGGCGCCACCATCAACGCGTCGAGCGGCGTCTACCTGGCCGGCGCGGTCGGCGCGGTCTCGGACGTCGTGCGCGTCGTCGACTCGCTGGGGAACAGCACCAGCGCTCCCGTCACCGTCGGTCCCGGAGTGTCGATGAGCCCTCCGGCGTCCACGGTGTCTCCGCTCGGTCAGCTCACCTGGTCGGTGGCCGGTGGCTCGGGCAGCGGCTACACGTTCGTGCTGTCCACCAACGCCTCGGGGGCCACCGTCAACAGCGCCACCGGCGCCTACGTGGCCGGCGCGACGGGGAACGTCAGCGACGTCGTCGCCGTCACCGACTCGCTGGGCAACAGCGCGATGGCGTCCGTCACCGTGACGGGCGGCCTGGCGGTCGATCCGCTGCAGGGGAGCGCCATCTCGCTTCCCCCGCGAGGCACGCGCATGCTGGCCGTCGTCGGCGGCGCGCCGCCGTACGCCTTCGCCATCACCAGCAACGGCTCGGGCGGGTCGGTCGACTCCGCGACCGGGCGCTACGTCGCCGGCAGCGTGCCGCTGCGGACCGACATCGTCACGGTCACCGACGGCAACAGCGCGACGGTGAACATCCTGGTCAGCGTGGGGGCGGGGGTCAGCCTCTCGCCGACCTTGCCCGCCGCGGCGGTGCACGGCACGATCGCCTTCACGGCGTCTGGTGGCAGCCAGACCGGTTATCACTTCGCGATCAGCAGCAACGGTTCGGGTGGCACCATCGACGCCGATTCGGGCGCGTACCGGGCAGGCGGCACCGACGACGTCAGCGACATCGTCACCGTCACCGATTCCCTGGGAAACAGCGCCTCGGTGCAGGTGCCCGTCGGCGGAAGGCTGGCGGTCAGCCCGGCCGCGCCGATGGTCCCCCCACGGGGAACCATCACGCTGCAACCTTATGGCGGCAGCGGCATGGGCTTCGTGTTCTCGCTCGCGGAGGCCGCTTCGGGCGGCGCCATCGACGCCGCCAGCGGCGTGTACACCGCGGGGCCGACGCCGAACGTCAGCGACATGGTCACCGTGACGGACTCGCTCGGTAACATGGTGACGGTCGCCGTGATGGTGGGCGCCGGCGTCACCATCAGCCCCACGACCACCAACCTGTCGCCGCTCGGAACCGTCAGCTTCAGCGTCGCCGGTGGCAGCGGTGCCGGCTTCGTGTTCGCGCTGGCCGACAGCCCGTCGGGGGGCAGCATCGCCGCCAACGGTGCCTACACGGCGGGCGCCACCGGCGACGTCACCGACGTGGTCTCGGTCACCGATTCCCTGGGCAACACCGCCAGCGCCGCGGTGTCGGTGGGCGATCCGGTCTCGATTCATGCGCCGGCCAGCACGGTGCCCCCGCTCGGCTCGGTGATGTTCACGCCGGCTGGCGGCATGGGCGGTGGCTACACGTTCGTGCTGCGCCGGAACAGCTCCGGCGGCAGCATCGTGTCGACCACCGGCGCGTACACGGCGGGCGCCACGCCCAACGTCGAGGACATCGTCGAGGTGTCGGACGCGCTGGGCAATCGCGCCACGCTGGCCATCACCGTCGGCCCCGGAGTCTCGGTGACCCCGGTGGCTCCGGCGGTCGCGCCGGGCGGCGCCGTCACCTTCGTCGCCTCCGGCGGCAGCGGCACCGGGTTTGTGTTCGCGATGGCCGTCAACGCTTCGGGCGCGACGATCGGCGCGGCCACCGGGCAGTACGTGGCCGGCTCCACCACCGACATGGTCGACGAGGTGCGGGTCACCGATTCGCTGGGGAACTCGATCCTGGTCGATGTCGCCGTCGGTGACAGCCTGATCGTCAGCCCGCAGAGCGCCATGGTGCCGCCGCGCGGGACGGTGCAACTGCACGCGAACGGCGGCGGAGGCTCGTCGGCGACATACCAGTACGCGGTGACGACGAACGCGTCGGGCGCCACCATCAGCGCCGCCGGTCTCTACACGGCCGGCGCCAAGCCGAACGTGGGGGACATCGTGACCGTCATTAACAGCGGCGGCCACGGCGTCGCGGTGCACATCACGGTGGGCGACGGCGTTCACCTGTCGCCCGCGGTGGCGACCGTCGCGGCGATGGACGAGCTGACGTTCTCGGTGTCGGGCGGCAGCGGGACCGGCTATCGGTTCAGCCTCGCCACCAACGCCTCGGGCGGGTCGATCGACGCGCTGACGGGCGACTACCTGGCGGGAACGGCCGGTGGCAACGATCTCGTGTCGGTGATCGACTCGCTCGGCAACCAGGCCACCTCGACGGTGACGGTCGGGGTGACGGCGCCGCTGACGTTGACGTTGCCGGCCGACTTCACCGCGGTGGCGCCGCGCGGGATCCTGCAACTGACCGCCAGCGGCGGCGTGGCCCCCTTGACGTTCGGGATCTCCACGAACGCCTCGGGCGGAACGATCAACGCGACGAGCGGCGTCTACAACGCGGGCTCCACCCCCAGCGTCATCGACGTTGTCACTGTCCAGGACGCGACCGGCGTGACCGCCTCGGTGCAGGTACGGGTCGGTCCCGCCGTCACCGTGACGCCAGCCGAGTCGAACGTGGCGCCTACCGGGACGCTTTCCCTCACGGCTTCGGGGGGAAGCAACAAGGGCTTCACCTGGTCGTTCCTGGTGAAGGCTTCGGGCGGGACGCTCAACGCGACCACGGGGGCTTATGTGGCGGGTGCGTCCGAGGGGACCGACGTGCTCCACGTCGTCGATTCACTGGGAAACGAGGCTTATGCGACGGTGCACGTCATCGCGATCACGCAGGGGCCGGGGGTCGATCTGATCGCCGGGGGCGGGGGCTGTTCGGTGACGGGATCGCCGAACGGCACGGGGATGGGGCTCGCGCTGCTGGTGCTGGCGGGGTTGGTGGTGGGGGCGCGGCGCCGACGCACACCGGGCGTTCACGGTGTGCGCCGGCGCTGGTTGGTGGCGGTCTTGGTGGCGGGCGGTGGCGTTCTGGGCGCGGGCGGTGAGGCCCGCGCCCAGACGAAGGGGCTGGCGCTGGATCGGCTGGCGCTGTCGGCGCCCACCAGCGACTGGTTCGTCCTCGACGGCCTGGACCTGCGCGGCCACCTGCGTCTGGGCGTGGGCCTGACGGAGACCTGGGCCGATCGCCCGCTCGTGTTGTGGCGGACGTCCGGCGGCGTCCAGGACGTCATCGTCGCGAATCAGACCACCGCGCGCGCGGGGATCAGCCTGGTCGTGAAGAGTCGGTTCCGCTTCTCGCTGATCATGCCGGTGCAGCTGTACGCCAATGGGGATCCGGCCTCGGCGGGGAGCGTGACCTATCCGCCGCCGGCGCATGCCGTGGCGCTGGGCGATCTGCGCTTCGACGCCACAGTTCGTCTGTTCGGGACCTACGGCGGCCTGGCCACGGCGGCCGCAGGGGTGGGGGTCATCGTGCCCACAGGAGACGTCAGCTCGTACGCGGGCGCGGGCACCACGCGGATCACCATGCACGCGGCGTTCGCGGGCCAGCGTGGCCTGCTGCAGTACGCGTTCCGGACCGCCGCGACGATCAGCAAGGACGCCACCTTCGCGGCGACGTCGCTGGGCAGCGATCTGCTGTTCGGCGTCGCCGCGGGCGTTCGCGTCGACCATGATCGGCTGCTGATCGGGCCCGAGATCTTCGGGCGTTCCACGCTCATCGACAACCAGTTCCTCGATTCCCGCAGCACGCCCGTCGAAGGAATGATGGGCGCCCATTACAGCCTGTCCGAGAGCTGGCGGATCGGTCTGGGCGTGTCGCGGGGCTTCACGAACGGCATCGGCTCGCCCCGCGTGCGCACCGCCTTCGCGCTTCAATGGGCGCCGCCGCCGCGGGTCGCCGATCGGGATCACGACGACGTGCCCGATGGCGAGGACGCCTGCCCGGATCAGCCCGGTGTCGCCTCGTCGCCCGCCGGACGGGGGTGCCCCGTTCCCGTGGTGGCCGAGGAGGTGGTTCCGCTCGACAGCGACGGTGACGGCGTCCTCGATCGGACCGACGCCTGTCCCGACAAGCCGGGCCCCCGTTCGCCCGAACCGGAGCGCAACGGTTGCCCCTTGCCGACGGACACCGACGGCGACGGCGTCGCGGACGCCGTGGACGCCTGCCCCGACAAGATCGGTGTCGTCGCCGACGATCCGGCGCGCAACGGCTGCCCGGCGATCTACGACGAGGACGGCGACGGCGTGATCGACGAGGCCGACGCCTGTCCCAAGGTGGCGGGGGTCGCGACCCTCGATCCGCGCACCAACGGCTGCCCGGCCGACCCCGACCGCGATCACGACGGCATCGCCAACGAGAGCGACGCCTGCCCCGACGACGTCGGCCCCGCCAGCCCCGATCCGAAGCGCAACGGCTGCCCCCTGGCCTTCATCTCACAGTCACAGATCAAGATCCTCGACCAGATCCGGTTCAGGACCGCGAGCGACGCCATCGTGAAGACCGAGAATGGCGACCAGGTGCTGGCGGCCGTGCTGGACATCCTGACCACGCACAAGGAGATCAAGAAGGTGCTGGTCGAGGGGCACACCGATAGCGTCGGAAACGCCGATCGAAATCGCATCCTCAGCGCGGGACGCGCCGCCGCGGTCGTCAAGTGGTTGGTCGATCACGGGATCGACCGCGATCGGCTGTCGGACGAGGGCTTCGGTCCCGATCGCCCCATCGACTCGAACACCACGCGCGAGGGGCGCCGCAACAACCGCCGCGTCGAATTTCACATTCAAGACGACGGCAGCGCCGTTCCCGCGCCGCCAGTGGTTCCCGCGCCTTAGTCACGGGAAGGGAACGGGTGGTGGGTGATCGGTGACGGGCCCGCGGCGATGGCCGCATCGCGGGGGACGAGGGAGCGTGGCCGCGAGTTTGCAATCGGCTTCGTGACCTGCTGATCGTCCAACGAAAGGATCCCCTCATGAACGCCGTCGACCTGCTCGAATCCCAGCATCGCGAAGTCGAGAAGCTGTTTTCCAAGATCGAGAAAGCCAAGAAGTCCGCCAGTAAAGGGAAGCTGTTCGCGGAGATCGCCGACAAGCTGGCTATTCACGCGGCCATCGAGGAGCACCATTTCTACCCGGCCGTGAAGGCGAAACGGACCGAGGACATCTTGCTCGAATCGCTCGAGGAGCACCTGGGGATCAAGCGCGTGATCGCCGATCTGCTCGAGGTCGACGCCGCCGACGAGACCTTCGACGCGAAGGTCACGGTGTTGAAAGAGCAGGTCTCGCACCATGTCGAGGAAGAGGAGTCGGACCTGTTCCCGAAGGTCCGCAAGCTCCTCGACGAGGATCGGCTGGAGGCGATCGGCCAGGAGATGAGCGCCGAACAGGCGGAGCTGGAAGAGCAGGACGCGCCCCGCAAGGCGGTCCCGAGCGAGACCGGACACGCCGCCCCGCTGTGAGGGCTTCGCCCCCCCCGGGAATCGTTTGACGACGGGAGCGGCCTGTGGTTCCGTGGCGGCGTGACAGTCTCGCTGGTCATTCCCGTCTACAACGAAGCGCCAACCCTGAAAGAGCTGGTCCGACGGGTCGTCGCCGTCGAAATGGACAAGGAGCTCGTCTTCGTCGATGACGGCTCGACGGACGGCAGCCGTGAACTGCTCACCGACCTCGAACAGCGGTCGCTGGCGGCGTGGCTGCCGGCTGGCGCGCACCTGAGCGGCCAAAATCGCGTGCAGGTGGTCCTGCAGCCGAAGAACGCCGGCAAGGGCGCGGCGTTGCGGACCGGCTTCGCGCGGGCCACCGGCGACATCGTGGTCATTCAGGACGCCGATCTCGAGTACGACCCGCGCGACATCCCGCGCGTGATCCAGCCGATCGTCGATGGCATCGCCGACGTCTGCTTCGGGTCGCGGTTCATCGGGTCGCCGCGGCGGGCGCTGTACTTCTGGCACACGGTGCTCAACAAGAGCCTGACCTTGCTTTCGAACGCCCTGAACGACATCAACGTCACCGACATGGAGACCTGCTACAAGGCGTTTCGCGCCGACGTCATCAAGTCGATCGAGGTCGAGGAGGATCGCTTCGGCATCGAGCCCGAGCTGACCGCCAAGATCGCCAAGAAGCGGCTGCGCGTCTACGAGGTCCCCGTCAGCTACCAGGGACGCACCTACGAAGAAGGCAAGAAGATCGGCTGGAAGGACGGCGTGCGCGCGCTGTATTGCATCCTGAAGTACGGCATCCGCCGCTCCTGAGCGCGGGCCGGCCTGGCGGCGAGCCCGCTGCTCAGGCCGTCCGTTCGGCCACGACGACCAGGGACATCCCGATGCGCGGTCGCAGATGCTCTTCCATGCGAAACAGCGGTGTCAGCTTGTCGTACAGCCCCACCTGGCGGGTCGGCAGGATCTTGCGGCCGAGGATGCGCGAATTGAGGAACCAGCCCGGGATGCCGAGCACGTTCATCCACGACTGGTGAAGGACGTTCCAGCCGGTCTCGGCGAGGAGGTTCTCGAGTGGCTGGCGGGCGTACCGCCGGTGATGTTGCAGCCCGCGATCGAGCGTGCCGTACAGCCAGGGCAACGCGGGGACGTACAGCAGCAGGCGTCCGCCCGGCTGCAGCGCCTCGCCCATGCGTCGCAAGGCGTCCCGATCGTTGCGCACATGCTCGAGGACGTTGACGCACAGGATGGTGTCGAGCCGGTGCGCGCGCAGCGCCTCGACGTCGACCTGCTCCAGATCCAGGCCATGCACCTTCACGTGGGGGCGACCGACGAACCGGGTCTTCAGCTTCTCGAGGAACTCCGGGTCTATCTCGGTGGCGACCACCAGCTCGCGATCCGAGAGCAGCTCGGTGATGGTGCCGAGACCCGCGCCCACCTCCATCACCCGGCGGCCGCACCACGGGCTCAGCCGGTCGAAGATCCACTGGTTGAGGTTCGGCGTCTGGAGGAAAATATCCAGGGTCGCGGCGACGGTGTTGGCGGTTTCCACGTTCAACGTCCGTCGCGAGGGTGGGGCGCGCGGGCGCGCGTGGAAGAGGCGGGGAATCGCGGAGAATCGGCCATTGGCGCGGTAGGGTACACCGGCTTCCCGCCCCGGGAAAGTCGGGCGAGCCCTGGTACCCCGACACAGAGAAGGTGATCGGTTGAGGCGTAGGGCCGAGCGGGCAGGACAAGGCGCGACGAGGGCGCATACCCGTAGGTACGTAACCGAGGAGCAACGCAGTCATGGCCGCTGGGAACAAGCCTGAACCGGTCAG
>DASYCK010000024.1:0-7888 GCA_036500205.1 Polyangia bacterium | reverse complement strand
CATCGCCACCGGACCGACGGCCTTCTTGTCGCCGTAGAAGACGGTCAGGTTGCGAACGACCAGCTTCGCTTCCGGCTCGGCCTTGGGGACGCCGTTGGCGGTCAAGCCGGCACTCCCTGCCGCCGCCGCATCCGCGCGCGTACCACCACCGCTGCCAGGTTGAGCGTGAACGTCAACACCAGCAGCACCAGCACGGTGGCGTAGAGGATCGGCTTGGTGGCGTCGACATCGGGAGATTGCGTGGAGAGGACGTACACATGGTAGCTCGGCGACATGAATTGCGACGAAAGATGCTTGGGGAGCTTCGGCAGGAAGTAGGCCGCGCCGGTGAAGAGGATCGGCGCCACCTCGCCCGCGCCGCGGCTCACGGCCAGGATGGTGCCGGTCAGGATCCCCGGCGCCGCCTGCGGCACCACCACGTGCATCACCGTCTGCCACTTGGTTGCGCCCAGCGCCAGCGAGGCCTCGCGCAGCTCGCGCGGGACCGCGCGCAGCGCCTCCTCGGTGGCGACGATGACCACCGGCAGCGTCAGCACGGCCATGGTGAGCGCCGCCCAGATGAGCGCCGGCTGTCCGTAGACCTTCTCGCCGTGGAAGAACACCTTGTCGATCCCGGCGCCCAGGAACTGGATGAAGAAGCCGAGGCCGAACAGGCCGAAGACGATCGAGGGGACGCCGGCCAGGTTGGCCACCGCGATCCGGATCGCCCGCGTCACCGGCGAGACGGGCGACGAATACTCGTGCAGGTAGATCGCCGTCGCCACGCCGACCGGGACCCCCGCCAGGGTCATCAGGATGACCATCTCCACCATGCCCACGATGGCCGGGAAGATGCCTCCCTCGGTCATCCCCTCGCGCGGGGCTTGCGTGAGGAACGCCCACGACAGGCGCGGCAGCCCGTTGTGCAGGACATCCAGGAGAATGACGGCCAGGACCGCCAGCACGATCAGGAGCGCGGCGCCCGAGGCGAGCGCCATCGCGCCGTCACCGACGAAGTTGCGGCGCGTGCGTCGCACCGCCAGGCGTGCCTGCGCCTCGCGATTGGGGGGGACGACGGCTCCTGCGCCGGCGCTCACGACGTCGCCCCCAGCCGGCGCTTCATCCGCCGGATGGCCCAGTCACCGAGCGAGTTGATGCAGAAGGTGGTGAGAAACAGGATGGTCCCCAGAAAGAACAGCACGGTGTAGTGCGAGCCGCCGAACACCACCTCGGCCAGCTCGGCGGCGATGGTGGCGGCGATGGTGCGCGCCGAGTCCGCGAAGCTGGCCGAGACGATGGCCGCGTTACCCGAAGCCATGAGGACGATCATCGTCTCGCCCACCGCGCGCCCGAGACCCAGCGCGACGCCGGCGGCGATTCCGGGGCTGGCTGCCGGCAGCACCACGCGCAACGTGGTCTGCCAGCGCGCGGCGCCCAGCGCCGTCGAGGCCTCGACGTAGCTGCGGGGAACGGCGCGCAGCGCCTCCTCGGCCAGGGTGAAGATCACCGGGATCACCGCGAACGACAGCGCCACCCCGGAGACCAGCGCGTTGAGGCGCGATTCGAGGTGGAAGATGTTCTGGAACCAGGTGGCCATCACCATCAGCGCGAAGAATCCGAGGACCACCGAGGGGATCCCCGCCAGGAGCTCGACGGCGGGCTTGAGGATCTCGCGCGTGCGCGGACGCGCGTACTCCGCGACGTAGAGCGCCGCGCCCACGCCGAGCGGCACGGAGACCAGCATCGCCACCACGGTGACCTTGAGCGTCCCCAGGATGAGAGGCCAGATCCCGAACTTGGGGATCTCCGAGACCGGCTGCCAGATCGACGCCGCCTCATCGTACCCCGGCCAGAGCTGGGGGATCCACATCTTCGAGATGGTGACCTCGGCGCGCACCGCCGCGCTGTAGAAGATGGGCGCCGCCTCCTTGCCGATGAAGACGAGGATGAGGACGATGGCGACGATCGCCGACACGGCCAGGCAGCGCAGGGTCCACTCGGCGGCCCGGTGCCAGAGCGGCGCCGGGGCCAGCGTCAGCTTGGGCGGACGGGTCGGCGGGACGGTGGTCTTGGCGCCGGACTTTCGGCTGGCCATGGCCAGGGCCCCTTCGGTGGTCGTCACACAGTGGATAGAAGCACCTGCCGTTGACGAACACGTGCCGCGATTGTGACAACCACGTTACACACCCGAAACCGGCGACGGGCGACAAGGAATGGGCCGCAGAGAACTGTCACCTCGACAGGAGCCCGCCCCGAGAGAATAGTCGCCACCCGCCAGCCGGTCGTGTCGTTCCGGCAGAAAGAGCAGACATGATCGCGTTCCCGAGCTTTCGCTCCGTCCGTTCGCTCTCGACCGCCATCCTGGCGGTCTGCGTTGCTCTTCCGTGCCCGGCTCGCCTGGCGCGCGCGCAGACCTCCACGCTACCGCCGACCGACATTTCGAACCAGCATCCGGGCGCGAGCACGACGCCGCCGCCGGCGCCGCCCCCCGGGTACACCCCCGAGGCCGAGCCGGTTCCGGCCCCGGCGCCACCGCTGCCTCAGCCGCCCGCGCCGCCGCCCGCCGAGATGCCGCCGGCCGCCGCGCCTGACGCGCCGCCGGTCGTCGAGGCGTCGCCACCCGCGCGGCAGCCGGTCTCCGCGGAGCCGCTGGCGGGATTCAGCGACAGCGTCGCCTTCCTGCGCTCGCCGGACAACGCCTTCATTTTGTTCCCCAGCGGGCGCCTGCAAGTCGACAGCTACTTCTTCGGGTACTCGAAGGACAAGTACAAGGACAAGATCCCCAACAACACCTTCCTCTTGCGGCGCGCGCGGCTCGAGCTCGGCGGCTGGATCGGATCGTGGGTCTACTTCTGGCTCGCGGGGGACTTCGCGCAGGGACCCCCGGCCGCCGCGGCGCCCGCCGCGCCGTCCAACCTCGCGACCACCGACGATTTCGTGGCGCTCGCCCCCTGGAACAACCTGGTCATCCTGCAGGTCGGCCAGTACGACGGACCCTTCACGCTGGAGAACCGTACGTCAGACAAGTACTTCGATTTCATGGAGCGCTCGATCACCGTGCGGGCCTTCGGCATCCCCGACAACAAGGAGACGGGGGCGATGCTGCACGGGTTCAATGACGACCGGAACTTCTACTACTCGCTGGCGCTGGTGAACGGCGACGGCCAGAACTTCAAGAACGTCGATCGCGCGTTCGACTGGATGGGCCGCGCCTGGATCGCGCCGTTCTCGTTCACGGGTGACGGGCCCTTGCACGACGTCGAGATCGGCGGCTCGTTCTGGACCGGCGATCGCACCAACGCGCTGCCGCCGACGTCGCAGACGACGCAGGGAAGCTTCACCTTTCTCAGCTTCAGCCAGTTCAACACCACCTACAACGGCACGGCCAACACGGCGATGCAGCTGCGCCAGGTCGGCCGGCTCAACGCGGCGGCCGGCGAGATCAACGCCCCCGTCAACCACAAGTACGGCGTGCGCGGCGAGATCGTCTGGCGGCACAGCCCGCTGTCGCAAGAGACCATCGCCTCGAACGGCGCCGGCACCATCATCCGCGCCGCCGATCTGAAGGGCTACTCGGCTTACGGCGAGGCCTGGGTGTGGCTCTTGGGCGACGATCGAATCATCGGCGATCAACAGGGACTGGAGCCGTTCCTCCGCTGGAAGAAGCTCGGCGTGCGGCCCATCCAGGACGGCCTCATGGTGGCGTTCCGCTACGAGCACCTCGACGAGAGCGTCACCGGTTTCGCGCTGCCCGGGGGCACCACCATCGCGCCCGACGCCTCGGCGTACGGAAAGACCATCGTCGACTCGGCCGAGCTGGGCGTGAACTACTGGCACTCGAAGCGGTTCCGCGCCACGTTCAACTACGTGCTCAACCATTTCGGCCAGGGGAACGACGCCAGCGGGATCGTGAAGAACCTCGCCAGCCCCTGGGAGCAGGAGCTCCTCTTCCGCCTCGCCGTCGCGCTGTGACGACTCGGGCGTCCGCCCGAGTGTGATCGTCTTCCCAAACGTTTCCTGTTCGTCACCCCCGTGTCACGTGGCGCGGGCACGATGCCCGCGAACATGAAGGGGAGACGACGATGAAGACCATGATCAAGGCCGCGCTCGCGGCGACGCTCGCGCTCGGCGCTTGGGGCGCCAAGCCCGCCCTCGCGGGCACGGTGACCGTGAAGGGCTCGGACACGATGGTGGTGTTGGGGCAGCGGTGGGCCGAGGAGTACATGAAGGCGCACCCCTCGACGACGATCCAGGTGACGGGCGGCGGTTCGGGGACGGGCATCAGCGCGCTCATCAACGGCACGACGGACGTCTGCGAGGCGTCGCGCGCCATGAAGGACGCAGAGAAGAAGCAGCTTGCCGAGAAGGCCGGCGCGCCCCCCGTCGAGATCACCGTCGCCAAGGACGGCCTGTCGGTCTACGTGAACGACTCGAACCCGCTCAACGAGCTGACGATGGACCAGCTGAAACAGATCTTCACCGGCAAGGTGGAAAACTGGAAGCAGGTGGGCGGTCCCGACGCCAGGATCATTCCCTACTCGCGCGAGAACAGCTCGGGCACCTACGTCTTCTTCAAGGAGCACGTGCTACAGAACGCCGACTACACACCGCGCGCGCAGGCCATGCCGGGGACGGCCGCCGTCGTCAACGCGGTGGTGAAGGAGAAGTTCGGGATCGGCTACGGCGGCGCCGCCTACGCCAAGGGCATCAAGGTCCTCAAGGTGAAGAAGGATGCCCGCTCGACCGCCATCGCCCCCGACAACGCGACGATCAAGAGCGGGACCTATCCGCTGTCGCGCCCGCTGTTCTTCTACGTGCGCGCCAAGCCGTCGGCCGAGATCAAGGCCTTCACCGACTGGGTGCTGGCGCCGGCGGGGCAGGGGATCGTCACCAAGGTGGGATATTTCCCCATCAAATAGCGGCGGTAGACGTCCAGGTCGCCGACTCGTGCCGGCAATGTTTCTTCGCCGGCACGAGTTTGAAGCGACGCGTTCACGGTGTCCTCCTAACCTGTGCGCATGAAGCAGGCGGCGCAATTCGCGCACATTTCTGATCTTCACATCGGCCGCAGCGCCGAGAACGACGCCAATGCCGTTCGCCTCTGCGCGCAGCTCATGGAGTCGGGGATCGATCAGGTGGTCGCCACCGGCGATCTGACTCACCGGGGGCTTCGCCGCGAGCTGGAGCAGTTCGAATCGACCTTCGCCTCGCTCATCGCGCAGGGGCGGATGATCACCGTCCCCGGCAACCACGACTGTCTGGGGGACGACGTCTCGGGCGCCCTCATGAAAGGGCCGCGGGTGCAGACGACGACCCGCCCCGGGCTCTATATCGTGCGCGTCAACTCCACGGCGCCGCACAACCGCTCCTGGATCAATGGTCACGGCAGCCTCGACGACGCCGACCTCGACGCCATCGACGCCGCGCTGGACGCGGCGCCGGCCGGCGCGCTGGTCGTCATCGCGCTCCACCACCACGTGCTCCCGATGCCAGATGAGCACGTGGCGGAGCGCCTGTCGTCGTGGCTGGGTTTCATCTTCACCTCGGAGCTGACGCGCGGGCGCGATCTTCTCAAGCGGGTGCGCGGCCGCTGCGACCTGGTCCTGCACGGCCACCGCCACATCCCGCGCGGCGCCCGCCTGTTCGGGCCGCCGCGGCCGATGCACGTCCTCAACGCCGGCTCGTCGACGGAGCTCGGTCGGGTGCGCGTCTTCTCGCACGACGGGCGCGGGATGTTGCTGGGAGGGCCGCTCTGGCTGGACATCCCGGCCCCCTGGGACGACGCCGCCGAGGCGTTTGGGGGCGAGTCCAGCTTCCCGGCGCCGCTGGCGGTCTAGCCTGCAAATGGCCGCGCTGCGGCCTCCGACCCACCCGCCGAGGTATAGTGTCGGTCATGCGGGCGCGAGATACGGACGCCGCCAGTCAGGCCGTCCAGCTCGCCGTGTATCAGCGCCTCGGTCCAGCAGGGCGCGCGCGGTTGGCCGCCCAGATGTCGGTCGATACCCGCCAGATCGCGCGCGCGGGAATTCGCGCCCGTCACCCCGAGTACACGGACGACGACGTCGAGTGCGCTCTCTATCGCCTCCTCCATGGTGACGACCTCTTCCTTCGCGCATGGCCCGGACGCCCTCTTCGGGCGCCATGATCGACGAGAGCGTCGGCGGTTTCCTCGCGAGATTGACCGCTAAGCTTGGTGGCGCCGGGATCCCTTACATGGTGGTCGGATCCTTCGCGAGCTCGTTCCACGGGGTCCCCCGCAGCAGTCGCGATCTGGAGTTGGTCATCGATCCCCTGGTCGCGCCTGACGGGTCGCTAGGATCCGGGGCGGGGGTCAGTCCTTGATGACGACCTGGTGCTCGGCGGACAGGCGGTAGCCCGTCCCGCGGACCGTCTCCACCAGCGCCCCCGCCTCGCCCAGCTTGTCGCGGAGGCGCTTGACGTGCGTGTCGATGGTGCGGGTGGAGACGCCGGGCTTGTAGCCCCAGACGTCCTCCAGCAGGTCCTCGCGGGAGCGGACGCGGCCGCGGTGCTCGACCAGGTAGGCGAGGAGGCGCATCTCCAGCGTGCTGACGTGAACCTCGGCGCCGTTGACGAAGACGTGATAGCCGTCGACGTCCAGCTCCAGCGGGCCCACGACATAGCGGCGCCGCTGGGGCGCGCTCTGCGTGCCGTTCGAAATCGGGCGGCGTGCGCGCAGGATGGCGCCGACCCGCAGGACCAGCTCGCGCACGCTGAAGGGCTTGACCACGTAGTCGTCGGCGCCCAGCTCGAAGCCCACCACGCGGTCAATCTCTTCGCCCTTGGCGGTCAGCATCATCACGGCCGGTTGTCGCGCGGCGGTGTCACCGCGGATCCGCCTGCAGACCTCGGTACCTGGAATGTCGGGCAACATGAGGTCGAGCAGGACCACGTCGGGGGCGAAGCGCTGCACCGCCTCCAACCCGTCGGTGCCGTTCTCCGTCGCCTGCACGGTGAAGCCGGCGGCGGTCAGGTTGTAGGTGAGAAGCTCGCGTAGATCGGGCTCGTCTTCCACCACCAAGATACGTCGATCGACGTTGGATTCCCCAGTCATGCGGGCCCGACAGTAGAGGAGCGCGGTGACGAACCCGTTACAGACCGGAAAAAACCGAGAAAACTCGGGCCGCGGCTCAGCTACGGCCCGACGCCGGCGTTCGGCGTCGCCAGGAGGGCCAGCGGACGGATCGGCCGCAGCCAGGCCGCGCCTGCGGCCCCGCCGACCCGCTCATCCCAACGAGCCCCGGGGGCGGCGCGCCACCGCTATCCCCTCCACCGTCCCCGCCACGCGCGCCGCTCCCGGGTGTCTCTCCTCTGACCCACCCCCAATCGGACTACAGAGCCGCTTCGACGCCGGCCAAGGCCGCGTCGACTGAAATCCAGGTCAACCGATCCCGCAGCCAGAGCGAGATGTCCGCGATGTCCAGCGAGCCCAGGAAGAGGCCGCGGCTGCAGACGATCGGCAGGTGCCACTGCCGGCGGGCGCACATGTTGCGCAGCGCCGTCCCGACGGTGTCGCTCTCGCGCAGCGGCTCGGCGCAGGGGAGCATGATCGCGGCGATCGGGATGGCCCGCAGATCGTCGACGTCGGCGCCCGCCTGGGTGAGGAGGTCGCGATCGGTGATCACGCCCAGCGGGCGGTGATTCTGCACCACCACCGCCGCGCCCCGACCCCGCCGCTGCAGCGCCTCGATGGCCGTCGCCACGCCCGCCTCAGGCGACAGCGTGAGCGCCGGCCCGCGCGGGATGTCGGTGACCCGCACGTCGAGGCGAATCGTGCTGAGCGCCAGCGTGCGCCCCCTCGCACGCTCTCCAACACCGCCACCGTCGAGGCCGGTCTCCGGCGCCTCGCTGATCTTGAGCACGTCGAAATCGAACACCTGTGGTCGCCTCC